>CAZLMY010000007.1:0-72835 GCA_964560845.1 uncultured Occallatibacter sp. | reverse complement strand
TGGGCCGCGACTTCGAGAGCCTGCGCGAGTACCGCGAAGGCGACGACCTGCGCGACATCTGCTGGACAGCCACCGCCCGCCGCGGCACGCCCATTACCCGCCAATACCAGGTCGAGCGCAGCCAGGCTATCTGGATCGTGCTCGACTGCGGCCGCCTGATGCGTGCCCGGGTGGCTATCCCCGCCCCGGCGGGAAGATCCACTCACGGCTCGGATGTGCGTCAGGGCATGACTTTAGTCGTGCCGAAAATGCTTCAAAAGGAGAGCGGGGCTTTAGCCCCTGCGGCTACGCCCCATTCCAAGCTCGACTACGCCTGCACCACCGCCGTGGCCCTGGCCCAACTGGCCCTCTACTCCGGCGATCGCGTTGGCCTGCTGGCCTACGGACAGGGCATCCAACAGCGCTTGCTGCCCGGCCGCGGCGCCTCGCACATGCGCCAGCTCATCGAAGCTCTGGCCCAGGTCAAAGCCGAACCGGCCGAAGCCGACCACCTGCGCGCCTCCGCCACCCTCAACCGCCTCCAACCCCGCCGCTCGCTGGTTCTGTGGATCACCGACCTGGCCGAGACCGCCATGCGCCCCGAGGTCATCGACGGCGCCATGCACCTGCTGCGCCGCCACGTGCTGCTGTTTGTGGCCATGGCTCAGCCGGAGGTGGAATCCATCGCAGAGGCCCGCCCCAAGGACGTGGAGCAGATGTTCCTGGCCGCCGCCGCCCAGGAGATGGCCGGCCGCCGTGAGTTGCTGCTCGCCCGCCTCCACGAGCAGGGTGCGCTGACGCTAGATCTGAACCCCGAGGCGCTGACCTCGGCCGTGCTGAATCAATACCTGACCGTGAAGGAACGGGCGATGGTGTAGGGGGCGCAGTCAAACCTGCCCCATGAAAAGAAAGAGTGAACGATGGAAAAGGAAGATCGCGCGCTACAGGGCACCGAGAATGCGGGCATGTTTTGGGGAGTGGTCTACTTCCTTGTGTTTGCCGTGCTCTTGATTCGGATAATCAATATTTGGAGGGCGGCCCATTCCCAGTCGTTCGACTGGGCGGGAATCTCTGAAAATGGGATGAACCTCATTTACGGAATCCTTCCTGGTTTGGTCGGTCTGATGTTCCGAAAGACCCTCAAAAAAGAGCTGAATCGTGGAATGCTCAGCGATAGAACCTACAAGATCTGCAATTGGCATATCGCTCTGTTGCTTTTTTTTACCTACATGGGGATGATGGCACCGACGGGGCCGAAGTAGTCTGCCGCCGTCTGGCGAAACCTGTCGCGCAAAGTCCATCCGCCTCCGGCATACAATGGATTCGATCGAGGCTCTCATGGCTTCCGACATCGTTCGTATTGAGATTGATGGCGAGATGAAGGCCGAGGCCGAGGCGGCTTTGGCCGGGATTGGGCTCACTCTCTCCGACGCCGTTCGTCTGTTGTTGGCCCACGTTGCCGCCGGAAATGCTCTGCCTTTCGGGGTGCTATGCGGCAACGGATCATCCAAGCCAGCTCCGACCAATGCCGACGAACCCTCCCAACCCGGCTCCGAGGACGAAGAGTTGGCCAGAGAGCTGGCTCGGCTTACCGCTGAGGGGATGATCAACCCACCCATAGACCCCACCCCCATTGACTGGGATGCCTTCTGGGCGCTGCCCAGGCCGACTGTCTCCGACGAAGCTGTCAAGGAAGCCATGGACTGGGAAAAAGGCGAGTTCTAAATGACGCCAGCTTTCTGGGACTCCAGTGCGTTGGTTCCACTCTGCGTTCAGCAACCTTCGACCCACATTGCGCAAGCATTGAGCCAAAAGTACAGCATGTTCGTTTGGTGGGCCTCGCCGGTCGAAGCCAGCGGCGCCTTCGCCCGTCTGCTTCGGATGGGACGATTGAGCGCCGCAGGACAGGCTCAGGCTCAGGCTCAGATCGAAGCCAGAGGCCCGCAAACTTCAGCTTTTCCGCCCATCGCGGAATCCCCACCCCGGCCTCGAACATCTGAGACAATGGATGATAGTGAATCGAGTGCGACAATCCATGTTCGGGCTACGGGCCATGCCCGCCTCTTTCGCGATCCTGGCGTTGGCCGGGGCGGCCATCTCCGTTGCGGCGCAAAATCCTACTTCCGCCTCCAATCCGTTCTTTGGCAGCGTCACGGCCCATCCTGCCACCGAAGACACGCTCAAGCTCTCGCTCGACGACGCCATCCATCGCGGTCTTGAGACCAATCTTGGCCTCAAGGAGGCTGAAAGCGGTCAAAAGGCGCTGCAAGGAGAAGAGAACCAGGCGCTGCAACTGTTTCTGCCCACCATCACTTTGACAGCCAACAACGGCGTCTACCAGCACAATCTTGCCGCCCTGGGCTTTGGCCCCGGCGTCTTCGGTGAGTTTGCCAAGCTTTTCGGCGGCAAGATGCCCGCCGGCATTTCCGAGATCACCCGCGACGACCTGACCCAGGCGCAGATTCACTATAGCCAGATGCTATTCTCCGGCCCCGTCATCGCCGGTTGGAAGGCCGCTCGGGCAGGCGAGCGTTCTGCCTATTTTGCCAAGATGTCGGCCCGCGGCGAGGTGGTACAGCAGGTGGCCACGGCTTACCTCCACGCCATTGCCGCAGCCAGCGAAGTGGACAACGCCAAGGCCCTTGAAAGCGCCGATAAAGTTCTGTTCGACCAGGCCCACGAGGCCCACCTGGCCGGGACCGTCGCCAATCTCGACGAACTGCGCGCCCGCGTCGAGCTCCAATCTCAGCAGCAGGCGGTGATCGCCGCTGAAAACGCCCTGGCCAAAGACCTGATCATGCTGAAACGCGAGATCGGCCTCGACCCCGGCCAGAACATCGCGCTGACCGACCCCGCGCCCTACAGCGATCTAGCCTCCGAGACTCCGGAAGAAGTGCGCGCCACGGCCTACAAGAGCCGCCAGGACTATCAGAATCTGCAAAACCAGGCCGCCGAGACCAAGGCACTGCACGCCGCCTATCGCAGCCAGCGCCTGCCCAGCCTCAGCCTGGGCGGTTATTACGGCGTCAGCAAGGTCAACGGCGTAGCCTCCCACGGCGATTTCGTGCTGCAGGGCTCGCTCAGTGTGCCGCTATTCCGCGAGGCCAAACTGCGCGGCGATAACGATACCTCCGCGGCCCAGCTTGCCGCCATCAACGCCCAACTCGACGACCTGAAGGTCCACATCGACCAGCAGGTGCGCTCGGCCCTGCTCGACGTCGACGCCACCTCCAAATTGGTTGAGGTTGCACGCTCCAATGTCGAACTGGCCACGCGCGCCCTCTCCGACGAAACCGACCGGGTCAACGCCGGGGTGGACGACAACCTGCCCCTCGTCACCGCGCAAGCCACACTGGCGTCGGCGCAGAGCAATCTTGTCGAAAGCCTCTACCAGTACAACCTCTCCAAGCTGGTTCTGGCCCGTGCTGCCGGCGTCCTGGAAACGCAATACCGCGTGTACCTGGGCCGCTAAAAACTCTTCTTTTGTAAATTTGCTGTTTCCACAAACAAACACCTCGCTTCGCCATCTAAACTGATAGCCATGTTTGGTTTCCGTCCAAGACTGCCGATCGCGGAAGAAGAGCGCCTGTGGGTGGATGAAGGCCTGCGCCGTCTGAGCCGGATGCTGGGGGCCAGCCGGATGCAGAACGCCAAGGTGGTGCTGCCCACCGACGAATTCTTCCCGGACCCCTATGCGCCAAACGAGGCCGGGGTTGAGGCGCTCTTCTGCCGCATCTGCGGGTACATGGGCGTGCCTAGAAGCCACGTGGAGCTGGCCATCATTCCCGACACCAGCGAATTGGTGGAGATGCTGCCCGAACACAGCTACCAGCCGGACGGTCCGGCGGGCTTGCATTACGGCAAGCGCTGCGAGGGTGAGCACCCACTCGTCGCTGTTCGTGCTTCGTTGTTGAAAGACCCGCTCACGGTTGTGGCAACCCTGGCCCACGAGCTAGGTCACGTGATCTTGCTCGACGGCGGCCGCTTGGATCGCGATGACGAAGACATGGAACCTTTGACCGACCTGGCCACCGTTTACCTGGGTATGGGCGTTTTTACCGCTAACGCTGCCAGACGGTTTCTTCAATTTCAGCAAGATCGCAGGCAAGGCTGGTCCATGAGCAGGCTGGGCTACCTGCCGGAGGATGTCTACGCTTATGCGTTGGCGCGGTTCGCACAGGAACGAGGCGAAATCGATCCGGCTTGGACTGCCCATTTATCCACCAATTTGAAGACCTGGTTTCGGCAATCATCCAAATGGATGAGGAATGAATATATGCCCATTCGGTAACTTCATCTCGATCACTCCCGTGTAACCTGTAACCTGGGACCAGAGGCCCCGCAAGGCATGCCGAGAAAACTCAGAATCAAGTACTACGTAGCGCCCGACCCGGCCGCCTTGGCCCGGAAGGCCGCGCAATACTTTGTCGAGATGGCCGGCGAGGCAGTCGAGGCGCAGGGACGAGCCCGCATCGCCATCAGCGGCGGATCTACCCCCAAAGCCGCATTCGAACTGCTGGCCGATCCGTCGCATCCCTGGCGCGCGCGGATGCCGTGGGAGAACATCGAACTCTTCTGGGTCGACGAACGCTCGGTTCCTCCCGACGACGCCGAAAGCAACTACCGCATGACCCGCGAGGCGCTGCTCGACAAGGTGCCGCTGCATCCCGACCAGATTCACCGCATGGCCGGCGAGTTGGAGCCGGAGGTGGCCGCCGCCCGCTACGAGTCGGAACTGCGCAACAGCTTCCGCCTGGAGGGCGCCGAGAGTCCTCGCTTCGACCTGGTTTCGCTGGGCATGGGAGACGACGGCCACACCGCCTCGCTGTTTCCCAACACCGCCGCCATTCATGAATTGAGCCGCCTGGTCACCGCCAACCATGTGCCCCAGAAAGACACCTGGCGCATCACACTCACCTGGCCGGTCATCAACCACGCCAGCAGTGTATTCTTTCTCATCGCCGGGGCTGACAAGGCCGCGGTTCTGAAAGAAGTTCTGACCGGGCCGCGCGATCCGGAAAGGCTGCCCAGTCAGCTGATTTGGCCTGCAAGCGGTATACTTACTTTGATCCTGGATAAGGCTGCAGCTGCACTTTTGCCCGCAACGGATGGGGAAGGCTGTGGGGTTTTGGAGAGGGAACGATGATTCTGGCGGGCGATGTAGGCGGCACCAAAGTCCATTTGGCGCTATATGACTTTACCGATGGCAAACTGAAGTACACCCGCGACAAGCAATTTCCGGCCAAGGACTACAGTGGCCTGGAAGAGATTGTGAAAGAGTTTCTGGGTTCCGAAAGGGTATCGGCGGCCTGCTTTGGCGTGCCTGGCCCGGTGCGCAACGGGCGCCTGCGCCTCACCAATCTTCCCTGGACCCTGGATAGCCACGAACTGGCCATCAACCTCACCATCGATCACGTCTTCCTGATCAACGATCTGGAGGCCAACGGCTACGGCATTGCCGAGCTTTCCGGCGACCAGATTTTCACCCTCAGCGAGGGCGACGCCAGCCAGATCGGCAACCGTGCGCTGATCGCGGCCGGAACCGGATTGGGCGAATGCATTCTGCCCTGGAATGGCCAAAGCCATCATCCTTACCCTTCCGAGGGCGGTCACGTCGACTACGCTCCCCGCAACGAAGACGAAATCGACCTGCTGCGCTTCCTGAAACAGAAGTACAACGGCCGCATCAGCTTTGAGCGCGTCATCAGCGGCATGGGCCTGACCAACATCTACGAGTTCCTGCGCGAAGTGCGCGGCATGGAAGAGCCGGCCTGGCTCACCGAGCGTTTTGCCGGGGTCAGCGACCCCAACGGCATCATCACCGAGCTGGCTCTCGCAGCCAAGAGCGAGATCTGCGAGAAGGCACTGGACATGTTCGTCTCCGCCTATGGCGCCGAGGCCGGCAATCTGGCTCTCAAGGTGCTCTCGGTCGGCGGACTCTACATCGGCGGCGGCATTGCGCCCAAAATTCTGGAAAAGATGAAGGACGGCACCTTCATGAAGGCCTTCCAGGACAAGGGCCGCTTGAGCCAGTTGCTCATCAACATGCCTGTCCGCATCATCCTCGACAGCCGCGCCGCCCTTTTGGGTGCAGCTGGTTACGCTGAAGCCCGCGCCGCCGAACTCAGCGGCACCTCGCCCCGCGCCGCCTCGGTGCGGTTCTAAACTACTCGATCAGGTCAGACCACGAAGGCCAGCCGCTTGCGGCTGGCCTTCGCGTCGTTGGTGCCTGCCTTGCTATCTACCCAGGCTGTAATACACATTTACGACTGTTTCCACTTCGACCGCCGCTCCATTTAGCAGGTACGGCTTATACTCCCATTGCTTCACTGCCTTCACTGCCGAATCGGCCAACAGCGGCGATGGGGAGGAGAGGACCTCCAAATCGCGGACCCGCCCGTCCGTGCCAATCACGGCTGCAAGAACAACGACACCTTGCTGTCGGGCCATCTTCGCCATCATCGGATAGGTAGGGAACGTCTTCTTGACCAGCGGTCCGGCGGTTACGCCGTCCCCCGTTTCGCCGGGCACAGGCTGACTAACCGTCGCCCGCGTAGGAATCGAATCGGCAGCCGGTTTGAGCGCCGCATCTAAAGGGTCGAGCCCGTCGATTGCATCGACAGAAATCGAAAATAGCCTTTGCATTCCGTCAGAAACCGCAACCTGCCTCGCTAGAAAGTGACCCTGCGTCTTCACAATTTGACTGAACATGGTGGTGATTAAACTCGAATAAGCCATCCGCAGCGTCATTGTATGAAGATCAAAGCAGTAGTACTGAGGCGTGGCCGAAGTCGGCGCCATCAGTTTGCCGTCAACTTTCCATTGCAGTGATGTGGTGACGCAAGCAAAGCTTTCTTGTCCTCCGGGAATCTTCATCAGTTCGAGCTTCAACCTTCCGGATTCGATTTCGCTGCGCTGGGGCAGCGGCGACAGAAGAGCCGTTTCCAGTGTCCTCTCGAAATATCGCAACGGCCCACCGCTTTCCTTGCGGTAGAGGGCACCGCCAGCCGTCCACCAATCTGTCCGGTTCTGATTCCCTCGGATCCAAGAGCTTCGATGCAGCTTTGGCGATGCCCACCAATATTCATAGGTTCCCTGCTCGCTGGGATTGCCTTTGTCATCGTAGAGTTGGTAAGTGGCCTTCAGATGCCACGGCTTCAAGGTTACGTCGGTGAAGTCATAGAACGGCGCAGCGGCCGCGAACACAGCGCGCGGGTCGCTGGGCAGGTTCGGAGCCGCAGGCGTTTGACTGAAGCACGGCGCCGTGGCCGTCAACATGAGAGCAACAAGAATGGGAATGCGCACGATGGAAGAAGGGTAGCACGGCCACCCGCGTCGCCATCGTCTGCCGGGCTCTCGTGCATGGGCAATCGCATGGACATTTATGGAGTCATGTCTGGCCTCGCCGGCCGCCGCAGGCGGTCAGCCCCACCGCAGGTGGTTACCAGCGCAGCGACGAACTCACCGCCTCCACCGTGCCGTGGAAGAAATATTGCCCCAGCCCCACCGTGAAGAGCCAGCAGCCGAACAGGGCATGTTCGAAGCTCGATGTGGCCAGCGACCGGGTCTGCGCATAGCGCAAGGCAAACAGCAGGCCCCCGGCACAGGTAAGTCCGATCGCCAGCCAGTTCCGGAAAATAATGTGCAGAAAGGCGAAGGCCGAGGCGCTGGCCACGACCATGGCCCACCTGGCCGGAAACAGGGGCTGATAGCGCTCGAAGAAGAATGTTCTGTAGAGCAGTCCCTGCGGGTAGACCGACAACGCTGGGTAGGCCACCATCACCACTGCCCAGAACACCGGATGCGGCCGCACCAGGCTCCATTCCAGCCTCGGCGCAAACTCTCTCACTGCCCACCACACGCCCAACGCCCAAATGGCAAAGATGCCCAGAATCGAGGGCAGCCTGTCCGTCAAGGGCCCCGGATTCCAGAGCTTGCCGCGATCGAATCCCGGTTTGCGGAGCAACCGCCATAATCCATAGGCGGCCACCAGCCACAGCAGCGGCAGCGGCGGAAACTGCACCGGGCAGAAACGGTAGCCCACTGGCAGGCCCACAAACAGCAGCAGGAATTCCGCCCCCAACGCCATGCGGCGCACGGCGGGCCGCGTCCTCGGCTCGGAATACAGGCCACTACTCATGATCTTGAACCTCGACCGCCCATGCCCGTCTCGTTGCGTGCATCCGCTGGTCTGAACCTTCCCTGTCGAACGTGATAGATTGGAGCGGTTCCCGGATGAACGCGCTTCTTGAATCGCATTGCAGGCTAGCTGCTATGTTGGGGTAAGCCATTCTACGAGCCTCTGGCGAAATAATAGAGAGCCGCTACAGGTATTCATACGATGCGTTTTGGGAGAATCCAGTTGCGTATTCATGCTTCCTTGCTTCGGCCGCTTGTGCTGGCCGGATTGATTGTCCTGCTTTTGTGGCCTTCCATCTGGAACCGCGGCCCTTTCTATTACATCGATACAAGAACCTATATGCGTAGCGAAGATGCGGCCATCAACAAATTCACGCATCTGCGAACCGCATGGACCGCCGCAGACAGCGACGCCCCTGCCGCCGCAGGCAGTTCGAGCTCCGAAGCAGCCGAGCGAAGCCTGCACAATATCGGCGCAGCGCATACGCGGAGCCTGGAAGACATCAAGAAGAAGGGCATCATGCTGGGCAGATCGCTCTATTGGGGGCTCCTGCTTTATCTGGGCGCGGTGAGCGGCGGGTTCTGGCTGACAATCCTGGTCCAGGCCGCTGCCGTCTTTCTTGCCCTCTACCTGTCGGTTCGCGCTCTCGAAATGCCGGTTTGGCCCGCTTTGCCCTGGATTTGCGCAGGATTATGCGTGCTGTCGGACGTTTCGTTTTTCGCCAGTTATCTGATGCCCGACATCTTTGCCGGGTTGACCGTTCTCGCCTGCGCGATTCTGATCTCCGCGGAGCATCGCCTTGGGCGCCTCGAGAACGTTCTCTGGTACCTGCTTCTGGCGTTCGCACTCCTGGCGCATGATACCTGCGTCCTGCTTGCGGTCATGCTGATTGGCATAGCCGTGGCTGCCAACCTGTTGCGGCGTACCTTTGCCAATCGGCGAGGGCTTTGCGTCATCCTGCTTGCTGCTGTCACCGCCTACGGCGGCCAGTCTCTCGTAACCTACGGAATTACTCGCGCCACTGGCGCGGCGCCCTTGCGCTTTCCCTTGATCGCGGCCCGATTGGTTGACGACGGACCGGGCACAAACTATCTGCGCGCCACTTGTCCGCAAAGCAACTTCACTCTCTGTGCCTACCGTAGTGAGTTTCCCATGTCTTCTTACACTTTTCTCTTTGGCACGGAGCCCGGCAAGTCAGTCTATGAAATGGCTACGTACGACCAACGCCGTGCTCTGAGCGCGGAGCAGTTCCGCTTTTTTCTCGCGGTTCTGCGCTACGATCCGCTCGGCGTCGCAAGGTCGGGTCTGCGCAACGCGGCAGCACAATTCCTGAACTTCAGCCTCGCGGACTTTCAGTACAATCCAGGCGAAAAAGACAACATGGACCGGACCTTTCCGCTCGAGGTTCTTGCCCAGATTCGCTCCACTGCCGCCTACCAGGGAACCATGCCTTCCGTAATCTTGAAGGCTCTTCCATACTTTTGTGTGTCGATTTCCTTCCTCTATCTGCTCTTGGTCTGGCTCGCAGTTCTTCCTGGTAGAACCATAAGTCCGCTGCTCAAGAGAGTCTTCCTTTGGGCATTTGCCGGGATAGTCCTGAATGCCGCGATTTGCGGGGGGATTTCGGCCAACGAAGCGCGCTATCAGGCCAGGGTTGTTTGGCTCGTCCCCCTGCTCGCGCTCCTGGTCGAGGCCAGTGCTGCCGTGGATCGACACAGGCGCCGTCTTGCTCAAAGAAGGAAGGCAAGTGGGGAAGAGTCCTCCGCCCCCGCAACTGCGATTAGTCCTTCGTAATTTGAGGCGCAGGCCGTACGTTCCAAATCAGGACACTGACTCCTTTCTGGTAACTTCACTACGAATGCCGCCCGGGCAGATGTAGCTCACCTTTGCGCACGTCGATAGAGCTAGTGGGATGCGGCATTACGGTGTTTTCAAAAGAGATGCAGTCCTTTGAACCATGTGTGTGACCGTTGCGACTAAGCATCGAACGGTTTCAGTGCATTGGTTCCGAGTTAGGGCATTGTCGAAGGCGCTAGAGATTGTCGGTGAGTCCCGGAGAGGAAGGCGGCGTGTATGAATCAGGCAAGATCGTTTGTGATGGATGACCAACGAGGCAGATTCGAGAGAGTGAAAACGGCAATTCGCTTCCAGGATGAAAAGAGGGCGGAGCGCAACGTACGGCGCAGGCGCAGCGTTCGCCTTACTGTGCTTGCCCTGCTGATTGCGGTCCTCGACAGTCCTCGTTAGGGAGACGCCATGCACGCAATGCGCAGGGCAACAGAATTGATCGCCTCAACCGGACGGCAGGCACGCCGGCACAGCAACCCGGCCGCCTGCCTGCGAGTTTCATCGGCGGTCGCGCCTGGCCAGCGCCCCAGCATACGCACGGCACTGGGTGCTGCGCAGCCCCGCCGCATGTGCGACCTGGCCCTCCGCCCCGAATTGAAGATAGCTTTGCGCGTCGTCCAACTGCGGCCAGTCCGGCAAGGCTGCCGAGTTCGAGTTGTCGCTCGAATTCGGATTGCCGGTCTTGGCGAAGTTTGTCCATTAAGTACCCATAACAACGGCTAACTTAGCGCCGGTTTCGCCAAAGGTTCCACCAATGTTACCCCACTTGGGAAAATAGCCCATGACATCTTCTTTCTTGTCACGCTCAGGCTGTCGCTCGCCGAGCTGTAAAGGAGTTTCTGGCTAAGGGACCCAGTTGTTATTGCTCTCCAAATTCTTGAGACAAAATACGTGCTGTACAGATCTGTGCACATCGGACGATAAGCAAAGTACAGCTTTGCGCCAGGGAGGCCAACTGTGTTCAACACCAACCAAGGGCTGGTCTGCTCTGGCATGTTCAAGGCTGTCGAGCGCGTGGACGTCGCTGTCGTCATCGCCGACCTGGACGGAATCATTCAGTTCGTGAACCCGGCTTTCACCACAATGACTGGATACGCCAGCCAGGAGCTGGTGGGGCAGACCCATCGAGTTCTCAGTCCCGGAAGGCATTCGCAGGCGTTTTACACACAGATCTGGGAGAGGATTCGAGCCGGAGAAGCTTGGCACGACGAAGCGATCAATCGGCGCAAGGACGGGTCGCTTTACACTGCTGAGATTGAGATTTCGCCCATTCGGAGTGGCGAGGGGGCGGTCGACGGCTACATCGCGATCATCCAGAATGTGCTCGAACACCAACCAATCGTGAAATCCTCCGAAGCCGAGATCGGTTTCGCGAATCTCAATGCTTCCATCGTTGGCGGGAACCGCGAAGAGGAGTTGTTGTCCGGTGATGGAAACAAGCCACTTGTTGGTCGGCAACGCTCCCGCGCCATCCCTGATTTGTCCCCAGCCAAGGTCAACTCTCTGAACAGCACAGCGGCCCATTCTTCCGCCCCATCCCAAAAAATCTTCGCGGGTATCGAGGCACGAATCCTGCTTGCTGAGGACAATTCCACCAACCAGCAGGTGGCTCTGGGCATCCTCGGCATGCTTGGCCTCACTGCGGATATCGCAGAGAACGGAATCGAGGCACTCCAGGCGCTGGCTTCCCACGCCTATGACCTGGTGCTGATGGACGTGCAGATGCCGCAGATGGATGGCCTCGAAGCTACCCGCCAGATCCGCAGTTCGGCTTTCCCGACCATGAATCCACACATCCCCATCATTGCGATGACCGCTCATTGCCAGCAGAGCGATCGGCTGGAGTGCATCGAGGCGGGGATGAACGATTATGTCTCTAAACCGGTGTATTCGAAGGTGTTGGCAGAGGTGCTCTCGCGTTGGATGCCGGGTCCAGCTGCCGAGACCTCACCGACAACTGAAACCCCACCGCTCCTCACCGAGGGCGCGCCTCCCGCTTTGCCGCTACCGGGCTTGCCAATTGTCTTCGATCGGGCTGGGATGGCGAGTCGTCTGATGAATGACGAAGAGCTGATTCAACTCGTGATGCGCGATTTCCTTGACGCCATGCCCCGCCAGATCGAGGCGTTGCGCACTCTGGCCGAAAGCGGTGATCCGCAGGGCGCGGGAGGCAAGGCGCACTTGATCAAGGGAGCCGCGGCGAACATCGGCGGCGAAGCGCTGAGGGCCCTCGCCCACAGAATCGAAAAGGCTGGGATAGCGGGCGATCTCGAATCGGTTGCCGGTCAAGTGGATGCGTTGCAATTCGCGTTCTTTCAACTCGAAGATGCAATGACAGAGCACCTCACTCAAGCCAGTAGCTGAACGCCCCAAGCACTTGCAGCGTTTCAGATGCAGGGTGGTCGGCGATCGCCTTCGTTGAATCGGAGGCCGGGTTTGCCTCCTTGATTTTCTTCGAATGAAAACGTCAAAACTGCCGATAAATGAAGCAAAGCGACAAGAATGCAAGGAAGGGCTGAGAGTCTTGGGTCCCCGCAAAGAACCGGTCATTCCACTGGAGAACGCCAGAATACTCGTCGAGGAACGAGAGCTTTCCCCTTTGGTTTTCGTCGTCGATGACGATTTCAGCATCGTGCGCACAATTGAAGGCCTCCTCAAGAGGGCCGGATTTCGCACCGCTAGCGCAGGGGACGTTTCCGGAGCCGTTCAAGGAATCCGAACCTTGCGTCCCGACCTGATTCTTCTTGACGTCAATTTGCCGGATGGGTCCGGCTTCGACGTTAGCTGCACCTTGAATGCGGAATCCACAGCCTTTACCACCCCGATTCTCTTCATCTCCGCCAACGACGATATTGCCACCAAGGTCCAGGGCTTTGAAATCGGCGGGGTCGACTACATCACCAAGCCCATCGTAGGTGCAGAGGTGATTGCCCGCGTTCGCACCCATCTGCGGCTCAAGAGAGCCTACGAGCGGCTTGCCGAACTCCAGGTGGAGAGGGTGCAGTTGCTGGCCAGCGCCCAGCAAAGCCTCATGCCCCGCCCTGAAGACTTGCCGGAAGCTTCCTTTCAGGTTTCGATTCGTCAGGTGCTTGCCGCCGGCGGAGACTTCTACGACGTGTTCTCTTCCGGGCAGGGCATCGTGGACTACCTGATTGCGGATGCCAGCGGCCACGACCTGGCCGCCTCGCTTTGGACCGCCTCGCTGAAAGCCCTCGCCAACGAGTATGCCGGCCCCTTGCACCTGGCCCCGGAGATCGTGCGCGCCATCAATAGCTCGCTGTGCCGCATTCTTCCGTCGGGCGCGTTCTTCACTCTCATCTATGCCCGGCTCAACCATAGAACCGGTCAGCTATCTCTGGTGAATGCCGGCCATCCCCCCGCCATCGTGGTCGCGAACAATGGGGACAAACCGCTGATTCTGCGACAGGAAGGCGACGTAGTCGGGGCATTTCCCGACGCAGTCTTCGGCGTCACCGAAATGACCCTGCAGCGGGGCGACCGCATTTTCTTCTATACCGACGGGTTGATTGAAACCGGCGGATCGTTCGAGGAAGGCCTCGTGCGCCTGGCCAATGCATGTTATGCGCGGCGATGCGCGCCCCTCGGGGACGTGGTCCCCGCTGTGGTCGACGAACTCATGGCCGGTTTGTCTCCCGCCGACGACACGCTGTTTATGGGGGTGGAACGATGAGCCGGGCAGACAGCCCCACTTTTTCGCAAGTCATCCCTTCGCAATTGGCAGAAGTGGAGACCCTCTGCGGCCAGATTCGGGCGCTGCTCCAAAAGAAAGACCTCTGTCCTGTCTGCTTTGCCGTGGAGTTGTTGATGCGGGAGAGCCTCAACAACGCCATTCTTCACGGAAATGAAAGCGATCCGGCCAAGCTGGTCACCTTGCGGCTTTGGGTGGGACGGGAGTGGATTCGCTTGCAGGTCTGCGATCAGGGCACTGGCTTTAACTGGCACAAGGCCCGACCAAGAGGATTGGATTTGACCTCGACTTCGGGCCGCGGGTTGCACCTCTACACCCTCTATGCCGACCGCGTGCGCTTCAATCGCCGCGGCAACCAGATCACACTCTGGATAAGCAAGAAAGAACAAGCAGGAAAGGAAAACTGAAAAAATGGCGCCATACGTTATAGAACTCAGCGACCAGAAAGGTTCCGTAAAGTTCACGGGCGATCTGACCGCGGTCTTGATTCCGGAGTTGCAGACAAGCCTCAAAGACATGTTGAACAAGGGCGTGCGCGAACTGGCGTTCGACCTGGCAGGCGCCAAAATGCTGGACTCAAGCGGCATGGGTCTGCTGATTGCAGCCGCCAATAGCCTGGCGCGCTGCGGCGGAAGCCTTCGCGTGACCAACGTCTGCCCCGACATCTACCGCCTGTTGCAAAGCATGCGGCTGACGGGGCGCCTCAATGTGAGCGGAAGTTGGGAATAGGAGAACCAGCATGGATGGGGATCTGGACGACGAATTACTCGGTGAATTCATCAATGAATCGCGGGAGCATCTGACCACGATTGAGGCCGACTTGCTGGCCATCGAAGAGGGTGGGGCGGACATTGATTTGGAGTTGGTGAATAAGGTATTCCGCGCCGCCCATTCCATCAAGGGCGCCAGCGGATACTTCGGCCTGACCAAGGTCAAGGACCTGTCTCACAAGGCCGAGACCGTGCTGGACATGGTGCGGTCGAAGAAAATGGTCCCGAACGCCGAGATCACCAACCTGCTGCTGACGGCCTTCGACCAGTTGCGGGAGATGATCAACCACCCCGCCGAAAGCGCCGACGCCGATATCGACGACCTGGTGTTGAGCCTGACTGGCTTGACCTCGTCCTATTTGCCGCAGGAGCGAAAGGCCTCGCTGACTCAAACCATCGCGGTCACACCGGAGGGCGGAGGGTTACCCGCGGTCCTTTCCAGGTTCGATTACGACCAGTCGAAGGAGTCCGGCCGGTATTTGTACTCCGTGGAGTACGACCTGATCCACGATATCGAACGGCGCGGCCAGAATGTGCTGGATGTCTTCCGCAAGTTGATGGAGTCCGGAGAGATTCTCGATTGCGAAGTGAACTTCGACGCGGTCGGAACGCTCGACGGTCCTCTGGGAACGCAACTGCCGGTGCGGTTTATCCTGGCCACGGCGATCAAGCCGGACGATATTGGCCCCTTGTTCCCCCATAATCGAGACAGAGTCAAGCTGCTCTCCGCGTCTGCCGCCTCACTCTTCGAACCAGTCGCACGGCCGGCGTTAGCTCTGCCAACGCCTGCACAGATTCCGCCCCAGGTGGCCCTGTCTCTGGCTGCCGAAATTCAGCCCAGCCGGGTGTTGCCAACCAATCTGCCGGTTTCGGCCGCGCCTGGTCCTGCTGCCGCAAAGCCGGCTGCCAACCAACCTGCGCCTGCAAGCGCCGCTGTAGTCGAAGACAGCATCCGGGTCAGCGTGGGAACCCTGGAAATGTTGATGAATCTGGCCGGCGAGCTGGTGCTGGGCCGCAATCAGTTGCGCTCTACGCTCGCGCAACAGAACCCGCGTGCCCTCAAGGCCGCATTCCAGCGAATCAATCAGATCACCTGCGAGTTGCAGGATGTGGTCATGCAGACCCGCCTTCAGCCCATCGGCAACGTCTTCGGCAAGTTTCCCCGCCTGGTGCGCGATCTGGCCGCCGCTCTGCACAAGGATATTCAGCTCGACATCCGAGGCAAGGAAGTCGCCATGGACAGGACCCTGATCGAATCCCTGTCCGATCCCCTTACCCATATGGTGCGCAACGCCGTCGACCATGGCGTGGAAATGCCCGAAGACCGGGTTCGCGCCGGCAAGCCGCGCCAGGCCTCGATCACCATCGAAGCACGGCACGAAGCCGGGCAGGTTGTGGTGGAAATCGTCGACGACGGCCGGGGAATCGACCCGGAGCGCGTCGCCAAGGCGGCTCTTGAAAAACAGCTGATCACCGCGGACAAGCTCAAGGGCATGTCGGATAAAGACAAGGCCGCGTTGATCTTTCTGCCCGGACTTTCCACCACCAAGCAGGCCAACGACGTCTCCGGACGCGGCGTGGGCATGGACGTGGTCAAGACCAACCTCGATCGTCTCGGCGGCAAAGTCGAAATCCTCTCGGTGGTCGGCAAGGGCACAACCTTTCGCATCAAATTGCCGCTGACACTGGCCATTATTCCCTCCCTGATCGTCTCCGTCGAAGGCGAGTGCTTCGCCATTCCGCAGACCAACGTGCAGGAGTTGCGGCACGTTCTTCCCGGCGCGGCCAAGACCCGCATTGAGATCGTGGGAGATGCTGAAGTTCTGCTCTTGCGCGATCAGCTCATCCCGCTGGTGCGCTTTGCCGACGTGCTGGGAGTTGTCCCAACCTATGTCGATGAGCGTGGCGGACGTCGCGAGGTAGACCGCCGCACCCGGCTGGCAGACAGGCGCTCGCCGCGCATCCCTCTGGAGGGCGAACCACCAGCACCTCCGACGTCCGCCACCGTGCCTTATGTCCGCACCGGCCGCGATAGGCGCCATAGCGGCGGCACCCTGGAAATCGTAGTGGTGAACACCGGCACGCAAACCTACGGGTTGGTGGTGGGCAGCTTTCACGACACCGAAGAAATTGTCGTCAAACCTCTCGGTTCACACCTGAAGGGAATGGAAGAGTATGCCGGGGCCACCATCCTGGGCGACGGCTCCGTGGCTCTCATCCTCGACGTTGCAGGTCTCGCCGCCAAGGCCAAACTGGACGCGGTTACCCGCGCCGCAAGCGCCCGGGAACGGGCAGAGAGCGCGGCTCGCGAACAAACAGCCGACAGCCAGCAGTTGATTTTGTTCCGCAATCCGCCGGATGTGCTTTGCGCCGTTCCGCTGGATACTGTGACGCGCATCGAGCAGATCGCGGCCAAGCAGGTGGAGACAATAGCCGGACGACGCACAATGCAATACCACGGCGGCTCCCTGCCGTTGGTCACGCTGTCGGACACGGCACAGGTCGACCCCATTGGCGACGAGACTGAACTTGCGGTCATGATTGCCAACATTCGCGGCCATGAGGTGGGTTTGCTGGGAACCATGCCTGTGGATGTTGTTGAAACGGGCGCCAAGATCGATCAAACGACGCACAGCCAAAAGGGCGTGGCCGGTTCCACCATCATTCACGGCCGCACCGCGCTGATCGTCGATCTCTACGAACTGGTGGACGCAACCTGGCCGGAATGGGCTGTCCAGCAAGCCATTGCGCAACCAAGTTCCCACGGCAAACAGGAAAACACGATTCTGCTGGTGGAGGACTCCGACTTCTTCCGCTCCCAGGTGACTCGTTTCCTTGAGGAAGACGGCTACCTGGTGCTGGGAGCACCCGACGGCGAAGCCGCCTGGGAGATCCTTCAGCAAAATCATGAGCGCGTCCGTGCCGTGGTCACCGACATCGAAATGCCGCGGCTGGATGGCTTGGGATTGGCGCGGCGCATTCGCGGCGACGCCCTCACGGCGCGGCTGCCCATCATTGCCCTCACCAGCCTGGCCGGCGAAGACGATATCGCCCGAGGCAGCGCCGCGGGCATTGACGACTATCAAACGAAGCTCGACCGGGACCGGCTCTTGAGTCGACTGCGGGAGTTTTGGCGAGCAGGCCCTCCGGCCTCCATCCCAACCCCGCAAGTCAACTAGAACATTGAACTTTTGTCGCACCCGGCGGACAGCTTGGCGGCGAACCAGCACAGGTAATCAAGGAGAGAATTGCAATGAATCAGAAGATGAGCACTCAAAAGGTTTACGCCTTGGCTGCCCTTCTCATCGTGGTAATCGCCGCATCAGCTCTGGTAATTACCATGGCGATCGATGTCCGCCAGCAGCTTGGCAGGATGAAGGACACCAGGATCCCTACCCTCCTGATGTCTTCTCAAATTGACTTGAAGTTGATGAAGGCCAGATCCGACCTCCGGCGCGTTCTTCTCTTCGTCTCAGACGGAAAGATGGACAAGGCCGCCGCTTACAAGCAGAAGGTCGAAGAAGACTGGACCGAAATCAACACCGCGTTCGCCCCTTTGCCGGAAGGCAGCAGGAAATTCGTCTTGCAGGAAAACAAGGATCGGGTGGCAAAGATCGCCACTGAACTGCCCCTGCTTCATCAAGAGCAGGTAGCCATCGCTCAAGAAGCCATGAGCGGCGGAGCCAAGCGCATCGCGTCCGTAGACGAGGAACTGGTGGCGACGGTCGAGCCGCACGGAGCTCAGGTTCGCGATCTCTCCGATGCGCTCACGGCGAGTCTTACCGAGCTGATCGATGCCGATGTTGACCATGAAATCGAAAGCCAGGTCAGGACCGAATGGATTATCGCGTTGGCATGCCTGCTGGCAATCGGGGCGAGCCTGGGAGTCGGTTTTATCTTCAGTCACAGGGTTCTCGATCCCTTGGCCCTGGTTGTGGCGCGTTTGAAGGTGATCTCCGAGGGAAACCTGACCAATGTGAATTTGCCCGAAGCGCTGCTGGCCAGAAAAGACGAGTTGGGCGAGCTGGCCAACACGACCAAGACCATGAACGACAACCTGCGCAAGCTCGTAGGAGGTATCGCCGAGGGCGTTCACACCCTGGCATCCTCCGCCACCGAGCTCACCGCAATCTCCAAGCAGACGGCCTCCGGTGCGGCCACAATGGCCCAGCAAGCCGATGCGGTGGCTGCCGCAGCCGAAGAGGCCAGTGCCGCAACCATGTCGATTGCCTCGGGCATGGAGCAGTCCTCCAGCAGCCTCTCTTCCGTTGCCAGCGCCACCGAAGAGATGAGCGTCACGGTCGGCGACATCTCCTCAAACACCTCGCGCGCTCGGGCCATCAGCGAGCAGGCCACCTCTCAGGCCCTCACCATCGCGGACCAGATGCAGAAACTGGGTCAGGCCGCACAGGAGATCGGAAACGTAACCGAGACCATTACCAACATCTCTGCCCAAACCAATTTGCTGGCTTTGAACGCGACCATTGAAGCGGCGCGCGCGGGCAGTGCAGGCAAGGGTTTTGCCGTGGTTGCCAACGAGATCAAGGAACTGGCGAAGCAGACCGCCGATGCCACCCTGGATATCAAGGCGCGCATCGCGGGAATCCAGAGCTCGACGGGCACCGCAATCAGCGATATCGGGCAAATCACAAACGTGATCCGGGATGTGGGCGGGATTGTCGCCAGCATCGCGGCGGCCATCGAAGAGCAAGCCACGGTCACCAAGGATGTGGCGGGCAACATCGCGCAGGCTTCCATCGGAGTCCGCGAGGCCAATGAACATGTTTCGCAGACGGCGACGGTTTCCCAGGGCATTGCGCACGATATCTCCGGCCTTACCATGACGGTCACCGAGATGCGTCGCGGCGGCGAACAGGTACAAAGCAGCGCCACCGAACTGTCTGTGCTGGCTGAAAGGCTCGGTTCCCAGGTAGCGCAGTTCAAGATGTGATGCGAGTCAAGATTTGATGCGAGGGGCCCTTTTCTGAGAGTCCCTTTGATGTCCACTTCCGGCCAAAGAAACGAGAGTTCGCATGTTCAAGAACGCCAAGCTTTCGGGAAAAATCGTGGGAACAATCGTCCTTGTTCTCACCACCAGTTCGTTGATCAGCTTCTGGGTCACCCAGCGGCGGATCAACCAGCAGGCGGAAGAAGCTTTCCGCGACAAGATCCGCCAAATAACCGGTATGGCGACCGAGACACAGCTCTGGTTCTCCGGGAATCTGCCCACTCTTGTGCCCGATGGCAAATTCAGGTCCCTCAGCCAGGTGCCGGTGGTTGCGGCCTGGAGTGTTGCCGAGGAGTATGCGAACAAGAATCAGATGACTTTCCATACGCCTTCCCTCACTCCGCGCAATCCCAAGAACCAGCCGGACGCATTTGAGCGCCACGCCCTGGAAATGTTTCAAGCGGATCCTGCGCTGAAGGAATTCTCCGAACGCCAATCGGCGGACGGAAAAGAAGTCATGCGCTATGCGCGGCCGGTTCGCATTACCCAGGATTGCCTGGTGTGCCATGGCGATCCCGTGGGCGAAAAAGGCCCATTTGGGTATGCCAAGGAAGGCATGAAAGTCGGCGATTTGCGAGGCGCCTTCGCCGTAACTGCGTCCACCGACCAGCTTGTGGCAACCTCTTTTTCCAATTCAGTGGCAATCTTCCTGCTGAGTTTTCTCACGCTTCTGGCTTCCGGCGGATCGGTCTACCTGCTGATTCGCAAACTGGTGATCCGGCCTCTTAGGAAGTCCGTTGACTTTGCCAATCGGATTGCCAACAGCGACCTCTCGGCAGCGGATCTGGTGGTGGAATCTACCGACGAGATTGGCGAAGCGACTACCGCCCTGAACAGCATGAAGAACAGCCTGCGCAACTTGCTAAGCGATATCTCGGCCGGCGTGCAGACCTTGGCCAGTTCCGCAACGGAGCTCTCGGCCATTTCCAAGCAGACGGCATACGGAACAGCCACTGTCTCCGACCGGACTCATACCGTGGCCGCGGCAGCCGAAGAGGCCAGCACCAATGTCTTCTCGATCGTCGCAGGCATGGAGCAATCCTCCAACAGCCTGGCTTCGGTGGCCAGCGCCACGGAAGAGATGAGCGCCACGGTGGGCGACATCTCCGCCAATACTGCGCGGGCGCGCATCATCAGCGAGGACGCGACAACGCAGGCGCGGACCATCGCGGAACAGATGCAAAAGCTGGGTCAGGCGGCTCAGGAGATCGGGTTGGTCACCGAGACCATCACCAACATTTCGGCGCAGACCAACCTGCTTGCGTTGAATGCTACCATCGAAGCCGCCCGCGCGGGCAGCGCCGGCAAGGGCTTCGCGGTCGTCGCAAACGAGATCAAGGAACTCGCCAAGCAGACTGCCGAAGCCACATTGGACATCAAGGCGCGCATTGCCGGCATTCAGAGCTCCACCGGCATGGCGGTCGGCGATATGGCTCAAATTGCCACGGTCATCCGCGACGTGGGCGGAATTGTGGCCAGCATCGCGGCGGCCATTGAAGAGCAGGCTACAGTCACGAGGGATGTGGCCGGCAATATAGCCCGTGCTTCGGAAGGCGTGCGCGATGCCAATGAACACGTCTCTCAAACCGCGCAAGTGTCGAAGAGCATTGCCGCGGACATTGCGAATGTGAACCTGGCCGTGTCCGGCATCCAGGAGGGCGGCGAACAGGTGCAGAGCAGTGCCGCCGAACTATCCAAACTGGCGGAACAACTTGGCGCCCAAGTGGCCAAATTCAGAGTCTGAGGAAGTGGACATGGCAACAATAATTTCCGATCCTGAAACCGATGAGGATCTGCTGACCGCGACCTTCTATCTCGGAGCCGATGGCCTTTTCGCAATCGATGCCACCCTGATCCAGGAAGTGATCATGGTGGGCGAGATCACGCCTGTACGGCATGCTCCGGATTTTGTGGCAGGCATCCGCAATTTGCGAGGCCGGATCATTACTTTGATCGATTTATGCGTGCGTCTGGAACTGGGCTCCGTCAAAATTGGCCCGGAGAGCCGCATCCTGATCGCAGACTGGAAAGGCGAGCCTGTCGGGTTGCTTGTTGACAGCGTAGCCGACGCGGTTGTGGTCCCGCCGGGCGGGCTGGACCATCCTCCCCCGAACCTCAATGGCGTGCAGATGCAGAAACTGCGCGGTGTGTTTCACAGCGGTCAGCGCCTCGTGGCTCTGCTTGATCTGGCCGCGGTGCTTGGTGTCGATGACCTGTTGCCAAACCCGCTCTCGAACGACGAGAAGAAAGGCTAGACGTGCGAGTCCTGGTTGTCGACGATGCGGTCCTCTTCCGGAGGGTGCTTGCGGATGTGCTTGCCTCTCTTCCGGGAGTCGAGGTCGTGGGCAGTGCGAGCAACGGCAAGCTTGCCTTGGAGAAGGTCAGGGAACTGAAGCCCGACATTCTCACTCTCGACATCGAGATGCCGGAGATGGATGGCCTGGCGGTCCTTGATGCCCTGCTGCGCAGCGGAGCACCCAAGGTCGAGGTCATCGTCGTCAGCGCCCTGTCCCATCGCGGCGGCGAACTCACCATGCGCGCCCTTGAAAAGGGGGCTTTTGACTTCATCACCAAACCCGATTCCGCATCTCCGGAACAAGCGCGGGAGCAAATGCTGCGGGAACTGACTCCCCGCATTCGCGCCCTGGCCCATCGCCTCGAAGTCCGCGCTATTCTGCGCGGCGGTTCCAATTCCCCCCGCCCGCCCCTTCCCAAACCCGCTTTTCGGCCGGAACCTTTGCCTGAAAGCCCATCCATCAACGACATCGGCAGACGGATGCAGCGCATTTCCAATCCTGCCAAGCCGGAAATGGTCCTCATCGGCGTCTCGACCGGCGGACCCAATGCTCTGGCCGAGATTCTCCCCACCATCCCGAAGGATATTGGCGTCCCCATCCTGATCGTGCAACACATGCCGCCTATCTTCACCATATCGCTGGCCGAAAGGCTGGCCGGCAAATGCTCGCTCCGTGTCAAAGAAGCGGCGCATGGCGATCATCCCGAGCCGAACACGGTCTACATCGCGCCCGGCGGACGGCAGATGCGGCTTGGCACAGGCTCGGAGATGCAGCCGGTCATCGAAATTACCGACGACCCTCCGGAAAACAACTGCCGGCCCTCCGTCGACTACCTGTTTCGCTCCGCTGCCAGC
Source organism: uncultured Occallatibacter sp. (assembly GCA_964560845.1). Taxonomy (GTDB): domain Bacteria; phylum Acidobacteriota; class Terriglobia; order Terriglobales; family Acidobacteriaceae; genus Telmatobacter. Next base: position 50,230 of record CAZLMY010000007.1, on the reverse strand, counting down.
AGGTTTCCCGGCCGCGCCATGGCCGTGATTCTTACGGGAATGGGCAGCGACGGAACCCTCGGCTTGCGGCTCCTCAAGCGCCACGGATGCTATGTGATTGCCCAGGATGAGCCGAGCTGTGTCGTTTATGGCATGCCCAAAGCCGCGCTCGACGCCGGCGTTGTCGATGTCGTCCTGCCGCTGGAATCCATTGCCGGCCGGATCTCCGCCATTGTCAAGGGATATCGAGGATGACTGTTGCCATCACGCGCGAAGAAATGCCGGCATGGTCCCGCTATATCCAGGAGATCTGCGGAATCAGCTTGGACGATTCCAAGCGCTATCTTGTCGAGACGCGCTTGGCCGCCCTGCTATCCGACGTTGGCGTAACCAGCTTCGCTGAATTGTTCTATAAAGTGCGGGCCGACTCGACCTCAAAACTTCGCGCACGGGTCATTGAAGCCATCACCACCAATGAAACCTCCTTCTTTCGCGATGCGGCTCCCTTTGACCTGCTTCGCCACAAGCTCGTTCCCGAACTGGTAGACCGCCGCAATGGTTACGGTACACGGATCCCGATCCGCATCTGGAGCGCCGCTTGTTCTACCGGGCAGGAGGCCTACAGCATTGCCATGGTGCTCAAGGAACTGCTCGGCGATCTAACTCGCTATGACATTCGCATCCTGGGAACCGACATCTCCAACAAGGTCGTGGCCCAGGCGAGTTATGGCGAATACACCCGCATGGAACTGGAACGCGGCATGTCCCAGGAAATGCTCACCCGGCATTTCAAGGCTTCCGGAGAGCGATGGAGGGTTCGGGACGAGATTCGCTCCCTTGCTTCCTTCCGGACGATGAACCTTCTGGAGCCGTTCTCCTTTCCAAACCCTTTCGACGTGATTCTTTGCCGCAACGTGGCTATCTACTTTACCGAGCCTGACAAGATCAGGTTGTTTCGGAATCTGACCAGGTGTCTGGCACGAGATGGCGCCCTCATCGTCGGCTCAACTGAATCGATCTCCGGAATCTGTCCGGAACTGGAGCCCAAGCGATACCTGCGCGGCGTTTTCTACCAGTGGAAGGCTTAGCCAAATACCTGCCATTGAGGTTGAGTTTCATTCATGCCAAACCAGGACCTGACCGCTTCCTTCCATAGTCTAAGTTGAGGTCCATTCTCGGTGGCATATTCAGATGCCTCCTGGACGCCGGACACATCCTCTCACTTTATCGGATCGACAAATCGTGCCGCTTCCCCCATACTTTTCGGAAGAGAACCCAGGAGACTTCCACCGCATGTGCGATGAATTCATTCACCAAGGCCTCACACACGATCCCACCGTTTCGCGCCGCGCCTTCGGCCTCGGAGCCGCCGCCGCCGCCGTCGGGCTGCACGCGCCCGCCGCAACGGCACAAGCCAGAGTAGTCGAGACCGACGTCGACGTGCCCATGGCCAGCGGCGTCTCCGATTCCGCTCTCTTCTACCCTGAGGGCAAAGGCGCATGGCCCGCCGTTCTGGTGTGGACCGATATCCTCGGCCTTCGGCCCGTTTTCCGGGGGTTGGGCCAACGGCTCGCATCCCAGGGCTACGTGGTTCTGGTCCCGAATCCCTTCTATCGCAACGCCAAGGCGCCTGTGGTCGATGGGTCGTTCGACTTCAGCAAACCTGAAGACCGCGCCAAAGTCATGCCCATGGCGGCAGCCCTCACCGCCGCCGCCAACATCGCTGACGCCAAGTCATACGCCGGCTTCCTCGATGCACAGCCTCAAACCGACAAGAAAAAGAAGATGGGCGTTCAGGGATACTGCATGGGCGGCCCGCTCACCTTCCGCACTGCGGCCACTAATCCCAACCGCGTCGGCGCCGCAGCCACTTTTCATGGCGGAGGCCTGGTTACCGACAAGCCCGACAGCCCCCACCTGCTCATCCCGAAGATGAAAGCGGAAGTTCTCTGTGCGGTTGCCGACAACGACGACAAGCGCGATCCCGCTGCCAAGGACACACTCAAAGCAGCCTTTGCCGCAGCCCATCTCACCGCAACTGTCGAGGTCTACAACGGCTGCAATCACGGCTGGACTGTGCGCGGCAGCCAGGTCTACAACGAAGAGGGAGCCGAACGCGCCTGGGCCGAACTCCTTGCACTTTACAAACGCAATCTCGCCTAGCCGTCACGGAATGCCACCCTCTACGCAAGAATGAGAACACCCTGCCAGGGTGCGGTCAACGTCGACGGATCTTCTACCGGAGCCCATCACGGCAACCGCACCCTTACGCTTGGCGCATTGGCGTCACTCGCATGGCGCGCAGCAATGAATTCGTACACCAGAGGCTCAAGAACAAATTCATCCCGCTTTTCATCGAAGTAAGCGAGCTGCTCGATGGGCAGGTCGATCGAGACATCTTTCGAGCTGCCGGCCGGTACGCTGACGCGCGTGAATGCTTTCAGCTCGCGCACGGCGCGCTCAACTTGCGAGTTCATTGCACTGGCATAGACTTGCACAACCTCGTCGCCGTCGCGCGTACCGGTATTGGCAACGCGCAGCTTCAGCTTCAATAAATCGCCATCGCGCACCGCGGTGAAGTTGCTATAGGCGAACGTTGTGTAGCTCAACCCGAAGCCGTAGGGAAACGCCGGTGTATGACCGTCGCGGTCGAGCTTGCGATAGCCGTGCCAGAGGTCGTAGACGATCGAGGTGGCGTCCTTGTCGAAGTAGGGAAGATGCGCGGCCTCGACAGGCACGACGAAAGGCAGCCGCCCACTTGGATTGACGCGGCCCGTCAAGATGTCGGCAAAGGCATGTCCGCCCTCTTGCCCTGGATACCACAGCATCAATATCGCGGCGACACGCTCGCGCCAGGCTTCCATGAGAACCGTCGAGCCGGCCATCACGGCTACAGCCGTGCGAGGATTTGCCTCCGCCACGGCAAGAATCAGCGTTTCGTCTTCGGGTCGAAGCGTGAGCCGGGTCCTGTCGCCGCCGGGAGCGAAAGCCCCTCCCGCGCGCCCCCTTCGCGATTCCAAGAGGATCTTGAACAGATGCGGCAGGTCGCGCAGGCGGGGCAGAGGGAAAAACTTCTTGACGGCCTCGTTTCCGGGCGAAACAAACTCACCTTCGTCAGCGTGTGTATACCCCGCTACGACGATCGCGGCGTCGCAACTGGCAGCCAGAGCCGCAGCCTTGGTTGCGTCCGAGCCGTCGTCGAAAAGAATCTCGCATCGATCCGCGAGCGCAGCGCGGAGCCCTTCCAAAGGAGTCACGACATAATCGGGAATCGTATTCGACGACCCGCCGTCGCCGGTGTTGGCAACAGCGGCAAGCTTGCCGATTACCGCGAGACGCTTCACGTTCCCAAGCGGCAACAGCCCGTCGTTCTTGAGCACAACGATCGACTTCGCCGCAGCCTCGCGAGCGAGCGCAGTGTGGACCTTCTTGTCGACCGCCGATGCAGGCCTTGCAGCGAATTCCAGTTGCGTCGTCAGAATGCGGAGCACCGCATCGTCCACCCGCTCGATCGAAACCTTGCCTTCCCGTACCCAACGCTCCAGGTTCTTTGCGATCTGGTTGCGGAATGGCATCTCGACGTCTTGGCCGGCCCGCACGGCTTTGGCCCCGTCGCGCAGGCCGAAGATGAAGTCGGTGATCACAAAGCCGCGAAATCCCCAGCGCTTCTTGAGAATGCCGGTCAGCAACGCCTCGTTCTCGCCGCAGTATTCTCCGTTGACCGAGTTGTAGGCGCTCATGATGCACGCAACTCCCGCATCCACGCACCGCCGGAAGTGCGGCAGATAGACCTCGTGCAATGCCCGTGGGCTGGCTGTGACATCGACAAGAAAACGTGCGTTCTCCATGGAGTTCAACGCGAAGTGCTTGGCGCAAGCCATGGCGTGACGCTGCACGCCGCGCACGGCTGCCACTCCGAAGCTTGCCAGATGCTCAGGGTCCTCTCCGTAGGTCTCCTGCGCTCGGCCCCAGGCCGGATGGCGCGGAAGATTGATGCAGACGCCGGCGAAGAGATTGCCGCCCAACGCGCGCACCTCGCGGCCGATCGCTTCACCGATCCGTTCTTCCAGATCGACATCGAAGGTTGCGCCGCGAGCCATGGAAACGGGGAATGTTGTCGCGCCGCGCATAACCACACCACGCGGTCCATCGAGGAACTTCAGTCCTTCAATCCCGACGCGCTCGACCATGCCGGCATCCCAGGTGTGAGCGCCGTAGCCTCCGATCATCATGTCGGCTATGCCGGCGTAGAATCCGTTCGATCCCGATAGTACGCTTGCCTTTTCGGCTAAGGTGAGTTGGGATAACAGTTCGCGAGATCGCTCGGCGATGGTGCGGAATTCAGCGACGGACATTGGGCTTGAGTCCCTTCCGATTCATCCAGACTTCTTGGAATCTTACAGCTCCTGTCGGCTGTTCTCTTGCCTCGAGGACTGCGGGAATCGCAATCGAAGGCGCGGCAAAGCAGCCCCCGGTTCCGAGACGCGCCCGATTTCCGTACAAGTGTGTGCGATCGCGTAGGCATCGCCGGGCACAAAACGAATCCCACTTACAAGAGTTCGGCATTGAATACGCAATTTTACTCCACGGAAGTTAATGTTCGTCGTGAACAATGACGTCGCAAACGGAAATTGAGAGTATTGAGTGGACGACGCAGGAATGCCGGCGACGTCCTCAAGCGTGCGCGGGACGCAGTTGGTCTTCGTAACTCCTGGCCGTCGGTTTTCCGCTCGGAGTTACGATGAGCCTTGTGCGGCACCTGCAATTGCTGAGCCAGAAAGTCTGGAGCGACGATTCTGGAAGACGTCGGCAGTGGCGACATCGAATCCTCCGCGATCGGCTCTTCCGCAGGACTGCTTCAGGTGCTATCCTGCACGCGATGAAGGAAGCACCAAACCCCGATTCGGCCACCAAGGCGCTTCTGGTTCGCTGGCGCGATGGCGACCCGCAGGCTGGCGAAGAGCTTGCCGCCCTGGTCTATGCCAATCTGCGCCGTCTCGCTTCGGCCTACATGCGCAAGGAACGCCCCGACCACACCCTCTCTCCTACAGGCCTTGTGCATGAAGCCTATCTGCGATTGATGGGAGGCGATCTCTGTCTCCATGACCGCGCCCACTTCATCGCTATGGCATCCACTGAGATGCGCCGTGTACTGGTGGACCATGCCCGGGCACGCAGCCGCGACAAGCGCGGCGGAGCAATGCTGCAGCGGGTGACGCTCGACGACTTCCATCGCATCTCCGACGCAGACTCGATGGACATGCTGGCCGTGCAGGAAGCGCTGGATAAGCTGAAGCAGGTGGATGAACGCAAGGCCCAGTTGGTGGATCTGATTTGCTTTGGCGGACTCACGACCGAGGAGTCTGCCGTCATCCTCAACATATCCACCGCCACCATCGGACGAGAATGGAAGATGGCGCGCGCCTGGCTGCAACGCGAATTGAAATCCGGAGGATCCGCAACCGAAGCATAACTCGTGCAGCCAGTTCCAAAGGAACCCATTCCATTCACCTCGCTTCCAGAACCGCATCCAATCTTGCCGCAAAGCCATCAAGCGAATACTGGAGGGAACATGGCCTCAATCTCATCGGAATATTGGCAACGGCTGGAGTCTCTGTTTCACGCTGCCGCAGAGATGAACCCTTCCGCACGCAAAAAGTATCTCGACCAGGCATGTGCCGGAGAAGACGAGTTGCGCCGCCAGGTTGAGTCCCTCATCCTTTGCAGCAACGAGTCGCAACAAATCATCGATGGCGTCATCTCAAAAGAAGCGGCCGGTGTTACAGGCCTTGCCATCGGCGAGCGGATTGGGCAATACGAGATTGTCAGAGAATTGGGCCAGGGCGGCATGGGCGTCGTGTACCTTGCGCTGCGAGCCGACGATCAGTTCCAAAAACATGTGGCCATCAAACTGATGCGGTCTGAATTCATGAGCCGCTCAACCGTGGAGCGCTTTCGCACCGAACGGCAAATCCTCGCCAACCTGGAACACCCCGGTATTGCCGGCTTGCTCGACGGCGGAGACACGGCCGCGGGGTGGCCCTATGTGGTCATGGAATATGTTGACGGAGTGCCCGTCGACATTTACTGCGCTCGCCATCGACTCAGCATTCGTGAACGGCTTGTTCTGTTCTGCCGAATTGCCGACGCGGTCAGTTACGCGCATCGCAATTTGATTGTCCACCGCGACATCAAACCGGAAAATGTCCTTGTTACTGCCGGCGGCGATCCGAAGCTGCTCGATTTTGGCATCGCCAAGTTACTCACCAGCGATGCCGCGTCCTCCACGCCGGCCTCGATGCGGAACCTTACCATCGCCGCGGAGCGTCTCATGACTCCAGGCTACGCCAGCCCGGAGCAGGCGCGCGGCGAGCCCATCACCACCCTTTCTGACGTGTATTCTCTGGGCGTGCTGCTCTATAAGTTACTCACAGAACGCATGCCCCTGCATATCGGCAGCACACGCGCCTCCGACATTGAACGCGAGATCTGCGACACCGCCCCGACGCGGCCCAGCATGGCGGCCCGCGAGACGGGCGCGTGGCTCAAGCTGAGCAAGGCGTCGGCCCACGATCTTGACACGATTCTGCTGGTCGCGCTAGAGAAAGACCCGCAGCGGCGCTACTCCTCCGTCGAGGCATTTCAAGAAGATATCGAGCGCTATCTGGGCGGATTCCCGGTTCAGGCCCGCTCCAGTTCCTTTGCCTACCATGCCTCGAAGTTTGTCGGCAGACATCGCTGGGGAGTTGCGGGGGCAACGCTTGCATTGCTCTTGATTGTTGGCTTCAGCATTGGCATGGCCGTGCTCGCCAAACGGCTGCAGCAGCAGCGCAACCAGGCGCAGATGCAATTGGAAAGATCCGGGCGCGTCTCTCATCTTTTGGAAAGTGTCTTCGTCGGTGCCGACCCGGAAAGCGCGCGAGGCACAAATCCCACAGCGCGGCAACTGCTCGATCGCGGAAGCATGGAAGTCAGTCAGACTCTGAACAAGGAACCGGAAATCCAGGCCAGTCTCTTTTCTACATTGGGGCGTGTCTATGAGAGCCTCGGTGTCTTCAACCGTGCCGAACAGCTCTTGAAGCAGTCGCTCGACCTTCGCCGGAAAGTGTCTGGAGATAACTCGATTGAAACCGCAACCGGGCTCTATGACCTGGCTTCGGTACTTGACCAGAACGGACAGAATGCCGAGGCGGAGAAAATGGCAAAGAAAGCGCTCGCATTGCGCCAATCTCTGACCGGACCACGTAGTCGGGAGACTGCGCAGGCGCTGAATGAACTGGGGCTGATTGAGCTATACAAGGGAGATCCGCGTCAGGCTGAGGCGCTCTTTGAGCAGGCGATTGCGATACTCGATAAGTTACCGGGTCAAACCAGCGAGGACATGGTGTGGGTGCTCGCCAACGATACCCACCTGCTGCAGGAAAATGGAGACTTTGCCGCCGCAGAGATCAAGGCCCGCCGCATGTTGGCCATTGCCAAGTCCGATCTTGGCGAAGATCATCCGGAGACAGCACAGGCCATGACCATACTGGGCGAACTGCTAAACGCGCTGGGTAAATACGATGAGGCAGAGAGCCTCTTTCGCCAGTCTATCGCCCTCCGCCGTAAAGTGCTTGGACCCCGTCACAACTCGCTCGGCATGACCGAGGGAGATCTGGCAAGCCTCCTTGAAGACAAGGGTGAGTTCGACGAAGCGGAACAACTTTACGGGGACGCCTTGTCCATTCAAACGGATGCATTGGGACCGGAGAGCCGGTCGGTTGCCATCGACGAAAACAACCTGGCCTCTCTTTATGAAGACCGCGGGCTGTATGACAAGGCAGAGCCGCTCTTTCGCAAGTCGCTTGAGCTGCGCGAAAAGTTGCTTGCGCCGGACAGTCCACTCGTGGCTCGCGCCAAAGGCAACTTGGGAAAGCTTCTTGTGGAGCGCGGCAAGTTGGTAGAGGCAAAACAATTGTTGGATTCCGCCTTGGCCATTCGCCGAAAGAAGTATGGAGAAACGCATCCTGAAACCGCGGCTTCATACCTTGCTCTTGGCAGGCTCGAAATGGCGAGTCACCAAAATGCCGAAGCGGAAACCACCTTCAAACATGCGCTCGCTGTGTTCAGAGGCTCGCTTCCCGCCGGTCATCCATCGATTGCAAAGGCATTGGAGGCGCTGGCAACCTTGCTCTTGCAGGAGGGACGAAAGCGGGAAGCGGAACCGCTACTGGCTGAAGCAGTCGCCATTCGTGTGAAGACTCTGCCGCCCGGCTCGCCGACAATCCGCAAAGCAGAAGGTATGCTGGCCCAAGCGCGCAACCGGTCCTAATACTGTGACCATCGGCTTTCATAATTCAGGTACGGTATCTTTGGGGAAACATTTCCGGGGTCCCCAACGACAGGGTTTCGTCGCTGGGGTGAAGGCTCCTCGCAATGGCTCTAGAGCTGCCCGTTCGAAGTTGCGTTGAACTGCATCCCGGTAACTGCTTCTAGTTGTGAGATTGCGTCTTCAAGCAGCGTGAAAATCTGGCCGCGGTCCGACGCATTGCTCAGGCTGAGCGTCGCGCTTGACGACAACCCTGCCTGCGTGAGAGCCGCACCGAACGCAGCTTGTGCCTGGTCTGCCGAAATCGCTTCCAACTGATTGTTGCTGCCGGCGTAGGAGAGTTTGGTAAACACGTTGGTGAAGACCGTCTGCAGGGAGGCCATTGAGAAATCGACCTGATTCTGCGGCGTCACCAGCGTCTCCGGTCCAGCCGTCGGAATCGGATTGTCGTAAAGCTGGTCCAGATAGTAACGAACCTGGTACGGATACTGATGGTAGCTATCCGAGTTGCCCCATACCGATGCAAAGTCATCGACCGAAGCGACTGTGGACGCAGTCGCCGTGGAACCGAGCACGCTGTAGTAACTCACCAATGGGCCATAGTATCCCTGGTTATATGCCGCGTTCAGCAGTATATCCAGGAAGTTGCCGGGAAGGTTGGTAAAGTTTGCCAAGGCCTTGTCGTAGGCCGGTTCCCAGGGCGTTGTCCAGCCACCCGGCCCCTTGCCGGTCACAATCAATGCAACGAAATCGTTGTAGTGGAAATAGCCTGTCAGCATCGGTCCGTAATACTTGTCATTGAACGACGCCGGAGTGTTCAGCAGGTGCTGTTGCGCAGCAGTTGCAAAGGTGTAGCCGATGCTATTCTGCAACGCAATATAGTTGATAAGCGAGTGACCTTCAGGATCGTAGGTTCCCGATACCATATCCGCGGCATAGTTATTGATCTGGTACGGACCGCCCTGCCCCTGCCCCATGACGGCGGCCTGATCGGGAGAAGGATCGATCTGCGTTCCGGTCGAAACATAGAGCTCGGTTTCAATGTTCTCTTGCAACAGCTGGCCCATGATCGACCCATAAAGGTAGTCCTTGTTGAACTGGATGCCGGGGTAGTCTTCGCCGATCAGATGGCCCATCATCACGCCGGCAATGATGTTCGACTCGATGAGATCGGTGTAGTTGCCGCCTGTCAGCGTGAGGCTGTCTTGCGCCGAGCCGACGCCCAGCAGCAAGTGAAAGTTGATGGTGCCGGTAGAACCGTCTGAGGGATTAGGCGTTGGCGGCGTAGGAGGTGTAGGGGGTGTGGACACAGGCGGCGGGGGGGTTGTAACCGGAACAGGCGGCACCGTGACTGGAACGGACCCGTTGCATCCGGGAATGATGGTCCAGGGCTGGCCGCTGCCGCTCACGCCGTTGCTGGTGTCGGGCTCATTGCCTTGGGTCCACCAGTTTGCCTGGTAGTTGATGCCGTTGTAGCTCACCGTCGCTCCGCCCAGGTAGGCGGTCCCGGCCACCCAAAGCGCATCGCATCCAGGCGGCAGCAGCGTAGGGGTTGGCGTTGGCTGCGGAGTTGGCGCGGGTCCGTCGGGTCCCATCTTTGACCACAGGGTCGGCGAATCCGCCGGGTCCCAGTTCGCGCCCACCCAGTCCGTCTGATACACCAGCGCCTTGTAGTCGTAACCCAGATAGGAGACGATGGCTCCCACCTGGTACGTCGCTCCGTTCACCCACGCGGGGTTTGTGGGCGCGGTTTGTGCGGAAGATGAGCCAACCGTCAAGGCTGGAACCACCAGGCAGAGAAGGAAATTGCAGAGTTTGTACAGCAGAGACTTGTTCAAGATGCGATTCATGACCTCTCCTCAACGGCGCGTTTCAGTTGATCTGAACTCGGCCTTCATCTCCGTAAGCGACGAATTGTGCCGGACTCGATCACATTGCCGCAGAATTCTTTCGTTGAGGGGAGCAACGGGGCTGAGTGGCTCTGCTAGGCGTTGCCAGGGCCTGTGCTGGTGTGCCGGCACAGACGGTCCTTCATCGGCGCATTGGCCTTTCCTGAACGGTGGATAAGCTGCGATCGGATGCAGTTGTGTCGCGTGCGTTCGTTTGTTAGCTTGACGTGCATGGAGCAGAATGTCCAAGAACAGCTCAGCCGAACCATAGAGGCGCTTTACCGGTCCGAATCGGGCAGGATTCTTGCTACCCTGGTGCGGATGCTCGGGGATCTCGATGTCGCCGAGGAGGCCATGCACGAGGCCTTTGCCGCTGCTTTGGTCACCTGGCCTCAGACCGGCATACCGGCTAAACCGCGCCCTTGGCTCATTTCAGCCGCGCGCTTCAAAGCGATAGACGGAATGCGCCGGCGGGCGCGCTTCGACAGCGCTCAGAAAGACCCTGCGCTCCACGTCGAGCCGTACGTCAACGTGGAGTTCCTCGAGGACGAAGGAATCGAGGACGACCGGCTCCGCCTCATCTTTACCTGCTGCCATCCCGCCCTCTCGCCGGAAGCGCACGTTGCGCTCACCTTGCACGAGGTCTGCGGACTGACAACAGAGGAAATCGCAAAGGCCTTCCTCATCGCTCCCCGCACGCTGGCCCAGCGCATTGTGCGCGCAAAGGCAAAGATTCGAGAGGCAAAGGTGCCCTACGAGGTGCCGGCGCCGCAGGAATTGCCGGAGCGGCTCGGCGCTGTGCTCCAGGTCATCTATCTCGTCTTTAACGAGGGCTATTCGGCAGCGGCGGGCGCGGAAGTAACGCGCGCCGAACTGACCGGCGAGGCGATTCGGCTGGGCCGGCTGCTGGTCGACCTTCAGCCAGAGCCGGAAGTCATGGGGCTCCTCTCCTTGATGTTGATCCAGGAATCCCGCCATGCCGCAAGAACCTCTCCGACCGGGGAGCTGATCTTGCTGGAGAATCAAGACCGCTCGCGCTGGAACAGCAAACAGATCGCGGAGGGAGTGGCATTGCTGGAGAAAGCCTTGGAGTCCCGCCGCTTCGGCTCGTATACGCTACAGGCTGCGATTGCGGCCGTTCATGCGGAGGCGCAGTCGGTCGCTGAAACCGACTGGCGGCAAATTGTCGCGATTTACGACCAGTTGGTACGAATTCAGCCGTCGCCGGTTGTCCATCTCAATCGTGCCGTCGCAATTGCCATGCGCGATGGCCCGGAGGCAGGTCTAACGCATATCGACGCGGTGTTGGAACAAGGCGAATTGGCAAACTACTACCTGGCGCATTCAGCCCGTGCGGATATGTACCGCAGACTCGGCAAGGCAGGCGAGGCGCGGTCCTCTTATGAGAAGGCCCTGGCCCTGACCGAACAGGAACCCGAGCGGCAATTCCTGCAAGAGCGGATCCGACAGCTGAAGTAAGAGAATCTCACGGCGCGAACCTGGCCCTCGGCAACTCGTGCGATCAGTTAGCGATCGGTTATGAATAAGAACGGAGACCTCGAAGATGAAGCCGAACGAGCCCAGCCGCACAGCCCTGATACCCGCCCGCCAACGAGCTGCTCATCAGCTCCTCGATCGGGGCTCAATCCTCCGTGACCCATTTGCCATGAAGATTCTGGGTGAGGACGAAGACGACGTGCTCCAATTTGCGAACGCACATCCCGCAGCCAGTCTTGGACGTCTGTTCAACGCCGCGCGAGCCCGGATCGCGGAAGATGCGTTGGCGAAGGCCGTCGAACGAGGGGTTCGCCAGATCGTCATCCTTGGCGCCGGACTCGACACGTTCGCGCTCCGGAATCCCCATAGCGCGCTGGAGATCCGTATCTACGAGCTGGACCACCCCGCAACGCAGGCCGGTAAGCTCGAACGCCTGGCCGATGCTCAAATCGCACTTCCGGCCGGGCTTGTTCTCGTGCCGGTCGATTTCGATCGGGAAGATGTGGGAGAGAAGCTCGCCGCTGCAGAATTTCAGCAGAACTCGCCCGCATTTTTCACCTGGCTCGGAGTTGTGCCCTATCTGACACAGGACGCTATTGGCCGCACTCTGGACTACATGACGTCCATCCAGGACTCGGAGGTGGTATTCGACTACATGGAACCTCCCGAGGCGTTCTCTGAAGAGTTAAGGCAATTGGAAAAGCAGCGGACCGAGCAGCTTGAGAAGATTGGGGAGCGTTCGGCCAGCCGCTTCGTGCCGGAGGACATGGCAGCGTTTCTGCGCACGCACGGGTTTAGTGACATTGAAGATATCGGTTTCGAGCAGATCGCGTCCAGGTTCGGTGACGCGGTTCAAGGACTCGCGCCCGGACACCTTGGTGTTCGCGTTGTCCACGCCAAGCATTGATGGAGCGGTCACCTCCGGTCGCCTCGAGCAAAACGCAAAAGAAGCAGAATTCTTTGGTGGATGTGTCGAATTCAGGCCAGGCCGTTCGACTATAGGGTGAAGGCAGGGCTATCGGTTCGCCCGAATACCGACACAGAACAAAGGAGAGAATATGCCACAGTATCTGGTTGCTAACTACCTACCCGACGACTTCGACCCGTCCGTCGTAACCGAAGCGATGATCGAGGAGATCCACGCTCTCAACCGCGAATTGATTGCTGCCGGCGTGAGGAAGTTCGCCTGCGGCATTTCCCCGGCTGCCAGCGCGAAAACGCTGCGGGTCCAGCCCGACCGCAAAGTGCTCGTTACCGACGGGCCGTACACCGAGACCAAGGAACACATGGGCGGATTTTGGATACTGGAATGCGCCGATATGGACGAGGCCCTCGCGTGGGCGCGCAAGGGTGCCATCTTCTGCGATGCGGTTGGCGAGGTGCGCGAGCTTCTTTTCTTCCCGGCTCCGGAACTGGAACCTGGCGAAAGCAAGTAAACAACCTTCGCACCGCGGCTTGGGATCAAGCTCCGCGGTGACGGGATGAACGAGCCGGCGCACCGTTCTGCTGCCGGTTCGTTCCATACGCTATGAAGAGAAAAACAGTGAATACCTCTGTTTTGGCTGCTGCGACAAAAAGCAAATAGGACTCGAAAGGAACGCGGAGATGAGAAAAATCAATGTGCTCGAGTTTGTCTCCCTGGATGGGGTCGTGCAGGCCCCAGGCGGCCCACAGGAAGATACCAGCGGAGGCTTCGCGTATGGCGGGTGGATCGGCCCCCATTCAGACGCTGTAAGCGGAGCGGCCATGAAAAAGCAGATGAACCTGCCGTTTGACTTGCTGTTGGGGCGCAGAACCTTCGACCTTTGGTCACAATTCTGGCCACAACATGGTGACATTTGGCCGGCCGTCAACACAGCTACCAAGTACGTGGCTTCAAATACCGTCACTTCCCACGAATGGCAGCCAACGGTCTTTCTCAACGGAGACATTGCCGAACAAATCATCGAACTCAAACAGCAGGAAGGGCCTGATTTGCACGTGTATGGAAGCGCAACTCTGGTTCAGACCCTTATGAAGAATGATTTGGTCGATGCGTTCTGGCTGAAGGTATTTCCAATCACGCTGGGCAGTGGGAAACGATTGTTTGCCGATGGAACGATCCCGGCGGCATTCAAGGTGACGGAAAGCACGGTCACCTCAAAAGGCGTGATTCTCGTGAATTACGAGCGAGCCGGCGCAGTCCCCACCGGAAGTCTATGAACATTCTTCCGGGGCGGCCTGCGCTTTTGATCTGCGGACATTTGAAAACAGTGGCTATCGATTCTTCGGTTTCCCGACCGGCTATCTGATGCCCGCATGACCGGCTACATCTCTCTGAGCCACGGGAAACCAGGAGGGTTGGGATGAAATACATCTGTTTGGGCTACTTGGAACCCGGCAAGTTCGAAAACATGTCTGAGAGCGAGCGAAACAAAGTATTCGACGACTGTTTTGAGTACAACGACCATCTGCGCGCCAACGGACATGTTGCCGTCGAAGTGCCTCTTCAGCCTCAGGAGACCGCGGTAACCCTGTACTGGAAAAACGGCAAGGTCGCGACCACCGACGGCCCCTACGCGGAAACCAAGGAACAACTCGGCGGCCTTCTGATTCTTGACGCGCGAGACCTCAATCATGCCATTCAACTTATCGCGCAACATCCAGGTATGAAGTTGGGAACGAAAGAGATACGGCCGGCTGCGGATTTGAGGGAAATCATGAAGGAGAGCGACCGTCGGCGACGAAAAAATACGCCACGTTAAGAACTACCATTGCAAGAGTCACCAGGATCTTGGCAGCGCGGGGCTGGCAACCCATCCTTCAGTTACCTTGGACAAGCCGACGATGAACACCTCCACGTCGGTTCCCCGATTGATGTGACTGGAAAGCAATGCCTTTAAGTAGCCATTTCCGCAAGAAAAAAGCCACATTCCGCAGCGCTACAAAGGACACACGCATCGTGGAACCGGTCTAAGTCAGGTTCCCTCGAGGCTTACTGGATCTCGATGCCGACTCGGGCGGCTGACAGGAATTCGTCACCGCCACCATTCGGGGCGGTCCTGCGTACAAAGTTGCGCTTGCGGGCTTGTTTTGAACCGTGTCTGCATACTGAAACAGCGAACGCCAGAGATATTGGCCCTGAGGTCGATACCTTCAGGGCCAATATTTGTGCGTGCGAGATGGAGTTACTGTGCTGCGGGAACGACAACTGCAGCCTTAGCGGCCTTGGCAGCCCTCTTCTTTTCCCGCTTCACCTTTGCCCAACGCTTTTGCTGAGCAGCGGCGATTTTGGCGCGACCCTCTTCGCTCATACCGCCTTTAGCCGCCTTTTTTGCAGGCGCCTTTGTTGCCTTGACTGTCTTGGACGCGGTTCCCTTAGCTTTTGTTGCAACGGTGTCGCCTTTCAAACACAAGGCACGTGCCTTCTGCAAGGCATTGATGCCGCGATCGATTTCAGCCAGTAGTTGTTTCGTGCTCATTCAAGTTCCTCCATCATAAGTTTACACGAGGCGCATATATGGTTAAGATCGAACCGTTAGTTGAGAAAGACAGAGAATTCTAAATTCAGACCGTGGCCAGTCGGCCGCTGAGGAAATCGACCGGTGAGAAAAGCCATTGCCTGCACCTCGTTGTGCAGTTTTGAGCTATAGTGATCAGCAAAGCGTGCTCAACGATTGGGTGCGCGAACCTACTTCTGGTATGGCTCATGCACTCGAATCTGATCGACTCATTTTTCGGGATCTCACGTACCGTGATCGCGATGTGCAGCATTGGAATCCTGCTTTTCGCGGTTGCGCTTTGGAGCGCAAAGGCTGCTGTCGCTCGGGCTGGCGGCCTGGACAAGATTGTAGCCTTGAGCAACTTATGCTTCGCTGTCCCCTTGGCGGTCTTCGGTGCCCTGCATATTGCAGGCGCGGAGCTCGTCCTTTCCGCCGTTCCCTCCTATATGCCGTGGCGATTGTTTTGGGCGTATTTCGTGGGAATTGCGCTACTCGCCGCTTCGTTGAGCATCGCCACAAACATTCTGGTGCGCTGGTCCGGCCTCCTGTTCGGGATCATGATGTTTCTTTTTGTGGCCATGTTGGAATTCCCGGCGGCCCTCGCCGGCCCCGGAGATAGATTCGGATGGACGCTTGTGATTCGAGAGATGGGGTTCGCCGCCGGCGGCTGGCTTCTTGCTGGTAACGCGATGCAGGGCGCGACACAGGGCCAGGTCGCGCGCAAGCTGGTAACTGTGGGCCGCGTATTGATCGGCCTCGCCGCTCTGTTTTTTGGAGTCGAACATTTCCTGCACCCGCTCGCGCGTCCTGGCGTCCCGCTCGAACAATTGATGCCTGTGTGGATTCCCGCGCGCCCGGTCATCGGTTATCTGACTGGCGCAATGCTCATGGCCGGCGCGGCAGCCATGCTCTCGGCCAGGAAGACGCGGATGGCGGCAACTTATCTCGGCACCTGGATCGTGCTGCTGGTTGTGTTCATCTATGTGCCTATCCTGATCGCTTCGCTAGCCGACCCAAGCACTGCCGTCAAGATCGAGGGGATCAACTACTTTGCCGACACGCTGCTGTTTGCAGGAGCAATACTTGCGCTGGCCAAGGCGACACCACCCGCGGAGCTAGTACCACCAACAACACTTTCCTGAAACCGCGAGCATCGCCGACCCATTCCGTGGCCGGCTCCCAGATCCCCCGGCACTGTCCAGTTGGTTGTCCCCTTCGGAGCTGCTTCTGGCAGCGTGCCTGACGGGTCGCGTCCAGCCCATTCTTCCTGAACGGAATAGGAGTGGAACGGGCAAGGTTCTAACCGCCGATGGGCTCTTGGAAGACAACACCGGGAGACCAATCGTTGGTTCTGGATTCTGTAAGAAGCATGGTTGTGATTACCGGCCGCGGGTAGCTGCCTGACTTTCGGCACTCGCCCTGGTCTGGAACAGTTGCTTAATTTGATGCGAATTCAAGACGATATGCAAATACCATCATTCAAATGGAGGTATGACTTGTTCCGTCTTTTGTATAAGTAGAATCAATAAGTTGTCTCGCGGCGCGCTGGAGAGAAGGGAAACCCCTCTCTCCAGATTCATCGATTCTCAAGGTTGTTCGAGCCAGTTTTGCGCAAATCAGGACACTATTTCCGCAAACCTGCAACCGGATCGCACTAGATATCCAGGTTCTTCACGTCCAGTGCATTATCTTCAATGAACTTGCGGCGCGCCTCCACATCTTCGCCCATCAGCGTGGTAAAGATGGCTTCGGTTTCCGCAATGTCCTCGAGCTTGACCTGCAGCAGCGTGCGATGCTCCGGGTCCATGGTGGTCTCCCAGAGTTGCGTGGCAGTCATCTCGCCCAGCCCCTTGTAGCGCTGCACGTCGTAGCCCTTCTTGCCCTGTTCGACAATATAGGCAAACAACTCACGGGCTGTTTGTTTTTCGACGGGCTCCTGCAGAGAGCGCGCCAGGCGCCGTGCCTGTTTGGCTTCCGCCTTCACTTCTTCGGTTTCGGCAGCAGCCTCTGCGGCGGGTTCTGCCGTCTCGAAAAGCGTCTCGGGCGCAGGCCCCTTGGTGGCAAACTCGATCAGGAAAGGCGGCTCCAGGAACTCCTTGATGAGCATGTACTTCGACATCATCTGCTTGAATTCCGGGCTCGACGCCAAACTCCAGTCGATGTTGCGTGTAGCCCCCTGGGCGTCGGTAAAGTTGATGCTCCAGGTGTGGTGCTCTTCATCTTCCACCAGGTCACTGAGCGCCTTGAAGCCAAACTCGTCAGACAGCTCAGCCAACTTCTCGTGCAGGGCAATCAGCTTCGGTGGTACGTCGCTCTCCGCCTTCGAGGTGAAGTCGGCGCGATGGATAAGCTCGGCGCGAGCCAGCAACTCCGTCAGTTTCTCGTTGCGCATCCGCTTGTCGACCCGTTCCACAAAACCCAGATACTCATCGAGAATGGCCATGAAGCGCGTGAGATCCGGGCCTTCAATGCGGCTGGCTGCTTCACCATGGCGAACAATCATGCCATCGGAGGCGCGGCTCACCATCACCTTCACAAACTCCCGTTCGTCCTTGATGTACTCTTCGCGACGGCCCTTCTTGATCTTGAACAGCGGTGGCTGGGCGATATAGATGTTGTCGCGCTTGATCAGATCCGTCATGTGCCGGAAGAAGAAGGTCAGCAGCAGCGTACGGATGTGCGATCCGTCGACGTCGGCGTCGGTCATCAGAATGATCTTGCCGTAGCGAATCTTGCTGGCGTCGAAGTCGTCCTTGCCGATGCCGCAGCCGAGCGCGGTAATCATGCAGCGGATTTCCTCGTGGCCCAGCATCTTGTCGTAACGGGCCTTTTCCACGTTGAGGATCTTGCCCTTGAGCGGCAAAATTGCCTGAAAGCGGCGATCGCGGCCTTGCTTGGCTGTCCCGCCTGCGCTCTCACCCTCGACCAGGTAGAGTTCGCAGCGGTCCGGGTTGCGTTCGCTGCAGTCGGCCAGCTTGCCGGGCAGGCCGCCGCCGTCCAACGCGCCTTTGCGCCGTGTCAGATCGCGAGCCTTGCGGGCCGCTTCGCGGGCACGAGCCGCGTCAATGGCCTTGTTGATAATGCGCTTGGCGACGGGAGGATTCTGCTCCAGGAAGGCGCCCAGGCGCTCGTTCACAAACGCCTGCACAATGCCGGCGATGTCGGAGTTCAGCTTCCCCTTGGTCTGGCCTTCAAACTGGGGCTGCGAAAGCTTTACGCTCACCACCGCCACCAGGCCCTCGCGGACGTCGTCGCCGCTGAGGTTTTCTTTCAGATCCTTGAAGAGGCCGAGCGAAGTGCCGATGGCGTTGATGGTGCGGGTCAGCGAGGTGCGGAACCCGGAAAGGTGCGTACCGCCGTCCACCGTGTTGATGTTGTTGGCAAAGCTGAACACCGTTTCGGAGTAGCTGTCGTTATACTGCAGCGCGATATCGATGGCCACGTTGTCGCGCATCGCTTCCATCACGATGGGCTTTTCGTGCAGCACTTGCTTGCCGCGGTTCAGATGCTTCACAAACTCCGCGATGCCGCCGGCGTACTTGAACTCGGTGCGGCGTGCCTCGCCGGTCTTGGCGTCGGCGGTGCGCTCGTCAGTGAGGGTGATTTCCAGACCCTTGTTCAGAAAGGCCATCTCGCGCAGACGTTGGGCCAGGGTGTCGTAGTTGAACTCGGTAACCGTAAAGATGGTCTTGTCGGGCAGGAAGTGTACCTTGGTGCCAAGTCGCTTGCTGATGCCCGCCTTGCGCAACTCGCTCACCGGATCCCCGCAACTGAAGTCCATCTCCCAGGTGTGCCCGTCGCGCCAGATCTCCACATTGAACTCCTGGCTCAACGCGTTCACGCAACTCACGCCCACGCCGTGCAGGCCGCCGGACACCTTGTAGGTGGAGGCGTCGAACTTGCCGCCTGCGTGAAGCTTGGTCAAAACCACCTGCACGGCAGGCATCGTCGTGCCGTTCGACAGCGTCATCAAATCTACAGGGATGCCGCGGCCGTCGTCGATCACCGTGACGGAGTTGTCTACGTGGATGATTACGTCGATCTTCTTGGCGTATCCAGCCAGGCATTCGTCGACCGAGTTGTCCACCACTTCGTAGACCAGGTGGTGCAGGCCCATCTCACCGGTCGAGCCGATGTACATGGCGGGGCGAAGGCGAACTGCCTCCAGGCCCTCCAGAATCTTGATGTTTTCGCCGGTATAGCTGTCGTTATCGCCGTGGGGAGGTGTGCTTGGAACTTCTTCAGTCGCCATAGGTTTCCATTCGCAGGACTTTCGCTTTCAGCACCAGACAGGAGCGGTTCCGGGATCGAGATTGCGGGCTGGAAATCAGGGACTAACCGCTTGAAAGACGGGGGCTTTCGCGAATCTTCCTGCCTTCATTTTAGCATGGCGCGAGGACTGATCTGAAGCGCAGAGAGCGCCCCGGAAGGGCAGTCCGATGCGGGCATTTCAACTAGGACGAATGACGTTAGTAATCAACGCCATTACCAGTTGCTCAAGTCTATGAAAACACTGGACTTCCCCGTCCTTATTCTCTACGATACAGGCGCACGGCAAGATCATTTTTCGGTTTCTTCCATCTTCTCAAGGGAGTACGGACCATGAAGCTCACCCTGCGTGTATTTGCCCTTTCCATCGTGATTCTTGGCGCTGTCGCAGCCACCGTCTCGCCCCGAAACCACCGCCCCTTGCCAAGCCGGCAATCCGCGACTCAAAACTTCCCCGTCCCACAATGTGTCCCGGGGCTGCCCACCTGCCCCAAAGCACCGCAAAGCCAATAGAACCCAGGTAGCACCAAAGTTGCAAATGGCTATGCCGCTTTCCGGTTGAGCAGAATCGAAGACGGCGCTATCCTGAAGGTCACCCTTTGGGATGGTGGCAGTACGCCTATGTCTTCTGAGACCATCATGTCGCTGCTGACGGGCGTGGAGTTTGCGCTTTGGGTGACTCTTGCGGCTCTCTTCAGGCGCAAAGGCCTGCAGCGCCGCTTCCCGGCCATGGGCGCTTACCTGGCCTTGCGGGTGGCCTCGGCGCCCGTGTTGTGGCTGCTGCTCACCGGCGACCACCTGATTTTCCCTTCGCAGACCTGGCTGATTACCTACTTCTATTTCTATTGGGCGGTCTACGGGGTAAGCGCCCTGCTGCTGTATTTTGTCTGTTTGGAGGTTTTCCGCACGGCCCTTTCGGCGTATGCGGGTCTGCTGAAGCTCGGGACGGTGGCCTTTCGATGGGTCGTTCTGGCCTCGGTCATCGTGACCCTTTCCTCCACTTCCTTCAAACGGCCCGGCATCCTCATGCTCCCCGATATCGCCGACGGACTGATGCGCTCTGTGAGCATTCTCGAGCTGTGCCTGCTGGCATTTCTCTGCATGAGCATGAACGCTCTGCGCTTCTCCATTCGCGACATGGCGTTCGGCATTGCCCTGGGATTGGGCCTGATGTCGGCCAATGACTTCGCCTTCTCCTCGCTGGTCGCCCGCAACTCTTCGCTCACCACGCCTTTGCAATTCGTCTACCAGTCGCTGATCATGATCACGGCTTCTATTTGGATCGCTTACTGCGCGCTGCCTGAGCCGGTTCACGAGCCGGTGGTGGTGCCGGTCGACTCCACCCTTTATCGCTGGAACAAGATTGCATCCGCCCTGGGCCACACCGGAACCCGGGTAGCCGTGCAGCAGCCCGTGAACAGTTTCTTCCTCACCGACGTCGAGAAGGTCGTGGAGAAAGTTCTCGATCGCAGCTTCAAAGACCGCAAGTCCGAATCCTGAAGGCAGGGACTCGGCAACAGGGGCTGGCGTTCAAAATTCACAAGTCTGGGTGCCCAGGTCCCTCGCGTTTGGGGACGTGGGAAAGCAATAGCCTCGAATCCAAGCCGCCCTGAACGCGCGCTGAGCCACCGGAACGACGAGAGGCCACAGCATCGCCGTGGCCTCTCGTCGTTGAATTGCTGCTGAATTACTCGGCCGCCACCACTTCGATGGACGCAAAGCGCCCACGATTGCCGTGGTCGGAGAACACAACCCGGCCTGAAATCTTGGCAAACAGTGTGTCGTCGGAGCCGATGCCTACGTTCAGGCCCGGCTTGATGCGGGTACCGCGCTGGCGCATGATGATCGTTCCGCCGGTAACCAGTTCGCCGCCAAAGGCTTTTACGCCCAGTCGCTGTGCATTGGAGTCGCGTCCGTTTGTGGAGCTGCCTCCACCCTTCTTATGTGCCATTGCCGAATCCCCTTCTCGAAATCAGCTCTCAGCTCTCAGCCGCTAGCCCTTAGCTCTGCTTTGCCGGAAGCCCAAGTCAATTCTGAACCACGAAATTGCTAGCAGCGAAAAGCTAGCAGGTAAAAGCTGGCGGCGAGCTCTTAGCTCGCTGCGGTATAGGTTACGCCGTCGGCCTCGATGGCCTTGATGCGTATCTCGGTGAAGTTCTGCCGGTGTCCCTGCAGCTTCTTGTACTGTTTCTTGCGCTTCAAGTGGAAGACAAGGATCTTGGCGCCGCGGCCTTCGCCCAGCACCTCTGCCGTCACCTTGGCGCTGGCCGGCTTGGCTACGGTTCCCGGCTCGCCGGAGACTGCCAGCACGTCGCTGAACTCGATCGTCTGATCTTCCGTAACCACGCTTTCAATCTTGACCACGTCGCCCGGAGCGACCCGGTACTGCTTCCCACCGGTGCGAATCACTGCGTACATAACAAACCCTCCAGCGCTCGGGTTTCAAGAAACGAGGCGCATCGTAATTTCGAATCCTTCATTGGGTCGCATTCCGGGAGTGACTACTGCGGGAGCGGGCCGCACACACGCCATGGTTTCCCAGCGGTGAGCCCAGCATAGCCCCGCACATCCTCAAAGGGGTGCATCGCCAAACTTTACAATTCTATCGTCAAAGCGCGCATCGGGTCAATCTGCCCGGGAAATGCTCCTAGCTCGCTATACTTTTCCCATGCAGCCCGTCAGCATTATTTCCACCGTCCTCAACGAGATTGAAGACATTCCCAGGCTTATTCCGTGCCTCCTGGCGCAGATCCCCCTGCCGGCCGAGATCGTCATCGTCGACGGCGGCTCAACCGACGGCACCTGGGAGTGGCTGGTCGAAGCTGCCCGCAGCAACGACCTCCTGCAGCCCATTCGCGACGAATCCTGCAGCCTGAAGAACTGCCCCGGCCCCGTCTCCAGAGGCCGCAATGTGGCGATTGCCGCCTCGACCTCCGAGATCGTCGCCTGCGTCGACGCTGGATGCACCTATCTGCCCGACTGGATGGCCCGGATCACCGAGCCGATCGTTGCCGGGACCTCCGAGTACGCCTTGGGCGGCGCCTGCCTCGACCTCGTCGACCCGACTCTTTGGGACGTGGCCTCCGCGCCCTACTTTGGCGTCAAGGTCTCGCCCGACGAGCTGAGCAAATCCTGCACGGCACGCTCCATGGCCTTTACCAAGGATCTATGGAAGCGCGTCGGTGGCTTTCCCGAGACCGTTCTGCTGGGCGATGACACCTTCTTCGACCTGGAAGCCCGTCGCGCCACGGCGCCAGCCTTCGTCAACCAGGCCAAGGCGTTCTACCGGCCCCGGAACTCCTTCGCAGCCACCTGCCGCCAGCTCGCCCGCTACGCCGCCAGCGACGGCATTTTGGGCGTGCGAACCGTTCGCCTGTTTCGCAATGGCGGCCGCTGCCTGCTTGAGGTCGCGGCCCTCGCCTGCCTGCCCTGGACCGTTCTCCCGCTCCTGGCGGTTCTGGCGATGGTGGGCTGGTTCGCCTTTCGCGCCGACTGGCGCTTTATCTCCAGCCGCAGTCCACGGGCCCTGCTGGCGCGTCTGGTATTTTCCATCTGCGTTCCGTGGATTATCGCCATCAACCACCTGCGCGGCCTTCTGACCAAGAAAAACCCATCCAACCGTCAGAATCGCATGGGATAAAAGCCGGCGCAAAACACGTTGCACTTGCCTAACAAGGCAAGGCCGGAACCAAAGAACGGAACCTCAGGCCCGACAGGGTCGATTCGGCCGTGCGAAACCGCAGGCCAGATTTTAGCAAGTTCTTTGTTTTCAATACGTGTTTGAGGCGAACATAGGCTTAACCTGTTTGTTTTCTGTTTGATACGTCGAAAACGGTGGAGGGGTGCCTATTCCAGCAAATCGGAGCGTTTTCTCGCCCCAAGATTGAACGAAAAAAAGGCCTTCGATCTCTCTATGATGCGCCAAGCGGCCCTAATTCTCCGCAACGGACGGAGCTCGGGCCAGTCTTTTTTTTGCGGGGCAACGGCGGCATGTGCTGAGAAATCTCCAGCGCTCGGTGAGCGGAATTGAAATGCAGAGAGACTGACATTTCCTCAGCTTATTGAGCCGCGTTGAAACGCCCTAGGGATTTGCGCACCAAACAAGGCCTCTAAAAGCCGCTTCAAATGCGCGGCCCCCTCTTACACCACGTGCGCAGGCACCACATAAAACAAAATCGCGAAGTAATGGGCCACGCTGCCGGCCAGCACGAACAGGTGCCACGCCGCGTGAAAGAACCGAATGCGGTCAAGCGCGAAAAACACCATGCCCAGCGTGTAGGCCACGCCACCGGCGCCGATCCACATCATGCCGTGCCAGCCGATGGCGTGCAGCAAGGGGTTGGCGGCAAAGACGATAAACCAGCCTTGAAACAGATAGACCAATGCGGATGCCAAGGCAAAGCGCCCTACCGCCATGCTCTTGAAGATCACCCCGGCGACGGCCAGCGTCCAGACCACGCCAAACAAGACCCATCCCACCGGCCCGCGCAGCGAAACCAGCGTGAACGGCGTATAGGTTCCGGCAATCAGCAGGTAGATGGCGGAGTGATCCAGCACATGGAACACATGGCGTGCTCGCGTCCGCACCAGCGAGTGGTAGAGCGTGGAGCACAGATACACCAGCACCAGCGTGACAGAGAAAATGGCGCAGCCAACAATCTGCGATGCCGACCCGTGCATTGAGGCGCCGATCAGGAACACGGCGCCTGCCACGGCAAACAGAACGCCGACTCCGTGGGTGATGGAGTTGGCCAGGATGTCGCACAAATGAAACTCCACGTGCATAGGGGAATCATAGCTCCGCCCGGCCGATCAAACTGCGGCAGATGCCTCCATGGCAATGGCCCGCGGAAAGAGAATGTTGTTTTCCAGGTGAATGTGCTGGTGCAGGTCGCGTTCGAAATCCCGCAAGCCGTCGAAGAACGCATGGTAGGTCGGGCAAGCTTCAGGAGGCGTGGCGAAGTCGTGACTCAGGCTGCGGATCTGCGCCACCAGCGCACCGGCCGCATCGTGCTCCTGGGTCATCATGGCAATGGGGTTGGCCACGGTGCCAAAACAACTCACCGGCCTGGCGCTGCCTTCAGCCAAAGCGCGCTCCAGTTTCACAATATGCGGAAACAGAATCGCTTCTTCCTTTGCCAGGTGCTGCGTCAGTTCCTCATCCAACTGCGCCAGCGCAGTCTGAATCTGCGGCAGTTCGGCCTGCGTAGCTCCATGGCGATGCACCACCTTCTCGGCCAGCAGGGCAAGGCGGGGAAGCTCGGTCTTCACATAGACATGATGCGTGGCCTCGATGTGCCCGCTCAAGCTTTCCAGCGAGGCCTGCGACCAGTCCTTTGTATTCGGTGCGGGTCCGCGGGCGGCCAGCTCAAGCGCGGCAATCACGGCGTCCACTTCAAGGTTGCCGGCGGCACACGCCTCAGAGAGCGGCTTGCGGCCCCCGCAGCAATAGTCGATTCCAAAATGTTCAAACACCCGAATGGCGGTGGGCTGGTCCAGGGCAATGTCCCGAACGGTTTGGGTTGTAGCGGTCATGGCGATCTCCTTCCACTTCAACCTAGATCCGCCCGCCGCGCCGCACAGCGACTTTGGTCACTCGCAGCCCGAAAAAACTTTCGCGGCAAGAATGCGCCTGCCAGTGACTTAAGTCGCTGTAGCCTGCTCGCGCCCCGCCTATGCTCGTTTTGAAATCAATCCATATCAGGACGGCGAGGCAATCATGTTTTGTTATCAATGCGAACAGACTTCAAAGGGCGAGGGCTGCCAGACACTGGGCGTCTGCGGCAAGGACGAAACCACCGCAACACTGCAGGATCTGCTGATCCACGCCGTCAAGGGCATCTCCATGTATGCGCACCGCGCGCACCGTCTCGGCGCTTGCGATCCCGAGATCGACGCCTTCACCATTCATGCGGTCTTTGCCACCCTCACCAATGTCAACTTCGATCCCCAGCGGCTGGTGGAGCTGATTCACCAGGCCGTCTCCACGCGCGTCGCTGCCCGCGCACTCTATGAGAACGCCAGCGTCGCGGCCGGCGTGGTTCCCGGTGAGTTGGGAGGTCCCGCAGCCTGGGTGCCCGCGCCGACCCTCGAAGGCCTGTTGACCCAGGGCAAGCAGGTGCTGCTTCCCGTGCGCTTCCTCACTGAGAGCAAGGAAATCGCGAATTTGCAGGAGCTGGTCCTCTACGGCATCAAGGGCGTTGCCGCCTATGCCGCTCATGCTCTGGCCCTCGGCGCCGGAGACCCCGTCTCCATGGCCAAGATTCACGAGATTCTCGACTTCCTCACCAAGCCCGCTCCCACGGCCACCGAACTGTTGGCCAACGCTCTGGCTGTCGGAGAACTCAACTACCGCGTCATGGAAATCCTCGACAAGGCGCACACCGAGACCTTCGGCCATCCCCAGCCCGCCAAAGTCAGGCTCCATGCCCGCAAGGGCAAGGCCATCCTGGTTTCCGGACACGATCTGCACGACCTCTACGCTCTGCTTGAGCAAACCAAGGGCCTCGGCATTCAGATCTATACCCATGGCGAGATGCTGCCCGCCCACGGATACCCCAAGCTCAAGGCCTACGAGCATCTGGCCGGAAACTACGGCGGGGCATGGGTTGACCAGGCCGATGAATTCGCCGAGTTCCCGGGCGCCATTCTCATGACCTCCAATTGCATCCAGCAGCCCAAGGGCAGTTATATGGACCGCATCTTCACTTCAGGGATGGTTGCCTGGCCCGCCGTGCCGCACATCGATAACCAGGATTTCAGCGCGGTCATTGCCGCGGCCTTGCGCGCTCCGGGATATGGCGAAGACGGCAGCGACGAGCAGATCACCGTCGGCTTTGGCCACAACGCGGTCCTCAGCGTCGCCGGACAGGTTATTGAAGCAGTCAAGTCCGGTGCGGTTCGCCGCTTCTTTCTCATCGGCGGCTGCGACGGAGCGCGCAGCGGGCGTAGCTACTACACCGAACTGGCCGAATCCATCCCCAACGACTGCCTCATCCTGACCCTGGCCTGCGGCAAGTTCCGCTTCAACAAGCTGGAGTTCGGGGACATCGGCGGCATTCCGCGCCTGCTCGATCTGGGTCAGTGCAACGACACCTACTCCGCCCTGCAAATCGCGCTGGCGCTCGCCAAGGCCTTTGAATGCGGCGTCAACGACCTGCCGCTGTCTCTGGTCTTGTCCTGGTACGAGCAGAAGGCCGTCGCAGTCCTGCTCACGTTGCTCCACCTGGGTGTGCGCAACATCCGCATCGGACCCACGCTTCCGGCCTTCCTGTCTCCCGCCGTGCTCGATCTGCTCCATGAGAAGTTCAACCTCATGGCCATCAAGACCGCCGAAGAAGATCTGGCGGCGATGCTCGGCTAAGGCAATAGCGGGCAGGCGGATTGCGCAAGGTCGACGCGCCATTCAATTGGGTGCCCCAGGTCCCTCGCTTTTGGGGACCTGGGAATGCACGGACCCAAGCGCTTCTGTTCTCGAGACTCCCCAACCGGCCAACGCTTTCGAACATCCAGCTTCATTTCACCGCTCGTTCAGATCGACGCTGTACAGGTTCACCGTGGAAGTCCTGGCGCTCACCATGGGCAAATCTCCGGGCGACAGGCCAATCAACCGATAGTCGGTGGCCGCAATGGGCCGCAAACTGTCGATCGTAGCCACCTGCTCCGGCTGCCCCGAAGGAACGGCGATGCGGTAGATGGGCTTGCCGGCCTCCAGGAAATCCTGAAAGTAGACATACTTGCCGTCGTGCGACCAGGTCGGATCGCCCACCCCGTGATTGCTGATAGCCGTCCATTTCTGCGTGCTTCGATCGAACAGCATCAGCGCCATCTGGTCCAGCCGCATGGCGGCGATATAGCGCCCGTCCGGAGATAGCCGGGGGCTGAAGAGTCCCGTCGATCCCGGCACCCCGGTTACGCGGTGGGTTTCCAGGTCGAGCATGTAAATGGCTTTGGGCTGAACGCTATCCATGCGGTTCGGCAGCCGTCCGAACACCAGAGACTGCCCGTCCCCGGCCCAGTCGGGATCGGCTTCATTGCGGCCCTCGTTCAGAACGGGGGTGAACTTTCCCCCTTCCGCATCGATCAGGTAGATCTTCCAGGGCTTCCCTGGCTCCTCCGCCATCACTGCCAGGCGGCGGTCGTCCGGCGACCACTTCATCCCGAATATGCGCAGAGGCGGCGTGGTCAACTCAATGCGCTGGCTTCCGTCAACCCGGCTGCGCCACAACGAGCTGTCGGAGGCGTTCAGCCACGCCACCCATTGGCCGTCGGGCGAGTATTCGGCAAGCGCCGCTGCGGCCAGGTTTTGGTCCAGCGCCACAAACGTCCGGGAGCCGGGCAGCGCCCGCAGCAACTCGATCTGCGCATTCACTCCGATAAAGGTAACGACATGGTTCCCGGGAGAAGTGCTGGGAGCCTGGTAGTCGAGCGGCCCGTTGGTGATTTGCGCGGGCTTGCCTTGCGGCCGGTACCAGGGCATTTCCCGGCGCGCCCAGATGTTGCTGTTGCCGTTGTGCGAGGACTGAAAGACGAATTGCTCGCCGTCGGCGGTCCAGCTCCCGCAGCATTCCGAGGCCGGTTGGCTCCAGCCCGGCAGCAACGGATGCGGGTTGCTGCCATCCGCTGCCACCTCCCACAGCTCCGAGGTCTGGCGCGCCGGGTCGCGAAGCGTAAAGCGGAGCCGGCTGCCTTCGGGAGACCAGCGCAGCCAGAAAGCCAGGCCTGCCGTCGTCAGCAGTTTGTGCGGTTCGCTGCCGTCGCTTCCCACCACCGTCAGCTCATTGCCGTTTGCGATCAGCAGGCGATGCCCGTCCGGCATCCATGTGGCGTCGTGGGCCAAGACGTTGGGCACCCGGCGCGCATCCCCGCCAAGCGTCGGCACAACCCACAGCGGCTGTTCCGGCTCGGCCTGCAAATGGCTGCGAACAATCAACTTTGACCCGTCCGGCGAAAGCGACCCGATCAGCGGGGCACCGATTTCCGTGGGGATATGCATCTGGCCGATCTCTCCGTTGGCGGCCAGTGCCACGGCCAGAACCGGGTTGCCGTTGTCCATTTGCGAGAAATAGAGCCGCGTACCATCGCCCGCCGAGCTTGAAAACCCCTGCAACTCCGTGTCGTTGGTCAATACATGCCCTGAGAACGTCACCTGCTGCACGCGATACGGCGACCGGGCCGCGGGGCGAAGCAGCGCGAGTCCGAGCGCCACGCCCAAAACCACCAATGTGCTAGCTGCCCATTGCCAAGGCTTCACTCGTGCCGGAATCGCAACTGAAGCCAGGGCTACCGGCAGAGGCGCTGTCTGTTCCTGCACAGGCGGTTCCGCGGCCTTCACCGGCGCAATAAACCGGTATCCTCGCTTGGGCAGCGTCTCCACAAACCGCGGATTCTCCGCCGAGTCGCCCAGAGCCTCCCGCAGCTTGTTCACAGCAATGCCCAGGCTATGGTCGAAGTCGACCGTTGTATCGGCGCCCCACAGCTCCTGATGCAACTGCTCCCGGGTCACCACTTCGCCCGGATGCTGCAGCAGAACCGCAAGCAGTTTGAAGGGCTGGCCCTGCAACCGGACGCGTATCCCGGATCGCCGCAACTCCCCTGTTTTCAGGTCGGCTTCAAATAGACCAAACCGTAGTGTGGCTCCGCTCGCCTGCTCTGCCATCGCCATCGATCCCGAAGGGTTTCTCCCACCCAAGCTTAATAGAAGCCCCTGCCCGCTCGCTGCCCGATCGGCGCCTGGTCCATGAATCTTCCCTTTTTCGCGGAGATCTGTTTTCACAGCACCCTCAAAAATAGGCATTTACCCGGAGATCTTCAAATGACGACGAATAGGCCGAAAGTAGATTGACCCCTCTTTCATCGGAAGCGTTTTGTGGATTGAGGTTACGAGGAGAGGCACGGACGCCGCCGCATCCCCGAACCGGAGTACCGAACCTCTCTCAACGCTTCTGGAGGACATTGATGTCTACAAATCTCACTGCGCTGCCCCAACGGCTGCGCCGCTTTCGCTGGTTGTCTCTGACAATCGCGATTCTCATTTCGAGCCTGCTATCACCCCGCCTCTTTGCCCAGTCCGACTTGGGCAGTGTCCGAGGCACCGTCGAAGACAAGACCGGTGCCGCAATCGCCGCCGCTTCCATCCAACTGCTCAGCGCCGACAGCGGCATGGTCCGCACCACCGTTTCCGATTCAAACGGCGGATTCAGCTTTAACGCCCTGCCTCGCGGCAACTACAAGGCCACCGCTACGGCCCCCGGCTTCGCTACCGAGGATCAGCCCTTTGTTCTCCAAGTTTCGCAATCCATCGCGCTGGTCTTCAAAATGAAACCCGGCTCCGTCAAGGAATCGGTTACCGTCTCAGACGATGCGCCCATCGTGGATGTGTCCACCTCTTCCACCGGATCCGTTGTCCAAGCCGATCAGATTGAAGATCTGCCTCTGAACGGCCGCAACTTCACCCAATTGGCGCTGCTCACCCCAGGCGTCACTCGCGGAGCCTACGGTTCGGCCGCTTCCGGCATCAATGGCAACGTCGAGTTCTCGCGCTTCTTTGACACCGGCGGCACCACGCTTTCCACCAACGGTCTGCGCCAGCAAGCCAACAACTACGAGTTGGATGGCGTCGACAACAATGACGGCCTGGTGAACTCCATCGTTTTTATCCCCCCCATCGAAGCCACCCAGGAGTTCCGCGTCAACACCACCATGGCTCCCGCCGAATTCGGCAAGGCCGGCGGCGCCATCATTCAGACCTCCATCCGGAGCGGAACCAACAAGTACCACGGCACCGCCTTCGAGTTCTATCGCGACCAGGCATTCGACGCCAACAACGCTCAGAACGCCTATTTCTCAACCAATCCCACCACCACCACCTATCGCAAGCATCAGTTCGGCTTTGCCGCCGGCGGACCCATCATCAAGGACAAGCTCTTCATGTTCGGCGACATGGCCGACATCCGTGAAGCGCTCCCCGGCAATTCCGGCATGGTCACGGTTCCTTCGGCGCTCGAACGCACCGGCGATTTCAGCGAGCTGCTTGGCAATTTCACCACCACCAGCCCCGCCTCTTCGTCCTGGTACCAGACCACCGGTTGCCCCCTGTCCGCCGCTGCCATTCCGCTCGGCGCCATCTTTGACCCCATGACCTGCGCCCCGTTCCCCGGCAACAAGATCCCGGCCGGCCGCGCCAATGCCGCCGGGTTGAAATACCTGCAGGCTTTCCCGCTGCCCACCCCCGGAATCGGCTCCTTCAATGGCCTGATTCAGAACTACCAGACCCACGAACACGAAACCCTCAACGACAACGACTTCGACGTTCGCCTCGACGCCAATGTCACCCACAGCGACATGCTGTTCGTCCGCTACAGCTACAGCGAGTTCGCCAATCCCAAGACCAGCGAATTTGCCGCCCTCCCCGCCGGTTACGGTACCGGCTCCAACGTCAACCACCCCCGTGGCGGCGCTGCCGGATGGACCCATATCTTTTCGCCGAATGTCATCAACGAATTCCGCTATGGATACATCCGCCCCTACTACGCCTACATCAACCCGGACGAAGGCGAAGCGGTTTCGGCCAACCTCGGCATCCAAAATGCCAATCGCAATTCGCTGCTGGGCGGCGGAGCCCTCATCGGCGGCAACGGCTATGAGCTCGAGTACACGGGCGACTACGGCCCCTATGAAGTCCCCCAGCACACCAACCAGTTTGCCGACTCCGTTTCCTGGAATCATGGCAAGCACAATCTAAAGCTAGGCACTTCCATCATTCACCGCGAAGTGGCCTTCTTCAACACACCCGACTCCAAGGGCCAGTTCAACATTGGTGGATTCAATTACCCCAACACCGGCCGCTTCACCGGATTCGAGCAGTCTGAACTCCTCGCCGGATTTACCGACTACGCCATCGGCGTCGCCAGCCAATACTTCGACACCATCAACTGGGAGACCGGCTACTACGCGCAGGACGATTGGAAGTTCAACCGCCGCCTGACCTTCAACCTCGGCGTGCGCTACGACCTCTACACCAATCCCTACGAGAAGAACAACAACCAGTCCGACTTCGACCTGAACACGCAAACCCTCGTGGTGGCAGGCGCCAACGGCGTCAGCCGCAGCATCGTCCAGACCGACAAGAGCAACTTCGCTCCTCGCCTCGGCTTTGCCTACGATCTGTTCGGTACGGGCAAGACCTCGTTGCGCGGCGGCTTCGGCATGTTCTACTTCCTCGACCGTGGCGGCGTCAACAACCAGTTGTCCAACAACCCCGATTTCAATGGCGCTGAGGAGTACCAGGCGGGCAACAACAACGGCGGCTACCGGATCACCTTCACCGGTCAAGGCCCCTTGCAGAACAACAACAACCAGGCCGCAACGGCCGCTCTGCCCCTGCCGGTCTTCGGTTCCACGGTCAATCGCGCCAACCCCGTCAACGCCTCGTTGCTGGCCATTCTGCCCAACAACAAAACCCCCATGGTCCAGGAATGGAACCTGCAGTTGCAGCATCAGATCGACGCCAACACCTCAATCAATGCTGCCTACGTCGGCGACCGCTCCAACAACCTCTCCACCTGGTTCAACATCAACGGACCGGTGCTCAACAGCACCACCACGCTCTATCCCACCCGCGGCACCGTGACTGAAGGCGCCAACATCGGCACCGGCAATTACAACTCGCTGCAGCTCTTCCTCAACCGCCGCGCCATCAAGGGTGTCCAGTTGACCGCTGCTTACACCTGGTCCCACACCTTCGACAACTCCAACGGTGCCTTCTCTACCGGAGCCAACGGCGCAGGACAGAACATGTTCATCACCGCTTCCGGGATCGACTTGGCCGCCAACTACGGCAGCGCCGATCAGGATCAGCGCCAGTCGTTCACCTCCAGCGCCCTCGTCCAGTTGCCCTTCGGCCGCGGTCAGGCCCTGGCCGCGAACATCCCGCTTGCCCTCGACGAAATCATCGGCGGCTGGCAGTTCAACACCGTGGTCACCATGCAGACCGGCACTCCGTTTGACCTGACCACCAACAGCGGCACTGACCCCTCGGGCAATATCATCGGCTCCAAATTCACCAACCGCGTCGATGTCGTCAAAAGCATCGGCTATCCCAAGACGCTCCACCAGTGGTTCGATCCGTCTTCCTTCGCGCCACCGCCGGTTACCGCCGCGGGCATCCCTACCCGCCCCGGAACGCTCAACCGCAACGTCATTCACGGACCCGGATATCGCGGCGCCGATGCTGCTCTGTTCAAGAGCTTCACGCTGCCGGAAAAGATGAACTTCGAATTCCGCTTCCAGGTCTACAACCTCGCCAACACCCCGCAGTTCCAGAACCCCAACGGCTACTTTGACAGCGGAGTCAAGAATTCCAATCCGCTCAGCAATTTCGGAGCTATCGATAGTTCCCGCGAATACACTGAGCGCCAATTTGAGTTCGGAGGCCGTCTCCGCTTCTAATGCAACCCATCTGCAATTCGGACAAGAAGTCTTCTGTTCCAGGCAGCACTGGCTCTCCCACGAGCCGGCGCTGCCATGAACGGAGACTCTCGCCAACTTCGCTAGCTCCGCGACCCAGCTAACTCGCCAACTGCGCGAAGCGGAAGCTAACTTGCCGCATTTTTGTTACCAACCCGCGGCAGTCTTCAACCGGCTGCCGCGGATTTTTGTCCCGTAACGTTCTTTTAACGCTGACGGCTACGCAATTCGGCGCTTAATCTTATCCCGTCAGCGACCTTTCCTTGGAGAATTTCATGCGGTTCTGGCTATCGCTTTTGCTGTTTGGTTCATTCTGTTGTTCGAACCCCGCCTCATGGTCGCAGTCGCCTCGTATTGCCAAAATCGATCCGCCCAACTGGTTTCTGGGTCTGCCCGACCCCATGCTGCTGGTTCAGGGTGAGAACCTCGCGCACAGTCATTTTCTGGTCACAGGCAACCGAGTCAAACTTAGTCACACTGAAATCTCGGCCAATGGTCATTGGGCCTTCCTGTGGCTTGAGACCTCTTCGCCCGCCGCACAGACACTGTGGATAACCGTCAGCAACGGCCAAGGCCGGGTGCGGCAGCCCTTCGTCCTGGCCGAACGCAATAGCGACCCCGCCTTCCATCGCGGGTTCTCATCGGCCGATGTGCTCTATCTGGTGATGACCGACCGCTTCGCCGATGGAAACCCATTGAACAACCAGCCTGGCGACGATCGCTCCGCTCCAAGGGGATGGCACGGCGGCGATTTCGCCGGCATCGAACAGCATCTCGACTACCTGCACGAACTCGGCGTCACCGCTCTGTGGACCACCCCGGTTGCGACAAACGGCTCCATGCCCGAGTCTTATCATGGCTACGCCGCTACCGATCTCTATGCGGTCGATTCGCACTTCGGCACCCTCGACGATTACCGCCATCTTTCCGCTTCGCTGCACGCCCGAGATATGAAGCTGGTCATCGATCTTGTGCCCAACCATCTCGGCGTCCAGCATCCCTGGGTGCTCGATCCTCCGGCTCCCGATTGGTTTCACGGAACGCTTCAGAATCATCGCTCGGCTCAGCACAACTTCTACCAGCTTGTCGACCCTCACGCACCCAATCAAGCGTGGCGAGATATTACCGGCGGCTGGTTCACAGACGCCATGCCCGACCTCAACCAGGAAAACCCACTGGTCTCTCGCTACCTCATTCAGAATGCATTATGGTGGGTTGAGACTGCCAACCTCGACGGTATTCGCCTCGATACCTTCCCGTACGTGAATCGCGCCTTCTGGCACGACTTCCATGCGGCAATCCATAACGCCTACCCGCACCTGACGACCGTGGGCGAGATCTTTCATCGCGATCCTGAAGTTACTTCGTTCTTTGCCGGAGGCGCCGCCCACAACGGCATCGACACAGGCCTCGACACGCCCTTCGACTTTCCTGTCTATTTCACCCTGCGCGACGTCTTGGCTCATGGAAAGCCGATGACCGAGTTAGCCGCCGTGCTCCGTCAGGATGCTCTCTACCCGCATCCCGAGAGGCTCGTTCCCTTCATCGGCAATCACGACACCACGCGTTTCTTCACCGAAGCGAATGGCTCCTTGCCTAGGTTGAAATTGGCGCTCGGACTCATCGCCACGCTGCGCGGCATGCCGCAAATCTATTCCGGTGACGAAATCGCCATGCCCGGCGGCGCCGATCCTGACAACCGCCACGACTTTCCCGGAGGCTTCAGCGGCTATACGCATGACGCCTTCACTCAATCTGGCCGAACCGTTGCAGAGCAAGACGTCTTCGCCTTCACTTCGACGCTGCTCGCCCTTCGCAAATCCAGCCCAGCACTGCAAACGGGCCTCGAACAGAATCTGTTCGCGGACGAGAACCTCTTTGCCTTCATGCGCACGTCGGACGGTGGCGGCTGCCGGCCGGATCATTCCAAATCCAGCTATCTCATCGTCGCAAACAAGGCCACGAGCACCCAGCCCGTCGCTCTGCCCGTCGAAAATACGGCGTTAGCCGGCTGCTCCCAGTTCCACGCCCTCGCGCCTGCTGCAATCACCAACGCAGTCCTCGCCGCCGGCAAACTCACCATCGACGAGCCCGCCGAATCCATGACCGTCTTTGAAGTGAAGTAGATACTGGCTGTGTGTCAGGGCACGACTTCAGGCGTGCCATAACAAGCCCTGAAATAAGGCGGGCTTTAGCCCCGAGGGATTCTTGCCCTTTTGAAACCTGAATTGTCCTGAATGAGGTATTTTTCTATGTGGATGCGGTTGTCGCAGTCGGTACCGGGAGGCAAACAAATGATCTCTCGTTTCAATCTCAGTTGGGCAGCAATAGGCCTTTTCTCAATAATCGCCGCATTCCCGGCTTCCCCGGCCCCGGCGCAATCTGTGCCTGCCGCAACGGCGCAGATGCGTGCCCTGTCAAACGGCGTCGAGGTCTCAGGCCAAGGCGTCACGATCCAAGTCACGGCGCTGCGCGACGACGTGCTGCGTGTCCGCGCAGGCAAAGACGGACAACTCCCTGAAGACGCCTCGTGGGCAGTTCTGCCGCAAGCGCGCACCTCCAGAGTCGCCGTGACGGCCGAGAGCGCAGGCTTCAGCACCAAAGCCCTGCGCGTAAGCTTCGATAGCAAGCTGCGGCTCACTGTGAGCGACCTCGCCGGGAACATTCTGCAGCAGGACGCGCGTCCGCTCATGTACCAGGATTCCTCGTTTAAGGTTTACAAAAAGATGAACCCCGAGGAGCACTTTTTCGGCCTCGGCGACAAAGTCGGCCCACTCGATCGGCGCGGCCAGGCATTCACCGATTGGAATACCGATTCGTTCGGCTGGCAGGAGTCTACCGACCCGATCTACAAAAGCATTCCCTTCTTCATCTCGTGGAATCAAGGCCGCGTGTTGGGAGTTCTGTTCGACAACAGCTGGCGGGCAAGCTTCGACTTCGGCAAGGAGTTCGCCGATTCCTATTCCTTCGGCGCTCCGGCCGGCCCGGTCGATTACTATCTCCTCTACGGACCCGGTCCCAAGCAAGTGGTTGAGGACTACGCGTGGTTGACCGGCCCCACACCGCTTCCGCCTTTGTGGTCCTTCGGTTATCAGCAGTCGCGCTACAGTTACTATCCTGAATCGCGCGTTCGCGAGATCGCAAATCGTCTGCGCGCCGACAAGATTCCAGTCGACGCCATCTATCTCGACATCGACTATCAGCGCAAGAACAGACCGTTCACCGTCGACCAGACGAGATTCCCTTCCTTTGAAAAGATGATCAAGGATCTCGATAATCAGCAGATTCATGTGGTCGCCATCACCGATCTTCACATCGCCATGTTGCCCGATGCGGGATACGCTCCCTACGACTCAGGCAAGGCCGGCGACCATTTCGTGAAGTATCCTAATGGGGCGATATACATCGGGAAGGTTTGGCCAGGGGATTCGGTCTTTCCCGATTTCACGCAACAACAAACGCGCACCTGGTGGGGCTCGCTCTATAAGGGCTTCGTCGCGGAAGGTGTCGCGGGCTTTTGGAATGACATGAACGAGCCGGCGGTCTTTGGCGTCCCGTCCAAGACCATGCCCGACGACATCCAGCATCGCATTGATGAGCCGGGCTTTCAAAAGCGCACCGCGAGCCATCTTGAAATCCACAATGTCTACGGCATGGAGAACTCGCGCGCCACTTACGATGGCCTGTTGAAGCTGCAGCCCAACCTGCGCCCTTTCGTTTTGACGCGCGCCAGTTATGCAGGCGGCCAGCGCTATGCTTCCACTTGGACAGGCGATAACAGCTCCACCTGGAACCATCTGCGCCTTACAACGCCCATGCTTGAGAACCTCGGGCTGAGCGGATTTGCGATGAGCGGCGCGGATGTCGGCGGATTCGCGGGTTCTCCGCAGCCTGACCTGCTGACCAAGTGGCTTGAAGTTGCTGCCTTTCAGCCCATCGATCGCGACCACACGGCCAGCGGCACCAACGACCAGGAGCCATGGGTGAACGGGCCGGAGCAAGAAGCCATTCGCCGCCATTCCATTGAAGAGCGCTACAAGCTGTTGCCCTATCTCTACACCACTGCCGAAGAGATGTCGCGGACCGGATTGCCCATCGTGCGACCGCTGTTCCTGGAGTTTCCGGATGCGGCCAAGGATCTGCATCCCATCGACCTCGACGCGCCGGCCGAGTTTCTTTTCGGCCCCGACCTGTTGGTTGCGCCGCCGTCCTATCCGGACGAGTTAGACCCGTATGAAGTTCAAATGCCCCCGGGCCTCTGGTACGACTATTGGACGGGCCAACTGGTGGCGCAGTCGGCCGCAGTGGAAAGTCGCGACGGAGAGCAGAAGAAAGGTCCGCGGCCGCCGGCTGGTGCAACCGTATTGAAGCCGGTCATGGTGCAGCCCAACGTTGCGGTTCTGCCCGTCTATGTGCGAGGCGGCGCGATCTTGCCCGTCGTGCCATTAACCCAAAGCACCATGGAAGTGCCCAATGGCCCTCTCACCCTGCGCGTGTATGTCGGTGAAGATTGCAAGGGCAGCCTCTATCAGGACGACGGCAAATCGTTCGACTTCAGGCAAGGAAACTATCTGCGTATGGAGGCGACCTGCACGACGGAAGGCAAGACACTCCACGTTTCCGTGGGCCCGCACCAGGGGAGTTATCCGGCTTGGTGGTCGACGATCGCCATTGAAGTGTATGGCTGGTATCCGCCGCACGGACACAGCAACCGAATCGGCAAGGCGTCTACAGCCGCATGGAATGCTGCTACTCATGTCTGGGTTGCGACCTTGCCCGATACCGGAAAAGGAGTGGACCTCACGCTCGAATAGGTCCGATTTCAGAGACATCTGAAGAATCGAAGGCGCCGGGAGGATGAAACGGAATCCTCTCGGCGCGAATGGCTGCATCGCCGCCAGTTCAGGTTTGCACTATTTCCCTATTTCCGGCTGAAAGCCTCTCCGCGTGCTTCTCTCCCGTTCTGCGTCCTGCGGCGACAATTCAGATCGCTGAAAGACTTCCCTCCAGGGCTGCGGAAAAACTCTTGTTTTGACCCAGAAGTTCTGAAAAGCATCCCTCGGGGGCTAAAGCCCCACTCATTCTATGGGCCTTATCGGCACGCGACCCCGACCCTGAGGGTCCCCCGGTGCCCCGGTCGTGCCCTGACGCACCGAGCCTTCCCGAAGAGTCTTTCCGCAGCCTGTAAAGCCCACCCGTCTTTAATCTGTTTCTTGCGGCACGAATTCAGTCGTGCCCATTCACAAATCGACTTTTACCAGAGCCTGTTTGGGTCCAACTCCCCTGATGCTTCGTCACCAACCTTGAGCGCTTGCCGAGGGACCCTTCAGGCTTGGCCGGTCTTGCGCCCGGGCGCCTCGCCCTCTACCATGAGGCGCGTTCGATTGATGTGCTCAGCAGTCACCCAAGCCCGCATCGGGGACCGTGTCCACGAGTCGCCCAGCCAACAAGAACCCATTCAGAGAGGCAGATTATGACGAAGATCCGATTGAACAGCCGGAGTCGCGCGGCGTGCGCGTTCGCTCTGGCCACAGCTTTTGCGGCAACACCGATTGCGTTTGCGCAGGGGCCAAGGGGACCACAGCCGCCCAAGCACTATCCCTGGTCAGAAACCAGCATGTCTGCCGATGCGCGGGCCGATCTGGTCATCCACGAGATGACATTGGACGAGAAAATCTCCTTGCTCCATGGGCAGGGCCTGCCCTTCGGCGTTACCGGCCCCACGGATTCCAACGGCGGCGCCGGCTACTCCATTGCCGTCCCGCGGCTTGGAATTCCGGCGATTCAGATGGCGGATTCGGCCTATGGCGTGACGCGCGGCGCCGCCGGCGGCCGCTACTCCACCGCATTGCCCAACAATCTGGCCGCTGCTTCTGCCTGGGACCCGGACGGCGCATACGCTTATGGCGCGCTCATCGGCAGGGAACTGCGCGCGCAAGGCTACAGCATGTCGCTTGGCGGCGGAGTGAATCTGCCCCGCGAACCGCGCAACGGCCGCACCTTCGAGTACCAGGGCGAAGATCCGCTGCTGGCCGGCATCCTCGTAGGCAACTTCGTCAAGGGCGTGCAGTCCGAGAACATTATCGGCGACCTGAAGCACTATGCCATCAACGACCAGGAGAGCGGACGCAACGCCGTGAACGCCAACATCGACAAGCGTTCGATGCGCGAGACCGACTTGCGCGCCTTCGAGATCGCGCTCAAAATCTCCGATGCCGGCGCCTTCATGTGCTCTTATAACCGCGTGAATGGCGATTTTGCCTGCGAGAACAACTACCTGCTCAACGAAGTGCTGAAGAAGGACTTCCACTTCCAGGGCTTTGTTCTCTCCGACTGGGGCGGGACCCATTCCGCGGTCAAAGCTTCCCATGCCGGCCTTGACCAGGAGCAGCCCGGAAAAGTCTTCTTCGGCGACACCTTGCAGAAGGCGGTCGAGAGCGGCGAAGTTTCGCAGGCCGAAATCGACGAGCACGTGCATCGCATCGTGCGCACCATCTTTGCCTCCGGCTTGTTCGACCATCCCGTGGTAAAGATGGTGCCGGATGTGGAGCGCGGCTATGCGCTGGCTGAGAACATCGCTGAGAAGAGCATCGTTCTGCTCAAGAATGAGCATCATGTTTTGCCGCTCGAGGCGGCCAGCGTGCATACCGTGGTGATGATTGGCGGTCATGCCGATGTGGGCGTGCTCACCGGCGGCGGTTCGGCGCAAGTCGACCCTCCGGGTGGAAGCGCCGTCCCTCCGCCCCCGCAAGGCACCATGCCCGGCTACATGCGCCAGGCCTGGCTGCGCGATTCACCGCTGAAGGCGTTGATAGCCAAGCTGCCCTCCGCCAACGTCTCCTTCGTCTCCGGCGACGATCTTGACGCCGCGGCCACAGCGGCCAAGCAGGCCGATGTCGCCATCGTCTTCGCTTCTCAATGGGAGTCGGAAGGAATGGACCTGAAGACCCTGGACCTGGGCGACGTACAAAACAAGTTGATTGAGACCGTGGCCGCAGCCAATCGCAAGACCGTCGTGGTGCTCGAAACAGGCAGCCCGGCCACCATGCCCTGGATTGAAAAGGTCGCGGGCGTCATTGAAGCCTGGTATCCCGGCATCCGCGGCGCAGAGGCATTGGCCGGCATCCTTACAGGCCAGGTGAACCCCACCGGCAAGCTGGCCATCACCTTCCCCAAGAGCGACTCAGACCTGCCGCATCCCACGCTGATCACGCCGCCGCCCACCTCCCAGATCAACTTCACTCCGGGAGCCGACATCAACAAGATCATGACGCTCCGCGCCAATGGCCTGCCGCCGTTCCAGATTTCATACGACGAGAAACTCAAGGTCGGCTACAAGTGGTACGACGCGGAAAAGAAGTCCGTGCTGTTCCCCTTCGGCTTCGGTCTGTCCTATACCAGCTACGCCTACTCCGGGCTGAACGTGAAGAGCGGCGATGTGCTTGCCGTCTCACTCACGGTCCGCAACACGGGCAAGCGCGCCGGCACTGAGATCGTTCAGGTTTACGCCTCACTGCCCGATGCGGCCGCCGAACCGCCCAAGCGGCTGATCGGATTTGCGCGCGTCGATCTGGCCGCGGGCGAATCGAAACAGGTCTCCATTCCGGTGGATCGCGATCGGCTGACTGTCTATGACGAAGGCGCCGACGCATGGAAACTGATCCCCGGCGCCTACACTGTGCTTGTCGGCAGCTCTTCGCAAGATCTCGGTTTGCAGCAGAAAATCACGCTGCCTTAGAGCGAAACCATAATTGGTGTGCCCTGGTAGCCGCAGTGGCGGAACCATGCCGCAGCGTTGTCAGCGGTTATGGTTTTGAGGGCATCGGTGACGGCTTGATCGAGTGCTTCTTTGGTTCGTGCTTTGGCGTCACGCAGGAACTTCTTGAACTTCGACCAGGCCTTCTCGATGGGGTTCAAGTCCGGCGAGTAGGGCGGCAGATAGAGCAGTTGCGCACCGCAAGCTTCGATCCGCTCGCGTATCTCCGCTACCTTGTGTGCCGACAAGTTATCCATCACCACCACGTCGCCGGGGTGGAGCGCGGCACACAGCACCTGCTCCACATACGCGCGGAAGACATCGCCGTCGGTGGCGGATGCGACGGTCATGGTCGCATCCATGCCGCGCAGGCTCATCGCGCCCTAACTTCTTTTGGCGGGGGAAGTTCCGCCTGACCGGCTGTCGCGCGGGCGTCCCCGCCCGCGCCGTTTCTTGTCAGGCGCCCGCAGCCAGATCGGAAGTTGTTTCGCGGGTGTAGAGGATGGTCCAGTTTCTTGTAAACGGTGGCAACCGAACCGCTTCGTACCAATCATCCGCCTCGAGACAGCCGGGTAGGTATCTGGGCAGTTCCTTGAGAAAGGCCGTCCAGCACACCATCTCTTCATTGATTTCATAAGAGAAAGCAGAAGTTTCGAGACCGATGCAGATGAGATCGTATGAGAAGACGTCACGCTTGAATGCCGCGACCGATTCGATCTTTGTCCATGGAATCAGTTCGTCGACTTCCAATTCGCCATTCAGGCAACTCGTGTAGGCTGCTCCTCCGGAAGTGAAGTTAAAACTAACCGTGCGAGAACGGGCGAGCCGATTTTGCCGCATTGTTTTCCGGAAATTCGCTATCCAATGGAACATAGACTTTGTACTCTCATCCCGAAATGCCCCCAAAGTATTCTCTGAACTATTATGGCAGCATCGAAAGACAAATCGTTCTACCTCCGGAAACGATATAGCCTGAAGAGGCGATGCCTGACTCTGGCCTACCGGTTTATCTTTCCACCCTCGCCGAAAAACTCCGGGTAACGGTGCGGCGCGGTGGTGCGCCTCGCCCGGGCGCACATTGCGTCGTGTACTGGATGCAACGGGCGATGCGGACCCTCGATAACCCTGCG
Source organism: uncultured Occallatibacter sp. (assembly GCA_964560845.1). GTDB lineage: Bacteria > Acidobacteriota > Terriglobia > Terriglobales > Acidobacteriaceae > Telmatobacter. The sequence continues at coordinate 8,453 of CAZLMY010000007.1, read as the reverse complement.
CTCGATGTGGCAATCGAGGCAGGGAATCTGTTGGGACTGCCGGTGGTTGTTTACTTTCAGGTGATCGCGAACTATCCCAACGCCAACTTGCGGCATTATCGCTTTATGGCGCAGGGGCTGCGCGACGTGGCTGAAGATGCGGCGGAACTCGGGGTGGGCTTTGTGGTGCGACGAGCGCCGGACGCTACGCTCGAAGGGTTTCTGGAAGAAGTGGATGCGGCGCTGCTGGTTGGCGACGAGAATCGCTTGCGCGAGCCGGAGCGGTGGCGGCGGGTGCTGGCCAAGCGGCTGAAGATTCCTTTCTGGACGGTGGATGCCGATGTGGTTGTGCCCTCGCGGGTGTTCGATCGCAGCTTTGTATTGCTGCATCACTTCAGGCCGCATCTGAAAAGGGAACTGCCCCGGTACCTGCTGACGCCGCAGAAGCTCGTCCCGACCAAGCCATGGACTCCCTGGACGAAGCTCGCGCAGTTCTCGCTTGTGGAAGATATTACCCAAGGGTTCAACAAACTCGATCGCAACGTGGCGCCAGTCGATGGTTTTACCGGCGGCACGCACGCAGCGATAAGCAGACTGAATGAGTTTGTGCGGCTGGAGTTATCGAGTTACGATGTCGCGCGTAACCATCCTGAGATGAAAGGCACGAGCCGGTTGTCGCCTTGGCTGCACTTCGGCAACATTGGACCGCTGACAATTGCGGCAGCCGTAAAGCGGGCGGTGGGCAAGGGCAACGTTGCGGCTGCTACGGCAGACAAGTTTCTGGAAGAGTTGATTGGTTGGCGGGAACTGGCTGTGCTGTTTGTACGGCACGAGGCTAATTACGATAACTGGAGGTGCGCGGCGCCGTGGGCGCGCAAGACGCTGATTGAACACGCCGGGGATGCGCGGCCCTACCGCTATGCGCTCAAGGTACTGGAGCGCGGCGAGACGGCCGACGAGTTATGGAATGCGGCGCAGCGGGAGATGGTTGAGACGGGCTGGATGCATGGGTACATGCGCATGTATTGGGGCAAGAAGATTCTGGAATGGGCGCCGGACCCGGCCACGGCGTTCGAATGGGCTGTGGAACTGAACGACCGCTACGAATTGGATGGACGCGACCCGAGCGGCTATGCGGGGATTGCTTGGGCGATTGTGGGCAGGCACGACCGGCCGTGGTTCAACCGGCCTGTTTTCGGGTTGGTGCGGACCATGATGGCGGGCTCGACGGCGAAGAAGTTCGACGCGGCCAGTTATATGGCGCAGCACCGCGGGGATGGCGGCAAGTGCTTACTTTAACGAATGTCCGCCACTAACTTTGTCGAATTATCTCGACTTATAAATATTTCACGGCTCAGTTTCTGAGCTATACTTCGATCAATTTCGATCCTCGAAGCTGCGGTGTTTCGCACGGCGTATTCGATTGGATTCCGGCCAAATCCTCCTCCGAAGGCGGAGAGGGGAGTGCGGAATCGGACACCGGACGTGTGCGAGTATGGTTGTTTTTGAGCTTTCGAGCGAGCCTGGGGCCAGGCGGCGCGCGGCAATGGAGGCGTCTCGCTTTCGCATCGGATGGCGATGGCTCTGGCTGTGTGCAACGCTTGCTGCCCTGATCTTCGGGGTTCTTCTCTTTGCTTTCCCGGTGGTGGCGTGGTCGCAAAGCGCAAGGTCCGAGCTGTTCCAAACCAAGGAGCGGCGAAGTGGGAACCTGGCGCCGGTAGCGAACCTGCCTGCGCGACCCGGCTCGATTCCTCCGCGGGTGCTTCAAGCACGGCGATTCCTCGCTGCCCGGGGATGGATACCCGGCCAATCTCTCGGGCGTCGACGCGGAATTCCTGCCAATGGGTTGAAAGCGCGGCCGGGGGCGCAGTCTGCGGGCGCATCCACGGCTACCTGGACCCCGCTGGGGCCGGCGGCGGTGCTGACGCCGAACTATGGTCTGGTGACGGGACGCGTCTCGTCGCTGGCGCTAGATCCGGCGGATGCAACCGGAAACCAGCTCTACCTGGGGACGACCGGGGGTGGCGTGTGGGCGGCGCAGAATGCCGGTACCGCGCTGCCGTCCAACGTCGTCTTCAGGCCTTTGACGGACGGCGCCTCGGGAATGCCTTCCGCGGTGGATCCTTCCATCAGCATTGGAGCCCTGACGGTGCAGCCCGGCGGCACGGGAGTGATTCTGGCCGGAACCGGGGACCCCAACGACGCACTCGATTCCTATTATGGTGGCGGAATTCTACGTTCCACCGACCGAGGAAACACTTGGACCCTGATCCAGACGACTGCGGACATGGAATGGAGCTTCACCGGCGAGGGCTTTGCGGGCTTTGCGTGGAGCACCCACAACCCGCAACTCGTGGTGGCTGCCGTATCGCAAGCCTACGAGGGCACTCTGGTGAATGCCACGTGGCCCACTCGGAGCTACGAAGGGCTCTACTATTCGCTGGATGCCGGCGCAACCTGGAACCTGGCGACCATAACCGATAGCGGCCCAACCGATGTGCAGGGTGCGACAGATGCTTTTGCAGGCCCAGACGGGAATGCGGCGACGTCGGTGGTGTGGAATCCGGTGCGGCAGTTGTTTGTGGCTGCAGTGCGGTTTCACGGCTATTACCAGTCCACCGACGGGGTTACCTGGACGCGGCTGACCGCCCAACCCGGAGCCGGGCTGACGACGAAAGCCTGCCCAACCAACCCAGGTGGAACGGGTTCGATCGATTGCCCGATCTTTCGTGGAACGCTGGCCGTGAATCCGCAAACCGGCGACACCTTTGCCTGGACGGTGGACATTGATAACCAGGATCAGGGCCTGTGGCAAGACCAGTGTGCGGTGAGCCAGGGTGCCTGTGCGAACCAGAATCTCGCTTTCGCGCAGCAATGGAGCACCGCCGCGTTGGAAACCAAGACAACGCTCGGCGCGGCAACGATCGTGAACGGTGACTATACCCTGGCATTGGCCGCCGTGCCTTATGGGACGGGACAAGGCGAAGACACCTGGCTTTTGGCCGGGGCCAACGACCTTTGGAAGTGCAGCCTGGCGATGGGATGTGTCTGGCGCGACACCACCAATGCCGATACCTGCATGAGCGCCCAGGTGGCCGGCTACCAGCACGCGCTGGCCTGGGGCGCGACCAATCCGCTGGAAATCTTTGTGGGCAATGATAGTGGCCTGTGGCGTTCGATGGATGCCATTGGAGAGACCGGCTCCGTATGCGCGGCGACCGATGCCAGTCATTTTCAAAATCTGAACGGAAGCCTGGGATCGCTTGCGGAGGTGGTGAGCCTCGCGGTGGCCACGCCCAGTTCCATGATGGCCGGTTTGGGAATGAACGGTACTGCGGCGATGCCGAGCGGAGCGGGAGCCAGTTTGAACTGGCCCCAGGTTCTGAGCGGCTGGGGAGGGCCAGTGGTCGTAGACCCCACCAACAGCGCGAACTGGTATGTGAACAACGAGGCAGGGGTTTCCATCTACGCGTGCTCGCAGGCGACCGGTTGCACGGCGGCTGTTTTCGGCACCAGCCCGGTCGTCACCGACGCGGACGTGGGAGGCGATGGGAACACCATGACCACCCCGGCGCCGTTCCTGGTAGATTCGCTCGATTCAACCCAACTGCTGATCGGGACGTGCCGGGTTTGGCGCGGCCCGGCGAACGGAATTGGCTGGGGCGGCGGCGATACCATCAGCCCGATTCTCGACGGCGGGCTGGCAGCGGATTATTGCGCGGGAGATTCGCTCATCCGATCGATGGCAGCCATGGCGCTGCCGAACCGAACGGAAACGATCTATGTCGGCATGTACGGATGGGCCAACGGGAGCACGCGGCTCCCGGGCCATGTCCTGAGTGCCACAATCAACCTCGACGGAGGCCCGATGCCGGTATGGTCGGATCTCACACTGAATCCTGTCAGCAACGACGGGCGGCCGTTCAATGATTACGGGCTCGACATTTCGAGCCTCACCATCGACCCTCACGACGCAACAGGACAGACAGTTTACGCAACGGTGGAGGGAGTGCAGGATGCGGCCGAGATGGTCCAGACAGTCTATCGATCCACCGACGGCGGTGCGCATTGGGTGAGCCTGATGGCGAATCTGCCTCCGGACCCGGCAAACAGCCTCACGGTAGACCCCCAGGATGCGAATACGGTGTATGTCGCCACGGATGCGGGCGTCTTTTTCACCACCGCGGTGGCGCAATGCGCGACTGCGGCCTCCAGCTGCTGGTCGACGTTTGGAAGCGGACTGCCACAGGCCCCGGTGGTGCAGTTGAGCGCGGCCGGAGAAGGCAGCACGGCAGCGCTTGTGGCCGCCACTTATGGACGCGGCGTCTGGCAAACGCCCCTTTGGAACGCCGGCACCAGCCTGACGACGGTGAACGCCAATCCGGCCTCGCTTACCTTTGGGAGCCAGGTATATGGCACTGAGAGTCCAGCGCAGACGGTGACTTTGACGAACACGGGCACGATCGCTCTGGCGCCTACCGGAATTGCTATGAGCGGGGACTTCAGCGAGACGGATAGTTGTCGGAATCAGAGTATCCCGGCAGGCAAAACCTGCACAATCCAAGTGAGCTTTACACCCACCGCGACAGGTAGCAGGACAGGACAGATGACCATTGCCGCCAATGTCTACGGGGGCCAACTCGCGGTGGCGTTGAGCGGGACCGGCACACCGGCGGGCGTCGTAACTCTGACCCCGGCGGTGGTCGATTTTGGAGGAGTGGAAGTGGGAACCACTTCTGCTCCCTTGCAGATTTCGGCCGGAAACAGCGGGACCACCGCGATTCCCATCCAGGGGATTGCGGTCACACCTCCCTTCACCCTGGCCAGCAACAGTTGCGGCGCCACCAGTTTTGCAGCAGAGACGGCCTGCCAGATGACAGTTACTTTTACGCCAACCACCGCGGGAGCTGCGACCGGAACGCTGACCATCACCGACGGGGCAGGAACGCAGACCGTGACCTTGACCGGAACGGGCCAGGCAGCCCCTACTGACTTGGTGTCGCCCGTGTCCTTGACCTTTCCGGGAACCGGAACCGGGCAGGTTTCGGCCGTGCAAACCGTCAAGTTGACCAACCTGGGCGACCTGCCGCTCACCTCGATTGCAGCCTCTGCCAGCGGTGCCTTCCAGGTCTCGAAAGACTGCGGCACACAGCTCAGCGGGCACTCGGTTTGCACCCTCAGCGTGGTTTTCGCGCCGCTTCAGGTGGGGGCTCAAAGCAGCATCCTGACTATCTCCGATTTGCTGCGCACGCAGACGGTGGCGCTATCTGGAACCGGCCTGCCGCCAGCAGCGCTGAGCGTGGTTCCGTCCAGTTTGAGCTTTCCTACGCAGCAGGTGGGTGCGGCCCCTGTTTCCTTGACCCTTACAGTGAACAACACCGGCGGGGCGCCGATGGCTAATGTCGGTTTCCAGGTAACGGGGTCGGGGGCAAGCAGCTTTTCAACCTCCGGAACAACATGCGGTGCAACACTGAATAACGGAAGCAGTTGCACCGTGCAGGTGGCTTTTGCTCCCACAGCGGCCGGCGGCGCTATGGCCACACTGACGGTGACTTCTTCAACGCAAGGGGTGGCAGCGGTAGCTGTGCCGCTCAGCGGCAGCGGCGCCGTCTCAGCCGGCATCAACGTCAGCCCCGCGCAGTTGGCGTTTTCTTCGATACTCATCGGACAACAGAGTCCAGGCCAAACCGTGACCATCACAAATACGGGAGGCCTTGCCGCCGCAGCACTCACACTGGCAGCGAGCCCGCCCTTTCTGGTGGCGCAGACCACCTGTGGCGCCAGCCTGACTGCCGGAGCGAGCTGCACCGCGTCGGTCGCCTTCGCGCCGACCGCGGTTGGTGGGGCTTCGGGTACTTTGACCATCGGTTCTGCTGCCCTGGCGACACCCGCAACTGTGCTGCTGGGCGGAACTGGCGCCGTGGCGACGGGGATTCAGGTGACTCCCCCATCTCTTAGCTTTGCGGAGACCGGCGTCGGCGCAACCAGCAGCGCACAAACGGTGACGGTGACGAATACGGGAATTGCCACCACGCTCAGCAACCTGACCTTGGCGGCATCGGCGGGGTTCCAAACCACAAATAACACATGCACTGCGACCCTGGGGCCGGGAGCCAGTTGCACTGCGCAAGTTGAGTTTGCGCCGACCGCGGCCGGGCAGCAGAGCGGAAGCCTCACGGTCACCAGCAGCGCTTTGGCGAGCGGCGCAACCGTGCCCCTGTCGGGCATGGGATTCGACTTTACAGTGACGGCCTCCACTTCAAGCAGCCAGAGCGTTGCCAGCGGGCAGACCGCCCACTATACGCTGGTCATCACGCCGCTGAGCGGGTCGCAAGGAAGCTTCACCTTCCAGTGCGGAACTCTGCCCGCCAATGCGCTTTGCCTGTTCAATCCAGCAAGTGAGACGCTCGCTGCCGGAGTGACCGGCAATGTGATAGTTGCAATCTCGACAGGAACGTCGAGCGCGTCAGTAACCGGGATGGGGGGAAGGGAAGGGAATACGTTCTCACTGGCGTGCGGGTTGGCTCTGCTCGGCATCGGGTGGCGGCGGTCGAAGAGTCGCCGATCCAAGAGCCTGTGCTGGTTTGGCTTGCTGGCCGTTCTGGCGATTGGCATCTCCAGTTGCACAAGCTCCGGAGGCGGTTCGGGAGGCTCTGGCGGCGGCTCCGGCGGCGGCTCCGGCGTGGGGTCGACCCCGGCAGGCACCTACTCGATTCCGGTGACCGTGAGCTCGACCGGGGTGCAGCACAGCCTGACCCTGACGCTGATTGTGGATTGATGAATAAGTAGGAAGGGAGGCGGTTGGGAACCGCGACGATTCTCAGATTGTTTGCCCGAAAGCCAAATGCAGGGCGGCGAATCTTCAAGGAATCGAGCCGCTGTGCACAGAGACCGGCAGGCAGGTTCATTGACGAAGCGCTCCAATGGCACGGGCTATACTTTATCTTCGGGACTTCGTCACGAGTTGCCGTGCACGGGTGCCGTGGCAAGCAGGGGAAGAGCACAGAATGACCACCAAAGTGACCGTGGAAGACGTGGCGCGCGTGGCGGAACTGGCGCACATGGAATTGACGCCGGCGGAAACCGCCGGCATGTTGCACGACCTGAACGCGATTCTGGATTACGCGGCCCAATTGAACGAATTGGATACCACCGGGGTGGTGCCGTTGGCACAGGTGAGCGAGTTGGGCGATGCTTCGGCGAGTGTGCCTCGGCCCGACGTGGTTCTGCCGTCGCTGGATCGTGACGTGGTGATGGCCCAGGCACCCGAGACCGACCAGGCCTTTTTCAAGGTGCCAAAGGTGATCGAGCGCTAGATTGCGGTGGTCTCGAAGCATTTGTTGGGGTAAGTGAGTTCAGGTTATGCGGATTCAGCGGGCCGAAAGTCCGCGAAGAGGAAGGTTCGATTGTCCAGCGAAGCCAAAGTTGCGGAAAGCTATGTAGAGAAACCCAAGACCCTGGCGGAGTTGGGCGAGGATATTGCCACCGGGCGCACCAAGGCCACCGACCTGGCCGCCAGTTATTTTGACCGCATCGACCGCGTCAATCCACGGCTGAATGTGTATCTGAGCCTGACCAAAGAGCGCGCGCTGGCGCAGGCTGCGAGCGTTGACGCGGCGGCAGCCAAGGGCGATCCGCTCGGACCGCTGGCAGGAATCCCGGTTGGTATTAAGGATGTGCTGGTGATGCAGGGCGCTCCGGCCACGGCGGGGTCGAAGGTATTGCAAGGCTACCGGCCACCGTACGACGCCACGTCGGTTTCCAGGCTTGAGGCGGCGGGCGCGGTGCTGTTGGGCAAGATCAACTGCGACGAGTTTGCCATGGGTTCGTCGAATGAGAACTCGGCCTACGGGCCGGTCCGCAATCCGGTCGATACGGAGCGGGTTCCCGGCGGCTCGAGCGGCGGCTCGGCGGCGGCCGTGGCGGCCAATATGGCCGTGGCCACCTTGGGTTCCGACACCGGCGGTTCCATTCGTCAGCCGGCCAGTTTTTGTGGAGTGGTTGGCGTGCTGCCGACCTACGGGCGCGTGTCGCGCTATGGGTTGATCGCTTACGCCTCGTCGCTGGATCGCGTGGGGCCGTTTGCTGCCAATGTGCGCGACGCCGCGACCCTGCTGGGAGTGATTGCCGGCTTCGATCCCAAAGACGCAACCAGTTCTCCGGCGCCGGTGCCGGACTTCGCCGCCGAGAGCGATAAGCCGGCTGAGGGATTGCGCATCGGGGTGCCGGCCGAGTACTTCGGCGAGGGGCTCGACCCGGAAGTGAGGGCGGCCATCGAAAAGGGCATCGACCAGCTCAAGGCGGCCGGGTGCAGCGTGAAGCCGGTTTCCCTGCCTCACACGCGCTATGCCATACCCACCTATTACCTGGTGGCCACGGCGGAAGCCAGCGCCAACCTGGCGCGCTTTGACGGGGTGCGGTACGGCCCGCGTTCGCAGGACTCAGGGACCCTTTCCGACATGTACCGGCACTCG
>CAZLMY010000006.1:36103-77458 GCA_964560845.1 uncultured Occallatibacter sp. | reverse complement strand
TGGTGCTCTTCTCGATCTCCGAGGCGTACATCTTGCCCATCTTGATCTCGGTATCCACGGAGTACCAGTTGCCCATGCCGCGGCCGCCGATGTCCCGGTTGCCGACCGCGCTGACATCGTCGATGCTGCCGGGCTTGACGTTGATCTTCTGGCTGCCAGGTTCGATGACCTTGTCGGGATTGACCACCGTACCGTCGACGTCGCCGGTCACGGGCACAGTTCCTGGTGCAGGCTTCGAGGGCGTCTTGGTGGGAGTGTCGCCGCCAGCAGGGGCGCTTCCGGGTGCTTGGGTCGACGGCGTGCCCGTAGGAGTGGGGAGTCGATCTCCGCCGACGGGCGCCGTCCCTGGCGCCGGTTGAGCGGTCGGGGTTCCGGTTGGATTCGTGCTCGATGGGTTGGACTGCGACCACAGCCCCGCCGCCAGTACCAGCGCAAATAGAGCCAGCGCGCCTGTTCTCGATGCCTTGAAATCTACCCTCATGACCTGACCTCCAGCGTAAACCGCTGCCCAGCGACTCTTGCCGCTTCGCTCCAATGTTTAGACGTTAGTATCTGCCTGTTGGGCATCTCGCGGGAATAAATATTAGGCTGGGGCAATGAAGCTATGGACGGTCCGGGTTCGGGGAAGCTGGATTCGGGCCTTCTGCGATTCTGCTCTGTCCGTCAAGTATGCCGGAAATCTGCGTCTCTCGCACCAAACATGTTCCGTCAACAAACGCAAAGGATTGCGGTCCTCTTGGAGGATGGTTGCGTCTGAATTAAAGTGGAGATCACACGGAACCGAGGGAGAAAACTTGCACCGAACGATTTTTGGGTTTGCCGTGATGGCCGCAATTGGGATGACGGAACTGGCTGCCCAGCAAGCCCATCCCCGCCCGAACCCGACGCTTCAGGATCTGCTGACGCCCCATGCTCATGCTCGGCCGGTCTCGGCCAATGCTCCGCGCATCCCGAATGTAGTCTTCGATGCCGGCAACCTCGGATCTCCGCTGGAGTTGAACAAAGGCTGGAGGGTAGGGATTACCGGCAAGCCAGAGGCGGCCAATCCCGATTTCGACGATTCCACGTGGGCCATTCGGGACGCAAAGGAGTTCTTTCCCGATGTCCCGGATGAAGACCACCCTACAGACGCTCCAGATACCGGTGGCGCTCCAAGTGGCGATCCCGTCCAGCCCAATCCGCCCAAAGGCCATCAGCGGCCGTCCGTGTGGTTCCGGCTGCACCTGAAGTTCCCGCCCAACCATGGGCCTCTCTCCCTGCTGGTGGAATTGCCTGTCACCCAATATGCACAATTGGGGCTTAACTCGTTCGGATTGTCTGTTTTTGCCAATGGCAAACAGATACATCCAGAGGGGCCCCACGGCGATGCGCCGGAGCGTTACCAGGATATTTCCCGCATCTACAATTTGAAGATCGATCCCGCCGAGACCGCGGTGACTTTGGCGGTGCAATATCCTTACATTCCCTTCGGGCAGGGCGCCTATACCAGTTTCTTTTCAGATCACAAGTTTCGCATCGGCAATCGGGAGGACCTGGACCGGGCGCTCGAATTGTGGTCGGTGCACAGTCTCTTCGAGCGACTGCCGAGGCTGGTGGACGACATCCTTCTGATCGTGCTTTCGATGTTTTTGCTGGCCCTGTTCTTCACACAGAAGGGCCATGTGGAGTACCTGTGGCTCGCCTTGTATGAATTGCTGCAAGCGCCCATCGGGTTTGTGGACCTTGCCGGCAGCTACGGGCACCTGGATCACTTGCTGTTTCTGGCCATCTTCCTGCAACTGTTGGCGGTCTCCGCATACCTTTACTTCGAATTTCTGATCGCCTTCCTGGCTCTGAAGAAGCGGTGGTATGTCGTTCTGCTGCGCTTTACGGCGCCGATCATGGCCGGAATCGTGCCTTCGTTGTTACTGGTCGGTCATAGCTCCGTTGCGGCGTTTGCCTTGGTTGGGGTGATGACGTTCAGCATTTTCTGGATTGTCTGCTGGTCGGTGTTCATTTTCATCACGCTGATTGCGTCAACACTTCGTCGCAACCTCGAGGCTGGGCTGTTGCTGATTCCGCTGGTGTTGACCATGGTGGGGATTGTCGAGCCCTTTCTGACCTCGGGGATGAGCGAATGGACCGGCAAGCCCTATCACTCGCCTTTGACGATTCAGGCGGGTCCAATTCCCATTCACTTTGCGGTGATCGCCGACTTTGCCGGGCTGTTTGTGATTGTTCTCATCATCTTTGTGCGGTTCTTACGGATTCAGCGAGACCAGGAGCGGGCTCACAGCGAGTTTGCCGCGGCACGAAGCGTGCAGGAGCTGATGATTCCCAACATGAGGCTGGAGACCCCTGGCTTCGAAGTGGATTCGATCTACACGCCGGCGAATGAGGTTGGAGGCGACTTCTTCCATGTGCAGCCGACCAGCGACGGCGGACTGCTGGTGGTGATTGGCGACGTAGCCGGCAAGGGTCTGCAGGCAGCCATGAACGTGTCGATGCTGATGGGGGCGCTGCGACGGATCCAGGACAGGGGCCCGGCCAAGATTCTGGAAGACTTGAATCGCGTGCTGGTGGGCAGCGACAGTTTCACCACCTGCCAGGCCGCGTGGTTTGGAGCAGATGGAGAGCTTGTAGTGGCCAATGCGGGCCATCTGCCGCCCTATCTGAACAGCCAGGAAGTCAAGGTGCCAGGAGGATTGCCTCTAGGGGTGCTTCCGGACGTGAGCTATGAGGAAGTCAGGCTCTACATGCACCCCGGCGACCGCATTCTGATGCTCTCCGATGGGGTAGCGGAAGCGCGCAAATCCTCAGGGGAGCTATTTGGCTTCGACCGCGTCCACAACCTGAGCAACCAGTCGGCTTTCTACATCGCCGACGCGGCCAAAGCTTTCGGTCAGGAAGACGATATCACCGTGCTGACGGTGAAGCGGCAGGCCCAGGCGATGGCCGCGTGACACCCGCGGCGAAAAGCTCAGATAACTGGAACTTTAGAGGCGGGGAAAACCTCGCCCAAAAATGCCCGCATGTCTCCCGGCTTCCTTAGATAGGGGAGATTCCAGGCGGTTTGAGATTTAGCTCAGTTTGGCAAAGTTTGGCAAGGAGACTACCGGTTTCTTGCGACAGGACTTTCAGAAAGAGATCAAGAGGGCCCTCAGGCAACGAGGGAGGGTCGGCAAGAGTAACTAAGGCGCGGGCGTTCGAGGACTTTGATTTCGACTTCTCGATCCAGGACTTCCCGGTCAAGCACCGTGGCCAGATTCATGAGGACTTCAGACGCACAGGCCGGACACTGTCTTGAAGAATTTCCAATGCAATTGCAATCCTGACAAAGATATGCGGACATCAAGGGGATGTGTAGATACAGGCTGGGGGAGGTCATAGGGGCACCTGATCCTTGTTTAGGGATGACGTAAGAGGATGGTTACCCACATCTCCACACTCTTACATTATTGGATGGATGCAACTGGAGTGCGTCGAGTTGTTTAATTGGATTATTGTAGTCCGATTTCGGAATTTCGGGGACTTTGGCCGCCAGGGAGGCTTGGCTCTCTATCGGCTCCAGAATCAAGTGCCCTGAGTGGTATTGCGGAATGTGGCTGCTTTTAGAGAAGAAAAGGCGCTTGGAGTCGGCGCCTTCCGGGGTACAGCAATTGTGGAAGCGCTGTGAATGAGCAAAGCCCTCAGGCAGCGTTGCCGCACCCACTTGCGGCTACGCTGCCTGAGGGCTTGAGAAGAAGCGCCATCCCCTGTGATCCCTTCGCAGCGAATTCGCTGCCAAAGCAGGTTAGTTCGCGCCCGATCCAGAACCAGAGTCTGGCTCCCGGTCGTCCGCCGGCAATAGCCCGGCGTCGTCTGCTCCCGAATTGAGGATTGAACCCGAAGACAACTGCTGAAGCACCGCTTGAAAGCCGTTGCTGCCGTTGTTCAGGTTGCTCTCCGCGTACATCCTGGAAAGCTCGTTCAAGATACCCAGGGACATGGGAACCTGCTTGCCGATGCCAAGAACTTGCGGCTCATTCGCGAAGAACGCTTCCCTAGTCTTGAACTGCTCCTGGGAGGCTGTTCCGCCCGTCATGCACCGCTGCATCTGTTCTCTTTTTCGGCTCAGGACACGTGTGCTTTAGGTGCTCTCCGGTTTTGGATTGGATTGGGACAGTGGATCCCGGAAGGATGAGAATCGACGAAGGACCAAAGGATAAAAGCGCCGGAGAGATTCGGGAATCCCCGGTTTCCCTATCCAAACTTGTGTGGCCTGCGTCCAATCGACGGTCGCCAACTAAACTACTAGCTGAGGTATTCCGTGCTTCGTTTTGTCTTTTTTTTCCTTTTGATTGCCGCCAGCGCCGGATTCGGCCAGGAGCCAGCACAGGAACCGGCACAGAAACCGGCGACACAGGCGACCGAGGCTCCTTCAAAGAGCCCCTCGGCAAAGGTTCTCGAGGCCGAGTCGGCCATGGCGAAATCCGACTGGAAAGCTGCCGAGGCGACGTTGACCCCGTGGCTGGCGGCGCATCCGGGCGATTCCGAGGCCCTGTTCGATGCCGGCTATGTGGCCGACGCCCAGAACCGTCTGGACGAGGCCGCCGGGCTCTACCGGCGCGCTGTTGAAGCAAACCCACTCTTGTTTGAAGCCCACCTTTCCCTCGGGCTGTTGTTGGCCAGGCAAGGAAAATTGGCCGATGCGCGCGCCGAATTGGCGGCGGCAACCTATCTTGATCCAGGGGCAGGCGGGCCCGCTCTGAAGGCCAGAACATGGCGTGCACTGGCTCAAATCGATCGCCTCAAGAGCCCCGCGGACGCTTCCAACGATTTGATTGAGGCTCTCAAATTGAGCCCCGAAACGCCGGACGACACCCTTTTGGCCGCCAACCTTGCCGCTCGGGCGGGGGAATTGGATGCCGCCGAAACCGCCTACCGCCGCATTCTCGCCAAAGATGCCAAATCCGCTGAGGCGAATGCCGGCATGGCTCACCTGATGATTGAGCGGAAGCAGTATGCTGAAGCCGAAACGTGGCTTCGCACCGCTCTTGAGCAGACTCCAGACGATCCGGCGTTGACGGCGCAACTGGCCACCGTTCTGGCCGCGCAGGACAAGGCGGAAGCGCTGCCCCTGATTGAGAAGCTGCACGACGCCCACCCCGCCGATGCCGCCATTACGCGCATGTTAGCCGAGGTGCTGGCCACCGCAGGAGATTCCGCAGGCTCCGACCACTACTATGCCGTCCTGCTGGCGTCCGCGCCCAAAGACCCGGCCCTGCTCATCGGCCATGGCCAGAACCTGATCCGACAACTCAAATACCCGGAGGCCTTTGCCGCCTTCAGCAAAGCCACGGAAATCGACCCGGCCAATGCGGATGGATGGAGCGGGTTGGCCTTTGCCGCGTCGCGAACCAACCAGCCTTCCATCGCACTGCATGCGCTTACCATGCGATCAAAGTACCTTCCAGAGGTCGCCTCCACTTACTTCCTGTGGGCAACATCTTACGATTCAATGCACGATCGCGCGGCGGCGGTCACCAATTACCACCATTTCCTTGACGCATCCGCAGGTAAATTCCCAGATCAGGAATGGCAAGCGCGGCAACGTCTCCTTTTGCTCGAAAAGAAATAGCCACTTGGCCGATCATGCAGAATGCGGTGCGGTAATCGCTCAACCTCTGCCCCGGCAGCTTAACCTCCCGAAACACAAGACTTTTCCCCTTGCGTATCTCTTGGTTAACTCCTATAGTCACGGCATTGCATTGAGCGGTACCCGGAACGCGGCGGAGGTCCCCCATGCTGTGTCGGATTCCCTTGGCAACCCTCGTGATTTTGACTCTCACCACGCTCCCGGCCTGCGCTTCCGGGTTCGACGACAAGATCCCCGACCAGCAAAGCATCGATGCGCTCCAACTGAAGGCGAGTCAGGCGCAACCGCGAGAGCAATGCTTCCTCTACGCGGAACTGATGCACGAGATGACCGAGTTCAGCCTGAGGCAATACGCTGCCGGGGATGTCGTCAAGGCCAACGACCTTCTCAAGCAGATCCAGGCACTCGCCCACAAGGTTCACCTGTCTGTCTCGGACGACAACAAGCGGCTCAAGAACGCAGAGATCCTGCTTCGTCACACGGCTTTCCGGCTCACGGAGATGCTGCACAGCAGCAATTTCGAGGACCGTCCGCTGGTGCAGGAGACCCTGGCACAGGTGAATACTGCCCAGACTGAGGCCATGCTGCAGGTGTTCAAGAAGTAGCGGAAGCCGCCCGTTCTTGTCCGGCCGCGCCCCATGCACCGGTCCAGGGGACGTGCATCCAGAAGCACGCAAGCCCTTTCCACGCGCTGTGTCCTGTGCTCAAATGGGAGGGCTGGAGTGTGGACGATGCTTTCGTTACGCTATCTTGCTGTGAGCCTTGCCTGCCTGTTGATCGTTGCTCCTCTCGCTGCGCAAAGAGAGAAGCGCCAACCCCTGACGGCGGCCGAGGCCGATCAGATTGCCGAAGCAGGGATCTACCCCTCCGAGCGGGTCAAGCTCTACACCAAATTCCTCAACGAACACGCCGACACCATCAAATCGCTTGCCAACCGGGCTAAATCGCCTGCCCGGAGCAAGCATCTGGATGACGAGTTGCAGGACTTTACCGCGTTGCTGGATGAATTCGCGTCCAACCTCGACGTCTACTCCGACCGCCATGCCGATATCCGTCCTTCGCTGAAGCCGTTGGTTGACGCCTCGGAGCGTTGGCTGGTGATCCTGAAGGCCCTGGCGGGGGAACCCGGCTTCGATCTGGCGCGCAAAGAGGCCATCGAAAGCGGCGAAGACCTGGCCGATGAGGCCAAGCGGCTACTCTCAGAGCAGACCGAGTATTTCAACCTGCACAAGGATGAAAAAGGTCAGGAACGCGCGGAGCCGAAGTGATGCGAGTGCGCAGGCATTGGTACCATGTGTATCGAGAGCTGTGCGCTGTAAGCTGTAAAGAGTGGCCGCCGATCTTTTACCCATTTTTCAAGAAGAATACCGGGCGTTGCGCCCCAGAGCGCCGATGCCACCCCTCGTGGTCCGATTCCGCCGCTTTACGTCCCTGAACACGACGATCAGGCTGCGCGAAGGCCAGCTCTTTGTGAGCCTTAGCGATCTTCTGGAGGGCGCGCCGGACTCGGTGCTTCGCGCCATCGCCCACATTTTGCTGGCCAAAATCTACAAGAAGCCCATCGACGCGACCCAGAACCTGCGTTATAAGCGCTTTGCCTCCTCGGCCGCCGTCACCCGCCAGACCGAGTTGATCCGGAGCGCCCGGGGCAACAAGCGCTTTACCGGGCCGGAAGGCCGCTATTATCACCTCGACGAGGTCTTCGAGTCCCTGAACACGCGCTTCTTCGGCGGGCTGCTTGGGCGCCCCCAGCTCACCTGGAGCGAGCATATGGCCAAGCGCTCGCTCGGTCACTACGACGCCGCCCACAACACCATCGTGGTCAGCCGCGTCTTCGACCGGCCGTCCAGCCCCCGCTATGCCGTCGAATACCTTCTTTACCACGAGATGCTGCACTTGAAACACCCGGTCAAGATGCGCGGCGTCCGCCGTTGCGTGCATTCCCGCGAGTTCAAGGCCGACGAGGCGCAGTTTCCCCAATTGGCAGAGGCGCTGGCCTTCATCAAGCGGTTGTAGCAAGCTTCTTCGCCCAAAGTCAGGCTCCGCCGCTCCCGGTAAAATCGTCCCATGACCTTTGAGACGGTGGTCACGGATTTGTACGAGAGGCTTCCGAAGCTCAAATCGGTCGCGGACGCACTCTTCATTTCCCTGATCGAAGATCGGGGCTGCCAGTATGTCGTCTTCGGATCAGTCTTGTTGCCGGCCCTGGAAGGAGCCTTGGCGGCCCGCGATTTAGGCACGATCTTGCGGGTCTGCGCGTTTCTGGAAGATGCTGCCGAGGCCGCTCAGCAGGATGTGCGCCTCGGAGAACTGCTTCGCATCGAAGTGGGAGAATGGCTTGGTAGCGCCGCGAACGAAGAGCTGCTTGCCTCTTGGCTGGGCGCAGAAACAAAGCGGATATGCAACCATGTTCCAGGGCTGGCGACGCAACGGCGTGCTCTGCGCGAGGAACGGACCGCCAAAGGTATCCGGAGGCGCATCGCGGCTTTCGTCAATCGGTTTAAAGGCAAATAGAGTTCGCAGTGCAAGGAGAGACTCTTGGAATCCATCGCAGACGGTATATCCCGCTGTTCCTGGGCTCAGAACGACCCGCTTTATCGCGCCTATCACGATGAAGAGTGGGGTGTGCCCCAATACGACAGCCGCACGCTGTGGGAAATGCTGATGCTCGAGGGCTTTCAGGCCGGGCTCGCCTGGATCGTGATTCTGCGCAAGCGCGAGGCCTTTCGCAAAGCCTTCAAGAACTTCGATCCTGCCCAAGTCGCGCGCTTCGATGAGGCGGACATCGAGCGATTGCTCCAGGACTCAGGCATTGTGCGATCGCGCGCCAAGATCGAAGCGACCATCAACGGCGCGAAGATTTACCTCGCCATGCAGGCGGCCGGCGAAGACTTCTCTGCCTTTGCCTGGAAGATGGCTGGAGGACGCCCCCGGCAAAACACAGGTCCGGTCCCACCCAGCACGCCGGTCTCCGAGGAGATCTCGAAGGAGCTCAAAAAGCGGGGTTTCAAGTTCGTCGGCCCGGTCATCGTGTATGCATGGATGCAAGCCGTGGGAATGGTCAACGACCACGCCGCAGAATGCTTTCGTCACGCCGCGCTAGCCAAGCTTGGAAAACGCAACACTAGCAAGCGATGAATCGCTAACCGCCCGTTCTAAGCTACTTTCTCCGCTGCCAATGTCGTTTCTTCGGGTCCCACAGCGGTGCGGGTCGAGGCCCACCAAATCAAGATCACGCCGGCAACGACCGATCCGGCACTGGCTATCTGTGCATTCGATAACCCCCACAGAACCTTGGGGTTGCGGCGCAAGAACTCAACCAGAAAGCGTGCTGTTCCACTCAGCAACAGATATTCGCCGACAATCGCTCCGGTGCCACGCGGTTTGCCACCCCGCCACCACAGCCATGACCCGATCAGCAACCCGGCACCCAGTTCATACAAGGGCGTGGGATGGACCCGGACATACGGAGGAGTGGGCACAATGCCGTCGGGAAAGCTCATTCCCCAAGGCAATTTGGTTGGCAGTCCGTAACAGCCGTCGCCCGACAGGAAGCAGCCAATGCGCCCGATGCCGTAGCCAAAAGCTGCCGCGGGGGCTGCCAGGTCCAACGTCCGCAGGCCGCCGATGCGTGCCCGCCATCCCTGGAACAGCAGGGCCGAAATGCCAAAAACGAGGCCACCGAACCAGGCGAAACCGGCCTGGTCCCAAAGCACTTGCCAGCCCATTTCATGGAATTCTATTGGGGTATCGATCACGTGCCACAGCTTGGCGCCGGCAATGCCGGCAAAGGCCGCCACAGCCACAATGCCAACCGCGTCCGCGGTAATGGATGCGCGCCGAAAGCCCCTGTCCATGACAAAAGCAGCGGACACAATGGCCAGCCAGAGCATCAATCCAAAGGTCGGCACGTGGAAGTGCCAGATGTGCAAATAAGGCAACATATCCCTTCAAGTATAGACGGCGCCGCTTCAGCTCGGTTCCGGCCCCGATTTTTACACAGGGCGTCCCTGCAGTTTTGACCTGTTCAGGCGATACTATTTGCATGGCAACCATGACATACCAGGGACTTGAGGTTCTCTATACTCGTCAACAGATCGCTGAGCGCGTCGCCGAGATGGGCGCACAAATCACCCAGGACCTGAACGGCGAGAAGCTGGTGATGGTCGGTGTTCTGAAGGGTGCGGCTTTGTTTTTGTCCGATCTGGCGCGGGCGGTGCAGGTGGATGCAACATTCGATTTTGTCGCCACTTCCAGCTACGGCAAGGGGCAGCGCTCATCCGGCGCAGTGAAGCTCATCAAAGATCTGGATGAGCCGATCGAAGGCAAGAACGTACTCGTGGTCGAAGACATTCTCGATACCGGCTTGACCCTCTCTTATTTGCGCGGAATCTTTCTTCAGCATCGGCCCAAATCGCTGCGCATCGCCACGCTGCTCGACAAGCCCTCGCGGCGTCTGGAAAGAATCGATGCCGACTACGTGGGGTTCTCGATTCCCAACCTTTTTGTGATCGGATACGGCATGGATTATGCCGAACGCTACCGCAATCTTCCCGATATTTGCCTGATGACGCCGGATCATCCGGAGTAACCCAGTAGAGATTCAACCCCATCGAACAAGCGGGAGACGAGACTGCCGAAGAGGCAGGACATCTCCCGCTTTTTTGTTTCAAACCTGTTGCAGTCCTCTCGCTACGCTACGCAGCACACAACAAGCTCTTGATTCCATTGAGCCGATTTGCCTCGGGGGTTGAGCGGGTTGAAAACGCTATCGACTGTCGATTCTTCGGTTCCATGAAGGCGCTTTCTTTCTTCCCGAATTGAGAGTAGAGTTCCTCGCGTGCAGGCCTGATTCGCGCGAACGGTCAGCAAACGCTGCACACGCATTGTTGGGCTCCAGTTCCGCAGAACCGAGCCGGCTTGTCATTCGTGGGCATCAACATCGGGGCACTGACGGTGAAGGTGGTCGCGCTGCGGGCCAATGCCGCGAGCGCCGCAACCATGCCTCATCGGGGCCGCCCGGTGGAGGTGGTCACTCAACTCCTGGCCCAACCTGAATTCGCCGATGCCGAGTCCTTTGGCGTATCGGGCCATCTCGGCCACATCTCCGAATTTGCGGCTATCCAGCGTGCTCTGCGCGAAGTGCGCGCGCGTGAGCCGGGCGAGTTCGACGCAGTGGCGTCGCTGGGAGGCGAATCGTTCCTGGTCTACACCCTGGCGGCCGGAAAAGTCACGAATGTGCTGTCTCACAACAAGTGTGCGGCCGGCAGCGGCGAATTCCTGGTGCAACTGGTGGGGCGGATGGGTCTGGACCTGGACGCGGCGATCCAACTGTCGTCTTCAGGAAAGGTAGTGCCGCTGGCCTCCCGCTGCACGGTGCATTGCAAATCCGACATTACGCACAAGCTCAATCGTCATGAAGCCACGCCGGCCGACATCCTGAAGACACTGCACGACAGCATGGCGGGCAAGGTTATTGCGCTTCTTGAGAAGGGCCAAATCCCGCTTCGGCGTGTATTGCTGATCGGCGGCGCGACGCACAACGATTCCCTGCTGCAGGCCCTGCGCCAGAAGCTGCCAACGACCGCGTTCGTCACACTGCACGAGAGCCCCTGGTTTGAAGCCTGGGGCGCTGCACTGCTCACGCGCGACCATCCCGTATACAAGAGCCCACACCTTTCCAGCCCGCCGCTTTTCGAGTCTCAGCCGCCACTGCGGGACTACGAGAGCCAGGTCCAGATTCAGGTCGCGTCGGGCATGAAAGCATTACCCACCGGACCATTGGTTCTGGGCGTGGATGCCGGTTCGACAACCACCAAGGCCGTGCTGCTCGATCCTTCTACCCGCGACATGGTCGCTTCGCATTACACCCGTACGCACGACGATCCGGTGTCGGCAGTCCGGCAGTGCCTGCGGGCCCTGATCGATCAGGTTGGCAATTGTCCGGTGGGCCTGACCGCTACCACGGGTTCAGCACGGGAACTGGTTGGCGCATGCCTGGGTACAGCGCTGGTTTATAACGAGATCTCTGCCCACGCTGCGGGGGCCAAGCATTGCGCTGCGGATGTGGACACCATTTTCGAGATCGGCGGCCAGGATGCCAAGTACATCCATCTCCGCAACGGCGTGCCCATCGGCTATGCCATGAATAACGCCTGCTCCGCGGGCACAGGCTCCTTTCTTGAAGAGAGCGCGCAGAGCGATCTGGGCATCCAGGTCTCCGATATCGCAGACATCGCGCTGACCGCCGCTTCCCCGGTGAAGTTCAAAACCACATGCGCCGCATTCATCAATTCCGATATCCGCATTGCACAGCAACAGGGCCAGGGGCGCGAGAACATTCTGGCCGGCCTGGTTTACGCCATTGCCGAGAACTACCTCACCAAGGTCAAAGGACAGCTCCCGGTCGGAACCAAGGTGCTGCTGCAGGGCGGCGTGGCGCTGAACCGTGCCATTGCCTATGCCTTTGCCCATCGCCTGGGGCGTCCCGTCGTGATCCCCGCAAACCCCGAGTTGCTCGGAGCTCTGGGCGTGGGGCTGCTGGCTCTCGAACGTTCGGGCGGCTTCCTCGGGAAGGTCACCGATCTGAATTTGTTGGGGTCGGTCGAGATGAAACTAATCGGCCAGTTTCGATGCCAGGCGTGCAAGATGTACTGCAGCATCGAACGCTTTGAGGTTTCAGGCAGGCGCTTTCCCTTTGGCGGCCGTTGCAGCCTTTACGAGAATGTCTGGAAGCGCAAAGCGCGCACGGCATCGGCCCCGGATCTGGTGGAACAACGGGCCGCGATCCTCTTTGGCGCGCCCAATCTTAACGTCAAAGATCACGGCGGCGCGCCGATGTCCCGCCCCTATTGGGATGTGGGTCCGGCATTGGAAGCCGCAAGGAGCTTCCTGGAAGAATCGTTTGGCCGGCCAATTCCCAAGCCCATCGCCGCAACCCGCATCGGCCTTCCGCGGGCACTCACAACGCACTCGCTCTTCCCGCTCTATTCTGCTTTCTTCTCGGTCCTGGGAATGGAAGTGGTGCTGTCTGCGATTGATCCCCGGGGCGACCTCAAGGCGCATTCAGGATTCTGTCTGCCCGCGCAGATTGCCCATGGCGGAGTGCTCGATCTGGCGCAGAAGGACATCCGCCTGGTGTTTCTTCCCCAGGTGATGCGGATGCCGCATGGCGAGGCCTGCAAGGATTCCTACCTTTGCCCCATAACCCAGGCCGGCCCTTATTTTTTGGCCAAGGCATTTCCCGAGACGCAGTTCCTCTCGCCGATTCTGGATTTCACCAACGGATACACCGGCAACACCGCGATGGTGGAGTTGGCGGTGCGCGAGTTGGGGATTTCTCGGGAGATGGCGACGAGGGCATGGGCAGTCGCCGTCAGTGCGCAGACCGAGGCCGAGTGTGCGCTCATGGAGATGGGCAGGCAGGCGCTGGCACAAGCCTTGGCGAGCGGCAAGCCCGCCATTCTGTTGGCCGGGCACGCCTATAACGCATACGCACCGGAGGCATCGCAATCGGTCGGCAAGAAGCTCTCCAGCATGGGTATTTGCGCAATTCCAGCCGATTGCCTCATGTCCATCGGGGCAGGCCCCACGGCGTGGCATTTCGCCAACCAGATACTCAATGCGGCCTCTCTCGCCAAGAAGCACTCCAATCTTTTTCTACTCAGCATCGGCAATTTCAGTTGCACGATTGATGCCTTCACCCACGCGCTGCTTGCCTCCGAGTTGGGCTCGAAGCCCTATCTGATTCTTGAAATCGATGCACATACCGCCGATGCCGGCGTGCAAACCCGGCTTGAGGCATTCCTGGATATCGTAGAAAACTACCATGCGGCTCAGCCCGTCCAAACTGCGGCCTTCACTCCCTGCCGGCTTGTCAAAGGCGGTCAGGTTATCTCTTCGCAAGGCGAGCACGTCCCGCTGACCGACCCGAGAGTGAAGCTGCATCTACTCAATTTCTCGCAATATCACGCGGAGTCGGCGGCCATGGGACTCAAATGGCTAGGGATCCACACGGGCCCCGTTGTTCCCATCGATCGCGGTCAACTCGACCTGGGTTTGCAGGCCACGTCGGGCCGCGAATGCCTGCCTTTACCCCTGTCGATCGGCCAACTGCTGCGAATCGATCGGAATCGCCGACCCGGCGACATAGTCGGCTTTGCCATGATGCGCGGCGGGGCGCCCTGTGTCAGCGAGGCCTACATGGACTACTTCGAGCGCTTCATCGTCGAGCATCGCCTGGCCGACGTCTTCATGGTGAATCCGGGCCGGGAAAACGACTACCTGGGATTCGACCCCTTCATTTTGATGAAGCATCTGTCTCCGGCCATCCTGTTGGCCGACATTCTGGTGGAGATCGATTATGTGTTGCACGTGGTGGGCGCACCGGGAAGTTTGGAACAGTTTCAGCAGGAGTGGAGTCGCTTCAGGGACGAGGCCGACACTCTCGATGAGCTGAATGCAAAACTGCCCAAGTTTGTAGACTTCCTGGCAAGACTGCCTCGAACCTGCGATCCATTGGACTGCCCCAGAGTGGTTGTGACAGGGGACTTCTACGCGCGCTTCAGTCCCTTCTTCATGGAAGGAGTTCGCGACCTTTATGCGGCTCGCGGCATCGTTCTGAAGCCGGTCGACCTGACGGACCTCTTCCTATACGTCACCTACGACGGAATGCGGGGAACGGCCAGCAACTGGGGCTTGAAGCCTGGAGGCTTCGCCCTGGCCAAAGCTTGCACCCGCGTTCTGGAGCCGGACGGCCAACAGTATCTGCAGCAATGGTGGGGCTATCAGGCGGGTCGGAAGACCGAGCAACACTATCGCGAAATCTTCATGAAAACCGGCCTGTTGGTGTCGAGACCCAACGATATGGTGGCCCTGTTTGAGAAGAGCGCAGAGCATGTCTCCCCGCAAATTTTCGGTGAAATCACCCCCACGGTCGGCAGAACCCTCAACGCCGAATACGAGGGCTACGACGGCATCATCCTGGTTGGCCCGTTCAACTGCCTGCCCTTCCGGATCTCTGAAGCCATCCTGAAGCCCCTCAGTATTCAACAGGGCATGCCGCTGTTGACCTACGAAACCGACGGCTGCGCCGTAGCGCCCTCCGCGCTGCGCCAATTCGAAGTCCATATGCAGCAGGTTCTGGAGCACGTAGCGAGAATCCACTGAAACAATCTGAGCGCCGGGGATTTGTTCGACTATACGTCGTAACAAGACACGGCGGTTACAGCGTGTATCCTCGATATGCGAGGGCGACGGGGCTCGAACTCGACTCATAGTCCCGGCCACCTATCGATACCCTCCGCGGAGATTTCACGATGACTTTGAAGCCGATTGTTTTTGCAGCACTCGCTGTCACGCTTTCGTTTGCCCAACTGGCCCACGCCCAGGACAACGGCCCTTACAAGGTCCTCAAGATTCAGTTGGTCGGGGGCGATGGCGGCTTCGATTACGTGACGGCCGACCCCGACGGGCGCAACCTCTATGTCGCGCGCTCTGGACCTGCCGGGCACATCGGTGTGTTCAACCTCGACACCTTGGCCCAGGTCGGCGACCTTCCCGGCGTAAGCGCGCACGGCGCGGCTGTGGACACCGCGACCGGCCACGGATTCGCGACCTCGAGTCCGGTGACGATGTTCGATGCCAAGACCTTTGCCATCCTGAAGAAGATCGATGTGCAGGGACATCCTGACGGCTACCTCAACGACGCATTCAATCACCGCTTCTACATCCTGAGCCACGCGGAGCCGAACATTACGGTCCTCGACGACAAGGATGGCTCGATTCTGGGCACCATCGACATCGGCGGCGCACCCGAACAGGCTGCTGCCGACGGCAACGGCAAGATCTATGTCGACATTGAAGACAAGGCCGCGATTGCGGTCATCGATGCCAGCACGATGAAGATGGTCGGCAAATACGACCTTTCAAGCAAGGGCGGCGGGTGCGCGGGCCTGGCACTGGATGCGAAGAACAATATCCTCTTTGCCTCATGCCGCGACAACAAGAACATGATCGTGCTGTCGGCGACGGACGGGCACATTCTCACCGACCTGCCCATCGGCGCCGGGTCCGACGGAGCCACATTCAATCCCGCTACGATGGAGGCATTCAGTTCGCAGGGCGATGGCACGCTGACGGTGATCAAAGAGAACTCACCGACCAGCTTTGCCGTTGAGCAGACCGTGCCCACACCGACGCGGGCCAAGACGCTCACCCTGGATTCGAAGACCGGCCGGATTCTGACCATCACCGCCGAGTATGGACCGGTGCCGGCCGCACCAGCACAGGCAGCGGGCGCCACACCGCCTGCAGGCGCGCCTGCATGGGCACGTGGCCCTCGCGCACCGATGATTCCGGGCTCTTTCCAGATTCTTGTTGTCGGCAAGTAATCAAAGTCAGCACACCAGCGGAATGGGATCGCCGAGGCGGCCTCATTCCGCTGGCTTTCGGAGACGACATGAAGGTCCTGTTTATTGGCGGCACGGGTATTATCAGCACAGCTTCGACACGATTGGCCGCGGAGCGCGGCATTGAATTGACGCTGCTGCGACGCGGGCAGCGGGCAGCCGAACTGCCTGCAAATGTTTCAACGATTACGGTGGATGTAACGGATGAGGCGGCCGTGGCCGCGGCTCTGGGCAGCCAGACCTTCGACGCGGTGGTGGACTGGATCGCCTTCACGCCGGCCGATGTGGAACGCGACATTCGCCTGTTTCGCGACCGCGCGCGGCAGTTCCTCTTCATCAGTTCGGCAAGTGCGTATCAGAAGCCGGTAGGACATTACCGGATCACGGAGTCGACTCCGCTGGCCAACCCCTACTGGCAGTATTCGCGCGACAAGATCGCCTGCGAAGAGCGCTTGCTGCGCGCCTATCGCGAAGATGGCTTTCCCATCACGATTGTGCGCCCCTCGTTGACCTATGGCGACACGCAGATTGTGCTGGCGGTGAACAGTTGGCAGAAGTCGTATACCGCGATTGACCGCATGAGGCGCGGCAAGAAGGTGATTGTCCCGGGCGACGGAACTTCGCTTTGGGTGATTACCCACAACACCGATTTTGCCCAGGGCCTGGTGGGTCTGCTGGGCCATCGACAGGCCATTGGCCACGCCTTCCACATCACCAGCGACGAGGTCATGACCTGGGACCAGTTCTATCGCATCACGGCCCAAGCCGCGGGAGTCGAAGCGCAGATCGTCCACATCGCTTCGGACTTCATGGGCGCATGTATGCCCGACGAAGTGGGCAGCCTGACCGGGGACAAGGCTGTGAGCGTGGTCTTCGATAACAGCAAGATCAAGCAATTCGTCCCTGGCTATTGCGCCAAGGTTCCCTTTGCGCAGGGAATTGAAAAAACCATGGACTGGTTCGATGCAGATCCCGGGCGCAGGCTAATCGATGAGCAGGCGAATGCGGACTGGGACAAGCTGATCGACCTCTACGAGAGCGGACTTCAGGAAGTGCTGCGCAAGTTCCGGTCTTGATGGCCGGCGAGCGGAGGGTCTAAAGTCAGCCCCAGGAGTATGCTCCGCTTTCTATATCTCTTGTGGCTTGCAGCACGCTTTCCGGGCGGCCGAGATCGCGCCAGTAGCAATCGTCCTGGCGAAACGCAACGATCTTTTCTCCCTCGGCCGCCAGTCGCAAATAAGCGGCAACGATTGAAAATGAGCCTTTCTCCGGCATCTTCGCAAAGATCTCCGGAGAAAGGATGTGGATACCGGAAAAGGCCAATGCCTCCGCTTGCGCTGCTGGCCGCGCCCATTCAGGATTCCCTTCCCGCCCAGCGCGCCGGCCGCAGAGTTGGCCTTGCTCGTCGAACAGCAGATACCGCGAAGTAGAGCGGTCCTGGACCGCCAACGTGGCCAATGCAGCGTGTTCCAAATGGAATTGCATCATGCGTCCCAGATCGATGGTGCTGAGGACGTCGACGTTGTGCAAGACGAATGGCTCGCACTCGGCTTCGTTGCTATCCAGGAAGAAGGATGAAGCTTTCTTCAACCCACCGCCTGTGTCTAACAGGCCTTCTTCGCGTGACACTTCAATTCGCATACCGAATTGGTCGTTGGCCTTCAGGTATTCGACAATCATCTCCGCGAAGTGATGAGCATTCACAATCACTTCGTTCACGCCGAATTTGCGCAGGCGGCACAAAGCAATCTCGAGCATGGTGCACCCGGCAACCGTTACCAGTGCCTTGGGTCGATCGTCGGTGAGCGGCCGCAGACGGGTGCCCAGTCCCGCGGCCAGAATCATTGCCTCCATCTGCCCATCTTCTCCAACTCGATGTGGCGCAGCACCACGTCCACGCCAATGCTGGCGCGCAAATGCCTGGCCAACTGCTCTGCGAGATAGACGGAGCGGTGTTGTCCGCCGGTACAGCCAAACGACACCATCAGGTTCTTGAATCCACGTCGCTGATATCCGCTGACGCTTGCATCCACAAGAGACAAAACGCCGGCGAGATATCGATGTACGCTCTCCTGTTGCCTGAGATAGTCAATCACCGGTTGGTCCTTGCCGGTCAACTGCTTGAACTGTTCTTCTCTTCCGGGATTCGGCAGGCTTCGCGCATCGAAGACAAATCCTCCGCCATTGCCCGATTCATCGGTAGGCATTTCACGATGGAATGAGAAACTGAAGACCCGCACCTTGAGATTCTCGGCTGCAGACGCCAGGCCCTGCAGCTTCTCCGATGCAGCAATAGCCTGAAGCGAATCCATCAGTGCCGGCAGTGCGATTGGCAACTTGACGTGATCGGCCAGCCAGCGCAGGTTCTTCAGTGCATACGGCACGCTCTGCAGAAAGTGGGCCTTGCGTTCATAAAACCCGCGAAATCCGTAGGCTCCGAGGGCTTGTAGAATGCGAACGTAAACATAGGCATAGTAGTGTTCCATGAATACGGCCCGGTCAACGGGGACATGACTGGAGAGACAGTCGAGATAGTAGTCGAGTAACTCCTGGCGCAATTCCGGCGGCAGATCGGCCTTGCCGTCGTAGAGTAGAGATGCGATGTCGTATTGCAGCGCGCCTTTGCGTCCGCCCTGGTAGTCCAGGAAATACGGCTGTCCATCCCGCAACATGACGTTGCGCGATTGAAAGTCTCGATAGAGAAAGTATTCCTGGTTCGCGCCCAGCAGAAACTTCGTCAACCGGCCGAAATCGACTTCCAACGCCTGCTCATTGAAGGGCACGCCTGCCAGACGAAGAAAGTAGTATTTGAAATAATTCAGATCCCAGGTGATGGACTGCCGGTCGAATCGATCGCGCGGATAGCATACCTTGTAATTCAGGTCCCGGCCTGCATCGACTTGGAACTTCGGCAGCGCGGCCACTACTTTGCGATACGCTTCAACTGCCTGCGGAGCGATATTGTCGCCGGTTCGATTCCTGCCAAGAAACTCGAAGAGAGTTGTGTCTCCAAGATCTTCTTCGAGGTAAGCACCCTCACTCAGATCCTCTGCGTAAATCTCCGGCACCGGCAATCCGTGCCGTCGAAAATGTCTGGAGAATTCAAGGAAGGCCACATTCTCGTCCCGCACGGGATACAGGATGCCGATTGCGCTCATGTTCCCGCCGTTCAACCGGACGATGGCGCGCCCTGAACCGCCTAGCTGGCCTTGAAGGGGCCTCACCTGTTCGGCTGGGAAATGAAAGTGCTTCTCGAATAAACTCTTTAAAACGTCCATGAATGTCTTTCCGGAAATTGCTTGAACCGCTACTCAACGATAGACAGTCTGGGAATCCAGCGCAAGGCGACTCCGGGTACCAAAGCGACTGGCCCTGTTGGCCGGTCCATTGGGTCTATTTGGCCCCCGCCAATGGCTGAAGCGGGATCAATTCGAGATCGCGGACGCGAGCCGGAGCGGCGCCCGGCGGAGTTGCGGTTGCGTAGAACGCCAACCCCTGGCTCTTGGAAGCAGGATAGATGAGGTTGGTGAGGACGGTCTCGCCCCCTTCGGCGAATACCTCGATGGAGTTGTTGTCCACCACAATCTCAATGGGAATTGAATTGGCCTGCGGGTGCTTGAGCGGCGCCCAAACGCGAGCGGGAAAATCGGGAGACCAGTCGACCCTCCCGGAGTGGCTGCGATCGACAAAGATGCGGCTTGTGGACGTATCGATGCCGACCACCGTCTCTTCCACCGCCAAATCGTAGGGGTTGACGCTGCTGCGACGCAGGCGTACCCCAGCCTCTGAAGCTTCCCCGGAGTCGAGGGTGAAGCGCAACCGGTATACGCTCCCTGAGAGCTTTTCTGCGGCGATGCGGTCATTGACTTGCGCAATAGTCTGAAAGCGCGGACCGCCAAACATCCCTTGGTACGGATGGTCCACAGGCAGGGCAAGAATGGGCTGTTGCACCAGCACGAGTGGCTCTTGAGACGGCGTGGGAGCGGGATAAGGCGGCGGCTGTCGAAGCCAGATGCGGCGAGCCAAAGTCATCTCGCCGCGACCGGGCAGCGATGGAAGTTTTTCGGCGTACTGCCAGTTGCTCATCCAGGCAATCCACACTCGGGCTTCGCCTGCCGGAGTGTTCGAAAACGAAGTGGAGGCGTAGAAGTCCTTGCCCCAGTCGACCCAGTGGGATCCGGAGTTCGGATGGTCCACCATGAAACGGAAGCCGTCGAATTGTCCTACAAAATACTGGTCGGCTGAACCTTTGGCAGGGCCGCCCGGGTTGAGATTCACATTCAAGACCCAACGGCTGGAGACCCTCTTCCCTGCCCCGTCAAGCACGGGAAGTTCAAACAGGTCGGGGCACTCCCAAACTCCCGAGACGGCGCCCGCGGGGCCAAATTCGCTGGCCAGTTCCCATTGGCGCAGATTCTTCGATCGATAGATGCGCAGTTTGTGCTGGTCGGCCAGAGAGACAACCATGACCCAACTCTGGGTCGCGGAGTGCCAGAAGACTTTGGGGTCGCGGAAGTCCTTGAGACCGGCGTCGATGACAGGGTTCGACACGTATTTTGTCCAGGTGGCTCCACTGTCTCGGCTGACGGCGACGTTCTGGTTCTGGTTGTCTTGCGACGCCCCGGTATAAATAGCGATCAGGCATCCGGGAGACTTCTGCCCAGCCTCGGCGCAGAGGCCGCTGGTGTTGTCGCGATCCTCAACCGTTGACCCGCTGAAGATGGCCACACCATTCTCTTCGGAAAGCGCCAAGGGGAGTTGCTTCCAATGAATCAGGTCGGGCGAGACGGCATGGCCCCAGCTCATGTGGCCCCATTGGTCTCCGGAAGGATTGAGCTGAAAGAACATCTGGTATTGCCCGTCAAGCAGAATGGGACCGTTGGGGTCGTTGATCCAATTGGGTGGAGCGTAGAAGTGAATCTGTGGTTGCCACTGGGCTGTCGAAGCGGCAGCGGCTGAAACTGCCGGCTGCTGCGCAAGCGTCTGCGTGGCGATGAATAACACCGAGGGCAATAAGCCAAACAGAGCCCGTGCCGAATTACGTTGTTGAATTTCCGTTCTCATAGGGCGTATCTCCCTGAATCCTTCAAGGTTATCGCGTCAGCCGGTGGATGCGCCACAAACCGGCGAGTGTCCGGAGTCCAGGATAGCTAGAAACGCGGCTGTTCCTGCTGTTGAAGCAATCGATAAGTAATGAACACGGCTGGGACCAGGAATACGAGCGAACCCACCACCCACATAACCACCGCCCCGGCTCGCTGGTCGACCACGGGGGCTATGCCGAATGCGTTCGGCTCTTTGAGGTAGTACCGATAGACCGGGCGCTCGCAGAAAGCAAGAAACCCAGAGAGCGCCGTGTTGACGATATCGGCCAGTGCCAGGTAGGGCAGCATGAACCAGCCAATCCCTTTGGCTCGCGACGGCCATGGGCGGATCAGCGGCCACCAGAAAAGGATGGACGTGCCCAGAAAGCAGAGGTGCTCCACATCGTGCCAATATTCATTCTCGAGGGCAAAGTCGTACGCCGCGGGAATGTGCCAGGCTAGAAAGGCGAGATTCATCGCCAGCCAGGCGACGATTGGCCTGACCAGCCAATGGCCGAGTTGGCGCAACTTTCTGCGGCGCATGAGCGGGCCGACAATGTGCCGGGTGACGCCACGGGGCAATCCGCGTAGCATGGGAACAACTGGCCAGCCGACAAGCAGCAGTGGGGGAACAAACGACATCAACATCAGATGCTCCACCATGTGCGCACTCAGCAGAGCATCGGCAAATCCATCCATGGGTGAAGCGATCGCCAGCCAGATCACTGCGATGCCGAGTTGGAAACACCCCAGTCGCCACGACGGAAACTGATGCGGTCGTGTCTTTCGGATTTGCACCCATCCGCGCAGATAGATCAGCGCCACAAGAATCAATGTTCCTGTGAGCAAGATGGGCGGCGACCAGTTATCGAAGATAGCCTGCGATGCGGATTCCATGCGAACACTTGCTTGCGACTCTAGTGCGTGCCGGTCGGAGCGGCGGGCTGAGGCTCGTTTGTCACCAGGTTTCTGGATGCATCGAAAGCTGCAGGCTGATTCTCAGAACGCAACGAAGTGAGGAACCGAACCAGTGCCGTGGTCTCTGCAGGACTAAGCGCATTGCCATAAGCCGGCATGTTGCCGCCGCCCTGTAATACCTGGCGAATGATCTGATCTTCCGTCATGCGGCTGGCAATTCCATCGAGCGCGGGACCGCGGAGTCCACCTGTGCCGCCAATCGAATGGCAGTTACGACATTGCTTGTTTTGCAGCACAAGCGCTCCTTGTCTTTCCAGCGGAGTGCGATCGTGCAGGTACGCGGCCGGTATCGGATCCGCGGTCCATGCATCCATCACGGGGCTCCACGGCGTATAGGTGCCAAGATGAGTGAAAATGCCGAGCGTGACTGCGATGACCGCAACCATCAACACCGCTACCGGGCGGCGCGACCAATGTTTTTCTCCCTCGCCTGAAACCAGAGGCAGCAGTAGCATCGCTCCCACAATCAGCACCGGCGCAATAAACAGCACGGGCGTTTCAAGACTGGGAGGAAGGTACGCGAGTACAGCAAAGATCCAAAGAAAAGCGAAGTCCGGTTTGGGTGCTGTCTGAATGATCGTGGGATCGGGTTGCCCGGTAGGGCCAAATGGGCCGAAGTAGAATGCGCAGGCCATGACAGCCAGCATAATTGCAGCCGCAAAGATCGCGTCTTTCCATGCGGCGTCAGGCACAAAAGCGATTCCTGTTTCCTTGGTCAATTTCCGATATTCGCTGGTGTAAGTGGACTTGTTGACCAGCCGTCCAGGCATAGGCCATTCGTTGATGCCAAGCCGCAGAACCATCCACAAGTGCACGCCCACCAACGACAACAGGGCGCCTGGGATAATGAACACGTGAAGCGCAAAGAAGCGCGTCAATGTAGGTCCGGCGATTATGGGTCCGCCCAGCATCATGTCCACCAAAGAGCCGCCGACGATGGGCACGCGACTCATGATGGAAGCACCGATGCCCAGGCCCCAGTAGGCGTCCTGATCGAAGCGCAACACCTGCCCTGTGAAGGCCATTCCCAGCGTCAACAAGAGCAAGAACACGCCGACGATCCAGGTGAGCTCGCGCGGAAACTTGTATGCGCCAAACAGGAATACCTGAGCCAGATGGATGAGCACAATGGCGATCATGAAGTCCGAGCCCCACCCATGCAGTGCGCGCAGAAACCAGCCCAGCCGAACACTATGATCGAGAAACTCAAGGCTTGACCATGCCTGCCCCGCGGAGGGGGAGTAGACAAGCCCCAGCAAAATGCCTGTCACCACCTGCATGATGAGCAAGACCGTCGCAGCGCTGCCGAAGACATACCACCAGCTCGCGGTGCTCGCGGGCACTTCATGTTCTGCCGCATCGAGAATGGGCTTGCCCAGTCCGAGGCGATCTTCAAGCCATTCGTATACGCGGTTACCCGCCTGCTTCAGCCCTGGCATGATCCGCACCTCGGCTTCGCAGTGTCCTGGTTTGACTGAAGGCCGGTTGACTCCTGAGGAGCGTTCGTTCCGGCGATTTGCGTCAAGGTCCCACCCGACGACGCTTTCGCTGCGAGTGTCGGCATTTTCCCGGCGCTGATTTGCAGCATGTCTCCAACGATCCTGTGTTCGTACTCAAAGAGCCCCCGTTCCGGGGGGCCCGACGCGCGTCCGCCATCTTCGTAATAGGCGCCTCCGTGGCAGGGGCACAGAAACAGCTTTGACTCAGCGAACCAGCGCACGGGGCAGCCAAGGTGCGCACAATTTACCGCGAATACCTGAAATTGCGTTCCTGAGATTCTGCGAACCCAGCAGGACACATCGCCTGTTTGCCCATCCCAGGCGGTCGTCACCGGATTGCGAAACGTGGTCAGACGCGTTTCGCCTTCAGGGAACTCGCTCATTGCCCCGATGCCGATCCACGACAAGTCGGATTGCTTCTTCTTGAGCCCTGGGCCGAGGAGGTAGCCGAAGATTGGAACGGCAAGCACCGCGCCTACCGCACCATTGGCAAGGAGCGAAAGCTTGAACAAGAAGGCTCTCCGCGAATGAGTTGCCTCCTTCGCGCGGCTCGCCTCGTCGCTGGCAGGATTTGGGGCGCTCTTTTCGTCAACCGAATTGGATTCGTTTTCGTTCATGCTTTCGACTCCTGCTATCCAGATGGTTCAATGCGAGATTCTATGGATGCGATGCGTAAGGCTGCCCAGGATCGGCGGTACGCTTGGAGGCCATCCAGGCAACCACATCCGTAACTTGCTGGTCGGTCATTGGAATGGAAGCATCCGTGCGCCAGTCCGGCATTTCACCGCCTGGCACACCCGCAATCACAAAACTGCGAAGGCCCTGGTCGCTGATCAGCGCCAAATACGATTCATCTACAATCGAGCCGACCTTGACACGCTTGCCGTTGATGGTGGCGATCATTCCAGCGCCTTGCGCCCCATGACAAGACGCGCAAAAGAAGCCGTATGCCTGCTCACCTCGCACTGCATCGCCTGGCAAGGTGGCACGATAAGTAGGCGTTCCCGCAGTTGCGACGAACGCAGGTCTGTTCCATTGTTCCATCATTGCATGCGCGAGGATTTCAATCTGCCCATCGGTCAGTGTCCCGCCTGCGCTCCTGGCAAATGCAGGCATCAGCTTGCCGCGAATACCCTTGGCCGTCACATCGCGCAGCGTGTCTTCTCCGATCATCCCTAGATAGACTGGATTGGCCAGCGCAATTGCGGCGCTGCTTTTTCCATTTTCTCCGTGACATGCCGAACAGTTTGTCTTGTAGAGAACGGCAAAATTCAACACTTCCTCAGGGCGCGCCACTTGCGGCCCGGGCCCGGGTCGGCCGGGGATCGAACCGCATCCAGCAATCAGAATTCCCGTTGCCGCAGCCAGAGCTTTCAATTGGGCAAGCCGAGGTATCTTCGCTTTCATTGAAGCTCGTCCCCTTCGTCCTTTGCGCTGGTGTGCAACCCAGCTCGAATCGCAAACGGCAGCGCACGGAATTGCGGTGTTCTGACCTTCACTTGAAGGTTGACCACGAAGCCGGCAACCAATCCAAAAGCAATCTGCGAGACAGCAAACCAGAGCCAGTTAATGCGCTGATCCAGAATGGGGCTGATGACGCCAAGAGCCGAATACAACAAGCCGGTCCAGAGGAAGGGCGCGATAAAGCCGCAAGTGAGGATCGGCTTTCTCGGAAACATGGGGAGCATGGCTCCGTAGAGCAGGCCGATCAGCAACGAGGCGGTGGTGTGAATTCCAATTGCGGCGAGCAAACCAAGCATATGGAACTGCGCGAGAAATGCATCGCTCTGACCAGCCCAGTTCACGAATCCGCCAGCCGCAAGAAGATTTACGGCATACCAGATGCTGTGGTACCGGAGCAATCCGTAGGCGACCGCGGGAACGATCATGGCAGTCCCTCCCGCGATTCCTCCCTTGATTCCAGCGAAGATGCTGAAAGTTTCAATCGGCAATAGCTTGCGCTGAGTAGGACCAGCCGCCAATTCTGTTCGCAGGGTTGGCATGCCGATCATCGTGCGCCGCTGATCGACGATGGGAACACTCACGTGCCGCTCGTGCGGCAGCACTTGCCCAAACCACCCTGCGATTGCAGGCACAATCAGCAATGCTCCCAGAACGGCCATGATCCAGTGCGTGACCATGCCAACAAAGATCAGAGAGATACCCAACGCCAGGACAATGGGCCACACCGTCGGCGCCGGAAGTTGCACGGATCCGTCGGCGTGGCCAGCGTGGCGTTCCTTTTCGGCATGAATCATGCAATCCCTTTCGTTCTTCTTTGCGCGCGCAGCAACTAACGTCCCAGCACATACACAACCAGGAACACCACCACCCAAACCCCATCGACGAAATGCCAATACAAAGACAATACTTCAAGACGCTCGGCATGTTCTTCATTCACTTTGCCGGTCACGCAGAACAACAATGCTGTGGTCAGCATGAGCAATCCGACGACGACGTGCGATGCATGCAGGCCGACCAACGAGTAATAGGTCGTACCAAACAAGTTGGTTCGGATGGTCAGCCCTTCCTCATAGATCAGATGATGCCATTCCATCGCCGTCGTCCACAGGAAGATCGCTCCCAGCAAAACTGTCGAAGCCAATGCCAGCGTGCAGCGCTGAATGTTCCCCTTGCGCAGAGCACTTACAGC
Source organism: uncultured Occallatibacter sp. (assembly GCA_964560845.1). Lineage (GTDB taxonomy): Bacteria > Acidobacteriota > Terriglobia > Terriglobales > Acidobacteriaceae > Telmatobacter. Next base: position 51,218 of record CAZLMY010000006.1, on the reverse strand, counting down.
AGCATGAACCGTCAGGCTGCTTGAAAGCAGGCAAATCGTGCCGACGATCGGCACTTCCAAGACCTGTGCTGGATAGGGTCCTGTAAGGCTCTTGCCCAGGTAATAAATGTAGGCAACCACAAAGATCAGAAAGATGGCTGCTTCGGCGGCGATCAGGCACCACATGCCCACGATGCCGCGATTGGGCAGCACCCACGGTGTTTCCGATTCGGCTCCGGCTGCAACGGTGACAGGGGTCTGCATCATTCATAGCTCGAATCTGGATCTTCAGGATGCTTCAGATCCCAAAGCGGCCGGCGGCTGCCTACGGTTGGCTCGACTGCGAAGTTATAGGCTGGTGGCGGAGAATCGGTCGACCATTCCAGCGTCCACGCATCCCAAGGATCGGGTCCCGCTTCCTTGCCGCGGAAATACGAGTGAACAAGGTTATAGACAAAAATCAAAGTCCCAATTGTCTGAACGATGGCGCCAATCCCGACGATCAAATTCCAGTACTCCCAGCCGCGCCCAGCCTCATAGGTGTAGATGCGCCGCGGCATTCCCAGCAGGCCTGGAATGTGCATGAAATCGAAGGTGAGATGGAAGCCGACAACAAAGAACCAGAAGTGCCATTTGCCGAGCGTTTCGCTCATCATGCGGCCGGTCATCTTGGGGTACCAATAATAGAAAGCGGCAAAGAGCGCGAAGAGAATCCCGCCGACCAACACATAGTGGAAGTGAGCGACAACGAAATACGATGCGCTCAGTTGCCAGTCGAAGGGCGCCGAAGAGAGCATGATGCCGGTCAGGCCGGCGATCAGGAACTGAAAGAGGAAACCGACGGCAAACATCATCGGAGTACGGAATCTAACTTTGCCACCCCATATAGTGGCCAGCCAGTTGAACATCTTGATGCCCGTCGGCACCGACACAACCATGGTGGCGAATACGAAGAAAGTGTTTCCTGCCGGTCCCATGCCGACGGTAAACATGTGATGCGCCCACACGCTCAGGCTCACAAAACCGATGCCGACCGACGCGGCCACCATGGCGGGGTAGCCGAAGATTGCCTTACGTGAAAACACCGGGACGATTTCGTTGATGAAGGCGAAGGTTGGAAGGATCAGAATATAGACTTCCGGATGTCCGAAGATCCAAAAGAAATGCATCCAAAGAACAGCCGAACCGCCTGCCTGCGTATCGAAGAAGTGGGAACCAAGGTAGCGGTCCAGCGTGAGCATGATTTGCGCCGCAGTAAGCGGACTGACCACGATGAAGACCATGCAACTGGTGACGAAGAGCAGCCACACAAACAGCGGCATGCGCGTCAGCGTCATACCTTTGCAACGAAGGCAGATGGTGGTGGCCACAATGTTCAGGGCCGTGCCCGTGGTGCCGATGCCGCTCATCAGAATGGAGAGCGTCCAATAGTCTGTGCTGTGCCCGGGCGAGAATACCTTGGCGGTCAGCGGCGCATAAGCGAACCAACCGACATCGGGCGCCGAACCTGCTCCGTACAAACCGCTGGCAGCAAAGTAACTCATGTAAAGCAAGATGCCGCCGAATGCCGAGATCCAGAAGCTGAAAGCGTTCAGGCGGGGAAAGGCCATGTCGCGCGCGCCGATCATCAGCGGAACGAGGTAGTTCCCGAACCCAAACAGAATCGGAACGCCCACGAAGAACACCATGGTCGTGCCATGCATGGTGAATAGCCGGTTGAAGATCTGCGGACTGACAAAGTGATTGTTGGGCACTGCCAATTGAATGCGCATCAACAACGCCTGCGTCCCGGCAATCACCAGGAAGATGAGCGCATAGACGATATACATGATGCCGATCTTCTTGTGGTCAACGGTCGTGAGCCATTCATAGACCACGCTCGGCCGTTGAGACCGGCCCGTTGGGGCTGTCCGCTCGATCCCTTCCAGGACTGTGGTTGCGTTTGCCATGCAGCGCTGCTTTCCAATCGAAGGTTAGTGGAGAGTGGTCAGATAGGCCGTAACCGCATTCAAATCGCGATCGTTCAAATGCATCGAAGGCATCAGCGAACCGGGCTTGAGCGTGTCCGGGTTGGCAATCCACGCTTTCAGATTCTCGGGTGAATTCACAATCGGTCCGGAGGCAATGGTGTCGCGACTGGCCAGATGGGTGAGGTCGGGCCCGAAGCGTCCGTTCGCCACCGTCCCCGTGACCGTATGGCAATTGATGCAAGCGTTGTGGAGAAAGACCTTTCGACCTTCCTCGGCCATCGGTTGTCCGGAGAGGTCAGCCTGGGCAGGCTGCTGCTGCTGCTTGATCCAGGCCGCAAAATCGGCGGGCAATTGCGCATAGACACGCAACAGCATTTTCGCATGTTGGGTTCCGCAATATTGTGCGCATTGGCCCAGATACAATCCCGCTTCGGCTGGATCGATCCACATGGTATTGATGCGGTTGGGAATCAGGTCGGTTTTGCCTGCCAGGCGCGGCACCCAGAAGCTGTGACTTACATCCGCCGAAGACATCTGCAGATAAGTCGGGCTTGGATTCTTGGGGTCGCTGACCGGAATGTGTAACTCGTTGGCGGTAACTACGCCGAGCTTCGGATAGCGATATTCCCACCAGAATTGATGGCCGATCACGATGACATTCACGGCCGACGCAGGCTTGGGTTTGGCTTCGGTCTCGAGAATCACTCGGGTGGTGGACAAAAACAGCATGACCACGATCAGGATCGGAATAACTGTCCATGAAAGCTCGATCTGGTTGCTGCCATACACTTGAGCCGGCTCGCTTGCGGTGTCGGTCGGACGTTGCCGGAAACGAATCAGGGCGTACAACAAGAGTCCCGCAACGATCAGGAAAATGACCAGCGTGACCGAAAGCACCAGCATGGAGAGGCTGAAGATGGAACGCGCCGGCGTGCCGGCCGGGTCGAAGATGTTGGTGGGCGAGCCCGCGAATGCCGGATAAGCAAAGGCCAGCAAACAGGCTGCAGAAACCGACCACGGCCTGACCTGTTTCGGGACACGAATAGACCTGGCTATACGTATTTGGCGTAGAAGACCCACTCCATTGTGCCTCGTCGAACAGGGTTGGTTGAGTACAAAAAGGACCACACTACCGGGCGTAATATCGAGTGTTCCAGATCACAATATACTAGTCGGGTTGGTGTTGTCTCCGTTGTTTCTTAAAGCCTGTCCCGCTTGGTGGAAAGGAGCGAGGGTCCGCCAGTGGGGACTCGACGCTCCCGTCAAGCAGAAATAACCTGTTTCTTTTCAAAAAGATTGTCACGGGACGTTGGGGCAGCACCTTGCCGACGGCAGCGGCGATTGTGCCGGCCCGCTCCACTCGTATCCGGCTCGCCTGGATATTTGCGATTTGAGCGCAGGGCGTTCGCGATCAAACCCTCGATTGCGCTTTTCCGGGCTCGTAGTTAAGGTTTTGCCCCAGCCAGCGTTCGACCTCAGCCAGGCTCATTCCCTTGCGTGCGGCATAGTCGGCGACCTGGTCACGGTCAATTCTGCCAAGGCTAAAGTACCGCGATTCAGGATGAGCAAAATAGAGTCCGCTCACGCTCGACCCGGGCCACATGGCAAACGACTCGGTGATCTGCATCCCGGTGTTGGCCTCCACATCGAGCAAGCGCCACAACAGGCCCTTCTCGGTGTGATCGGGGCAAGCCGGATAGCCCGCAGCCGGTCTGATGCCGCGATACTTTTCGTGAATCAGGTCGTCAATGCTCCAAGCTTCGTTGCGGCCATATCCCCATTCGGCCCGCACGCGCTGGTGCAGGCATTCGGCAAAGGCCTCGGCGAGGCGGTCTGCAATGGCCTCTGCCATGATCGCGTTGTAATCGTCGTGCTCGGCGCGGAACCGATCGCATAACTCCTTCAGGCCGATCCCGCTGGTTACTGCGAAGGCACCGATATAGTCGGACAGCCCAGTCGCTTTGGGCGCGACGAAGTCAGCCAGCGACCTGCACGGCTCGTTCCCTTCTTTGTGGGCTTGCTGACGCAGAAAGTGGAAGGTCTCGCGCACCTCTTTGCGGCTCAGGTCCGCATAGAGTTCCACGTCGTCTCCCACGGCATTGGCAGGAAAGAACCCGTAAACGCCTCGCGCCGAAATAGGATTCTCAGCAATCATCTTGTCCAGCAGTGCATTTGCATCGGCAAAGATTTGGCGGGCCTGCTCGCCTTGCCGTTCATCGTCGAGAATGCGTGGATAGACGCCCTTCAGTTCCCAGGTATGGAAGAACGGCGTCCAGTCAATGAACTCGCGCAACGTCGCCAGGGGAAAGTCGTTCAGGACACGCACGCCGCTGAACGACGGCACGGACAAGTCTTCGGCACGCCACTCGATCGGGGTGCGCCGCTTACGCGCTACGTCGAGCGAAACGACCTTTTGCTTTGGCGATGCATGTACCTTGCGAAGCCTCTCGTACTCGGCCCGATGCTCTGCCACAAATGTGGCTTTGCCCTCGTCGCTCAAGAGACTGGTAGTCACGGGCACCGCACGGCTCGCATCCAGCACGTGCACCACAGGCTCGCTATAATGCGGCGCAATCTTGACCGCGGTGTGTGCGCGGCTCGTTGTCGCCCCACCGATCAGCAGCGGCAACTTGAAACCCTGCCGCTCCATCTCGCGCGCTACGTGCACCATCTCGTCGAGGGAAGGGGTGATCAAGCCGCTGAGGCCGATCAAGTCAGCCTTTTCCGCCTTGGCGCGTTCGAGAATCTTCTCACAGGACACCATGACGCCCATGTCGATGACCTCGTAGTTATTGCAGGCCAGCACGACGCCGACGATGTTCTTGCCGATGTCGTGGACATCGCCTTTGACCGTTGCCAATACGATCTTGCCTTGGGCCTTGACCACCTGGCCCGAGGCAACCATGGCGGCTTTTTCGGCCTCCATGAAAGGGGTCAGATGCGCAACGGCTTTCTTCATCACGCGGGCCGATTTGACCACCTGCGGCAGAAACATCTTGCCAGCACCGAACAGATCGCCCACTACGCCCATGCCGTCCATCAACGGGCCTTCGATAACCAAGAGAGGCCGGCCTAACTTGATGCGTGCCTCTTCGGCGTCGACCTCGATGTACGCGTCGATGCCCTTTACCAGCGCATGCGAGAGGCGTTCCTCTACGGTGCCATTGCGCCATTCTTCGGCTTTCTTTTCATTCACAGCAGCGCCTGCACCATCGGCCTTCAGCGCCTCGCCGTGCGCAACAAGGCGCTCGGTCGCATCCGGGCGCCGATTCAGCAGCACATCTTCGACGAGCGTCTTCAATTCGGGCTCGATCTCTTCGTAAACTTCCAACATGCCGGCATTCACGATGCCCATATCCATGCCCGCCGCGATCGCGTGATACAAGAACGCCGAGTGCATGGCCTCGCGAACCTTGTTATTACCGCGGAAGCTGAACGAGATATTGGAAACACCGCCGCTGACCTTGGCGTGCGGCAGGTTGGCCTTGATCCAACGCGTGGCATTGATAAAGTCCAGTGCGTAGTTGTTGTGTTCTTCCATCCCTGTTGCCACGGTCAAAACATTCGGATCGAAGACGATGTCTTCAGGAGGGAACCCGAGCTCGTCCACGAGAATTCTGTAAGCTCGCTCGCAGATGCGGATCCTGTCCTCATAGGTGGCTGCCTGGCCCTGTTCGTCGAAGGCCATCACCACCGCAGCGGCTCCATATTTCAACACTGCGGCAGCGTGCGCACGGAACTTCTCTTCGCCTTCCTTCAGCGAGATCGAGTTCACGATGCCCTTGCCCTGCAGGCATTTCAGGCCAGCCTCGATGACTTCCCACTTGGACGAGTCGACCATGAAAGGAACCTTGGCGACCTCCGGTTCGCTGGCCAGCAATTGCAGGTAGCGAGTCATTGCCGCAACGCCATCGATCATGCCCTCGTCCATGCAGATGTCGACGATGTTGGCGCCGTTTTCTACCTGTTGCCGAGCCACACTGACCGCGTCTTCGTATTTGCCCTCTTTGATCAGCTTTGCGAACTTCGGCGAACCGGCCACATTGGTCCGCTCACCAATCACGATGTAGACGCCGGGCTGCTGGGTGAAAGGCTGCGATCCGGAGAGCCGCAAGGGCTTTATCTCCGCCGCAGCATCCGCTACCTTCGCAGTTTCGCCATGGTTCCGGGATGAAACAGGCCACAATTTTCGCGGACTCTTGCCATCAAGCGCCTGGGCAATGGCCGCGATGTGCTCGGGAGTGTTGCCGCAGCAACCGCCAGCAATATTAATCAGGCCTCCCTGCGCAAACTGGCCCAGATATCGAGCCATGTCCGCAGGGCCGAGATCGAATCCTGTTGCCGCGAGTGGATTTGGCAGCCCGGCATTCGGGTAGCATGAGATTGCCGCATTCGATTTCTCCGAGAGCTGTGCCAGGAATGGATACATCAGGTCCGGGCCGAGCGAGCAGTTGAGCCCAACCGAAAGAGGCTTCACGTGTTTGACGGCATTCCAGAACGCCTCTATGGTTTGCGCGGAGATCATGGTCTCGCCACCACGGCCGACGGCGGCCGAAATCATGACAGGCAGCTCTTTGCCATCTTTGTCGAAGACTTCGCGGATGCCGACCAGTGCGGCCTTTGCATTCAGCGAGTCGAAGATTGTCTCTACCAACAGCAGATCGGATCCGCCGGCCATGAGGGCCCGCACCTGGTGCATGTAAGCAGTCTTAACCTGATCGAAGGTGACAACCCGAAAGCCTGAGTCGTCGGCATCCGGCGAATTCGAGAGAGAGACGGTCAACGGGCCGATAGCCCCTGCGACGAACCGTTGGCGCCCGGTTGCATTGGCCACCCGATCGGCCCATTGCCTGCACTGCCGGGCAGACGTCTCGTTTATCTCCCATGCCAGGCTGTTGAGAAACGGATCGTCGACGATCTGCTGATAGAACGCCGGATCTTTGCGACCACCCTTCTCCCGCGGATCGTCGACAAAGAACTCGCTCTGCGTAATGCTGGTGGCACCAAAGGTGTTGGTCTCAACGATGTCCGCGCCAGCCTCCAGAAACCGGCGGTGAATGTCGCAGATCATCTTCGGCTGCGTCAGCGAAAACAGGTCGCCATTGTTGAGCAGGTCCTTGGTCGAGTCCCTGAACCGCTCCCCGCGCATGTCCGCTTCTGTCATGCCATAGGTGCGAATCGTCGTACCCATCGCACCATCGATAATGGCAATGCGATGCTCGAGAATCTCTTCAATCGGATGTCGTTGAGCCTTGGTCATATCTTCCCGTCTTCTTCATTGAGGCTATGCCAGCAGACTCCGCCCCAAGAAAGCTTTGTCGGGGGAGAACGGGTCCATGTAGTGCCGCTTGCGAACCCCAGCGGACTGGTCCGGCACCGCTACGCGTCATTTCATTATATCGATATACCATATGCGAAACTGCCATCTGTAAAGCTTGTGACTAGCTCACGACTCTACAGGCCCGGAAAGCTCTGCCATATTGCGACAGAATGCGGCAACGATTGAGCCTGACTGGGCAAGTCTTCTGTTGGCTATTCAAATTCGCCATATCGCCAGTTGCCGGCCTCTGGCAGACAAACTCGACCGCTGCCTCACGACCGAACCGCACCAATGCATATGTGTCCAGGCGACCGCAAGAAGGAGCCTGCCACTTCAGCTTCGCCATGAGTTCATGAGTTATCGGTCTCACTCATGGCATGCTGAGAAGATAAACAGATGACTTAGCGCTTCATTCTGAGTATGGTTTCGAAGTTGTCCGTTCGAATTGGCTTTGATGGGGTGGGTCCTCGCAGGTTCGCTTCGGATTTCTGGCAACCCTTGCTTGGCACTTCGAATCGACAATGGCCCGGACGGACCGGCAGGTCATATCATTTTTCGAGCCCAAGTACCTGGTGGCTCCGTATGCCATCCACGGAGCCTGTCGAGGGAAGGGGAAATGGCAAGAACAGGGTGCTGTTTCGACTCGCCCAGAGTTGGAGGGTGAGAAGCCGTTTCCGAGGATCGGTTTTCAAATCTTATCCTGGCGAGCCATGTAGGAATGCTCCTAAAAGTAGATCCCGCATTCCTGCGTGCAATTCAGCATTGCCCTGGCCACTGCGGAGCGGGGCACGCCATGAGCCTCGTCCTTTATGATTCTCAGATCCGGGATCAATTCAATCCTGCTTACCAGGTGGCTCCATGACGACCTCTGCTCCGACCGCGTTTGAACCAAAATCCCAGTTGCGCAAGACCATGGGGTTTTGGGATGTGCTTCTGTTCAATATTGCGACTGTTCTCGGGCCTCGCTGGATCGCCGCAGCCGGACACAACGGCACCTCTTCCATCAGCCTCTGGGTGCTGGCCGCGGTCTTCTTCTTCGTGCCCGGAGCGCTGGTCATCAACGAGCTTTCGTCGCGATTTCCTGAGGAAGGCGGGCTCTACGTCTGGTCGCGCGAGGCCTTCGGTCCCTTTCACGGCTTTGTGGCCGGATGGACCTACTGGATCTACACCATCTTCTATTTTCCCGGGCTGCTGCTTGCCAGCGCTTCCATGGCTGCCTATGTCGTGGGTGGGCGCGGCGCCGCGCTGGCTCAGGACCGCACGTTTCTGCTCACGGTCTCTCTCTCCATGCTGGTGGTGGCCGTGGTGCTGAACATCATCGGCCTGAACATCGGCAAATGGCTACAGAACGCGGGTGGCGTGGGCACTTACGCTCCACTGCTCATCCTTGCCGGAGTTGCCGGTCTGGTCTGTCTCCATCGTGGTTCCGCTACACAATTCACTGTCGCCAACATGATGCCTACCTGGAACTGGGACACGGTCAATTTCTGGTCCCAGATAGCCTTCGCCTTCACGGGCCTGGAATTGGTCTCAGCCATGAGCGAAGAGGTGCGCGATCCGCGCCGCACCTTGCCGCGCGCCGTGTTCGGGGCCGGAGCGCTGATCGCACTCATGTACATCGTTGGGACATTTGCGATTCTCTCGCTTGTTCCCGCAGCCGACATCGATCCGCAAAGCGGCGTTTTCAGCGCCATCACGATTGGCTCCATGGCTCTGAAGGCCGGATTTCTGGGGATACTGGCTGCCCTGCTGGTGACCGTGGGCAATGCCGGCGGCGTGGGTTCTACCGTGGCCGGCATCGCGCGTGTGCCATTCGCGGTGGGGATCGACCGCTATCTGCCCGCTGCATTCGGCAAGATTCATCCCAAGTGGAAGACGCCGTATGTGTCCATCCTGGTGCAGGCCGGGGCCTCGGGCGCGATTCTGCTTGGCAGCCAGATCAGCGAAACCACGCGCGGCGCCTATCAGTTCCTGATCGATGCCGGCATCATTCTCTATTTCATTCCGTTTCTCTACATGTTTGCCGCCGCAATCAAGCTGGCTGGCCGCAAAGACCGCAGAGAGAATGAACATGCAGTGCTGGTGCCCGGGGGAATTCCCGGAGTTTGGATTGCCGGCGGGATGGGGTTCCTGGTGGTACTGATCGGCATTTTTGTTTCGCTTGTGCCTCCAGGAGATTCGCTGAACAAGTTCGGTTTCGAGCTGAAGTTGGTGGGTGGAACGGTTGCTTCCATCTTGCTGGGGCTTACGCTCTACTGGCGTGGTTCCCGCTCAAAGAATGTTGCATCGTAGAGCGAGATTGGCGGCAGTCCGAGGCTCCGGCCGAATAGGCGCCACACTGGAGGCATCATGAAGGCTCGAACCTCTTTTGGTATTTTATATGGCGTGTTCAACCCCTCCGAGCCCCGCGTCTTATACTTCTCTAGACCCCAGGTTTGAGTTCGTGCATGACTGAAGACCCGAAGCTTGAATTATTTCGCCGCCGTAGAATGCGCTATGCCGAACGGAAGTTGCTCGAAGCACAGCGTCGGCTGACGCGAGCCGAACGCAGCATCCTGCATTGGACCCGCACCCTTGCCGACCTGAAGCACGAGACCGTTCGCGCCGTTCAACCGACGCTCTGGCCCGAAGAAGAGAATGCGTCTAAAGATTGAAACTCCTCTTGGCCCCGGGATCGATAGCCTATTGGTTTTGTCTTTCTTGCTTGGGCAGCCGCTGAATCTCGGCTGTTCCATATTGGAAGCCTCCCCTTTCCCCTTGATAGACAAGATGTTAAATCGCACCGCATTCTGAAACCCGACGCATCCGGGCTTAAACCTTTTCTCTTCATCGCCGATTCTCTATAGCAGATACCCTCCCGGAGACATGAGCCTGCCCAGGCGACCCATTCTCCTGAGCCTCAGACTGATTCCTGTTTTCGCCTGGGCTTCGCATTGTCCGTTCGCGGCGGTCAATCTGCGGCATGGGGTATGCATCAAGCGAGGTCGTCGGTTTCCCGAGCCGCGGAGCAGCACACCCTCTGGTTGTTTTCGACGAACTTCAGAGGTGGGCAACCATCGTCCTGAAAGGGAATGCGGCAATTGCAGAGGCTCCGATCAATGCGGTTCCTGGCATGTTGGCTTGCCATCTCTGCTTGCCTGCAGGCGCAGCAGTATGTCTTCCGCGCCCTGGGGCAGGACGAGGGTCTCAAGAATCTCTCGATCAATGCCATGACCACGGACCGCTCCGGGTTTCTGTGGGTTGCCACGGAAAACGGAGTTTACCGGTTTTTGGGGTCTGCCTTTCAACGGTTCGGCCCCGATCAGGGAATCCCCGAACTGGAGTCCGAAGACGTTATTGCCGACCGGAACGGCACCATCTGGGTCGGCACCGATGAGAACCTCTATCGCTGGGACGGCCTGCACTTCCTTCCCGCCGGAAGAGAGCCCATCCCAATCGAGCGCATCCGCCGCATGTTTGTCGAAGACGACCGGCATCTGCTGGTTCTGAAAAATGAGCGTCTCTACCGGCTGGAGCACGACGAACGGGGCCGGATGCTGTCCTTTCTCCCAGCGATTCCCGATCAACTGATCAAAGCCCTGCCGGAATTGGGGCACATCTCCAGCGTCAATGTCGTCGACGAACCACGCGAGGGTCTTGGCATCTGGCTTGGGTGCGGCAAAAAGCTCTGTTCCTGGATAGATCGGACACCTGTCGGGCACCAGCAACCACGTCTGGAGGACGTCAGCGTTTGGGGCAAAGACAAGGGGCTTGCGGAGGACAGTTGGGAAAGTGTGCTGCTCAATCGCTCCGGAGACTTCTGGGTTGCGGGCCGGAAGAAGGTGATGACGCTGCCGGCCGGGAGCAGTCGATTCATTGATCGCAGTATCCCCGGTTCCGACCCGGAGAACGTTTACGGGAATGCACCGTTGACAGAGGATCCGGAAGGCCGGGTGTTGGCGCCGGCCGAAGATGGTGTCGCTCGATGGGAGGGTACCGGCTGGAAGCAGATCGGCCATGCCAACGGCCTGCAGCGCATCAGCCACAGTGCGGCCATAGTCTTCGATCAAACCGGCGATGTATGGCTCGGCAGCCATGGGGGCGGCGTCTATCACTGGTACGGCTATCGGGATTGGGAGGGTTGGAGCGATTCACAAGGGCTCCCCTCGGCCCTGGTGTGGTCGCTGAAGCCGTTGACAGGGGGACGGGTGTTGGCCGGAACGGACGCTGGGCCAGCGTGGATCGACGCGCACAGTGGGTTGGCAGGGCCGCTTTCTGCGACCAAACACTGGATTTACGGCCAGGTGGAAGGCATAGACGTTGATCCGAGTGGCGGCATTTGGACAGCCGGCATGGCCGGCGCCATTCTGCACATCGATCCGAGATCCGGCAAGACCGTTCAGACGGCACAGCTTCCTGAGATGGATTTTGCCATGTCCGATTCAAAGGGCCGGCTCTTTTTCACCATGAGGACACCGGGAATCTTTGTGCGCGAGACACCCCGGGCCGCGCCGCACCGCGTTGTCGCCGTGGATGCGTTGTTGGATACTTCGCAGCGAATTCCGGGCATCTGCGAGTCGCCGGATGGCGCAGCATGGTTTCTGGCCGGAAACAGTCTGTTGCGCGAGAAGGACATGCAATGGATCAAGCCGCCGATCGACGGAATGCCAACTCTCCACGGGGCTCTGTTGTCGCTTGACTGCGCATCCGACGGCGCGATTTGGGTTACCGGTGAAGATGCCGGCACCTGGCGACTCACCCCTGCCGGCAATCGACTCCATGCATGGAAGCTGGAAATTCCCACCGCATTTCGTGCCTTGTCGCCGGTCGCCGTTCTGGTGGACAAGCGGGGATGGGTCTGGCTGGGGACCGATTCAGGGTTGCTGGTATGGAATGGGCAGGCTTGGCGCCAGATCACCGTAGAGAGCGGGCTCATCTGGAACGATATCGATCAAGGCGCGTTGAAAGAAGGCCCGGATGGGTCGATCTGGGTGGGAACCAGCGGCGGCGTTTCTCGACTGATGCACCCGGAACTGGTATTCAACTCGGTCTTTCTGGCGATCGCGGTGACAGGAATTCAACGGGAAGGAACGCCCTATTCCCCTGCACAGCAAATCACGCTGCCCTGGTCTCCACAGCCGTTGCTGATTCAAACTTCATCTTCGACCATGCGCAACCGCGGCGAACTGGTCTTCAAATACCGCATGGACGGTCTGAATCCGGATTGGATTGAAACGCAGGACGGCAAGGCCGTGTTCTCTGCGTTGCCGCCTGGAAATTACACCTTCATGGCCAAGGTGCGCAATGCTGGTCTGAATTCCTATTCCAGCACGGTGACCCTGAACATCAGGATTCTTCCGCCCTGGTGGAGAAGCAGTTGGTTCTATGCATTGTGTATTTTGCTCTTGCTTCTTATGCTGGCCGGGGGCGACAGGCTGCGCGCACGCCACCTGCTGCAAACCCGCCAGCATCTTCAAAGCCTGGTTGAAGAACGAACGCGGGAGCTCGAAGCGAGCCGCGAAGAATTGCGCATCCAGGCAACGCAGGATGGCCTGACTGGAATGTTGAATCACGTGGCGATTCTGTCGGCGTTGACTGTAGAGTTGGATCGTGCGCTGCGTGAAAAGAAAACCCTGGTTCTTGCCATGGCTGACCTGGACCATTTCAAACTGGTCAACGATGCGTTTGGACACCAGGCCGGCGACGAAGCTCTGCGCACATTCGCAGCAGCCGTGAATGCCGCAAAGCGTCCTTACGATCATGCCGGCCGGTATGGGGGCGAAGAGTTCCTGTTGATTCTGACCGACGTACCTCTCGGCGTTGTCTATGCAAGGCTGCGGAGCCTGCATGAGGCAGTTTCAAACCTTGAAGTCTCGTTGCCGGCATTTGCCTTCACCATCACCTGCAGCATTGGCGCTACGCTTTTTGACCCGTCGACTCCGTTTCGAGATGCGGAGTCGCTGCTGGCTTGTGCCGATAAGGCGCTCTACGCCGCCAAGAAGGCCGGCCGGAATCGAGTGTTGCTTGGGAGTGTTGACGGCCCGGAATCTGTCGAAACACAGGTCCGTGAGCCTGCTGTCGACCCCCGCTGAGCGCCCGCGGAAACAAGAACAAGCCTCGACGGCAAGGCATTCATGAAGTTGTGCGGCTGGTTTGCAATGCGAGCGCTGGATGCCGTAGCATGGGCGGGGTCTTTGCGGTTGCGCGGGCTATCCAGCCCTCGTGGTCAATCAGAACCAAGTCCATCGTTGCCGGAGCCTGTCTGAATGCCCACCAAGACGATCATCGAGCCTTTTCGTATCAAAAGCGTAGAACCTATTCGTTGGACCAGCCGCGAGCAGCGCGAAGGATTGCTCCGCGCCGCACATTACAACCTCTTTCTGCTTCGGGCCGACGACGTTCTGATCGATCTGCTGACGGATTCGGGCACTGGCGCCATGTCCACCCACCAGTGGGCTGCCTTGATGGAAGGGGACGAGAGCTACGCGGGCAGCAGGAGTTGGGAACACTTCAAGCGCTCCGTCCAGGACATCACCGGTTACACCCACGTGATTCCCACGCACCAGGGCCGAGCAGCCGAACGCATTCTGTTTAACGTGATGTGCAAGAAGGGCGACATGGTGCCGAACAACACACATTTCGACACCACCCGGGCCAACGTGGAATTTGTGGGCGCAGAGGCGATTGATTTGCAGATTCCCGAAGCGCGCCAGCCTGAGACGCGACTGCCTTTCAAGGGAAACATGAATGTTGAGGCTCTCGAGGAGTTGATTGCGCGTGTCGGACGTGAGCGCATTCCGCTGGTGATGCTGACCGTGACCAACAATTCCGGCGGCGGGCAACCGGTGTCGATGGAAAATACTAGAGCGGTGGCCGCAGTGTGCCACAAACACGGGATTCCGCTTTACTTCGATGCCTGCCGGTTCGCCGAGAACGCGTATTTCATCAAGCTGCGAGAACCGGGCTATGCGGACAAGACACCGAAGCAGATCGCGCAGGAGATGTTCTCGCTCGGCGACGGGTGCACCATGTCGGCCAAGAAAGACGGCATGGCCAACATCGGCGGATTTCTGTGCACCAACGACGACATGCTGGCGCGGCAGGAGCAGGATCTGCTGATCCTGACCGAGGGTTACTCGACCTACGGGGGCCTCGCCGGCCGGGATCTGGAGGCGGTTGCGGTGGGTTTGCAGGAGTCTCTTGAAGAGGACTACTTGCGTTACCGGATTGCGTCGACGGCTTATCTCGGAGACCACGTTTCCGAACAGGGCGTACCGATTGTGCAGCCGCCGGGCGGCCACGCCATCTACCTGGATGCAAAGGCATTTCTGCCGCACATTCCAGTAGAGGAGTTCCCCGGGGTGGCGTTGGCTGCGGAACTGTATCTGGAAGGCGGCATCCGGTCGGTCGAGATCGGCAGCCTGATGTTTGCTTCGGCCGCCAAGATGGAACTGGTGCGGCTGGCGATTCCGCGCCGCGTGTATACGCAGAGCCATATCGACTATGTGGTGGAAATCATCTTGCGGGTCTGGGCACGCCGCAGCGAGATCAAGGGACTGCGCGTGACCTACGAGGCTCCATTTCTGCGCCACTTTACCGCTCATCTGGAGCCAATCGCCTGATGCTTCGGCCATGACCGCTGGTGGCTGAGCCTGCGTCCGACGCCAGCCCCATGGCGTCGAATACGGGCCCGAGCGAGAGAATCGCCATCAGCAGAATGGCCAGGTGAAAGTCGCGCAGTTGGGGCAGGGCAGCCGAGTGGCCGTTGGCATGGGCCACCAGGCGCAGCGTAATGGCGCCGATGGCGATTCCCATGCCCATACTGAGTTGCATCACCGCGCTCAGGAATCCGTTGGCGCGGCTCATT
>CAZLMY010000006.1:0-36093 GCA_964560845.1 uncultured Occallatibacter sp. | reverse complement strand
ATTCTGGCTGGTGCGATTTCTGTGTAGGCCAGCGTCGTCATGCACGTGAATTCCGTCGATCGACATGCGCCATGAAAGACAAGAATGGCCACGATGAGAATGGTCGGCGTAGTGGGAGCGAGAGCCGCGCAAAGAGCCATGGATGCGGCTGTCAAAAGACCGTTGACGATGAGAATGCGCCGGAAGCCGAAGCGGCGAAGAATCTGAATCACGAATGCCTTCATGCCCAGATCGCCCGCGAACATCGCCAAGAGAAACAAGCCCGAATGAAAGGCGTTCATGCCGAAGGAAATCTGAAACATGAGCGGCAACAAAAAGGGCAGCACGGAAATGGAAATGCGAAAGGCGCTCGCTCCATAAACGGAGAGCGAGTAGCTCTTCAACCTCAGCGATTCAAAGTCGATCAGCGACCTGGCAGGGTTGCGCTGTGCGACCAATACGGCGAGAACACCGCACGAGAGACTCAGAACGAGAATGGTCGCCGGGAGGCGGCCCGGCGCTCCTTCGCCGCCAAGCTTCTCCATCGCGTAAACGGCTCCAGCCGAGGCAAAGCCCCCGCACAGAAAGGTCATCCAGTCGAACGGATGCACTTCGTCGCTGCGGACATTCTCGATCCACAACATGGTGAGGACAAGGGCGAGCAAACCCAGCGGAAGGTTGAGAAAGAAGATCCAGTGCCAACTGGCGTAGGTGGTGATGAAGCCGCCCAGCGGAGGCCCGATCAGCAGGGCGGTGAGCCCCGGCCAGGTGATGTAGGCGATGGCCTGGGCCAATTGGTCTTTGGGCGTGGTCCGCAAAACAATCAGACGGCCGACTGGCACCATCATGGCGCCTCCCAACCCCTGAAGGATCCGCATGAGGGTGAATTCCAACAGCGTTTGGGAGACGCCGCACAACAGGGAAGCGAACGTAAAGAGGCCAATCGCCGCGGCAAACACGGTGCGCGAGCCGAAGCGGTCGGCCACCCATCCGCTGATGGGAATAAAGACGGCCAGGGTCAGCAGATAGGCGGTCATGCCGATGTTCAAACTGACAGCGCCCACGTGAAAGCTGCGCGACATCTGGGGAAGCGCGGTGGCAATGATGGTGCCGTCCAGGTTCTCCATGAAGAAAGCGCCCGCGATGAGGGTGGTGACGTAGAGCGGGGAGCGCGGCATCTTCATGGAACCAGTTTACTTGCATGGATGACAGCCAGCCGAGTCACCGGATCAGACGGGCCATCCAGGCGGCCAGAGCCTGCTGGTCCGCAGTGCCTGCCGCGTGGGTAGCCTGCACGTTCTCGCGCTCCACCTTTTCACGGTTCTGGCTGATCTTGAATTTGCCCTCGATGCCGGCGATGGCAATGCGAAAGGCCACGATTCCAGCCAGCATCACGCTTCGAAAGCTGGCCGGCATGGCGCGCCACTTTTCGGCGAAGGCCGGCTCGTTGGCCTGGATCAAGCCGGTCAACAGCGCGTCCTTTCCAGTTTCATCGTCGACCAATTCAACCGTTCCATAGGCATGGATGGCAATGTAATTCCAGGTGGGCACCGAGAGCGGATCCACATAGTTCGTCGGCGAGACGTAACTGTGCGGGCCGGGAAACACGACCAGAGCCTCGTGCCCGGCAAGAGCTCGCCAATGACGATTGGCGCGGGCGAAGTGGCCTTCCAGCACTCCGAGCGGGCCTTCATCTTTCACCACCAGCGGCAGATGGGTAGCGGCGAGCGGGGCTGGTGTCTCTGCTTTCGACTGCGGCCCAAACAAAATCGCAAACGAATAGGCCTGCATGGCCTCAAGCAGAACGGCGCGGTCGGTGACTTGGTTGAACTTGGGAGAATACATGAGCTCCTATTGAATGCGCTCGAAGCGGAAGCCGGCTTCGCGTAGGGCGTGGCTGATGGCGGTGATGTGCGTTGCGCCGCGAGTTTCCAGGGTCACGTCGATTACGGTCTCGCCCAGGCTGACGCCGTAGTAGGCGCGGTTGTGCACTGTCTCCACAATATTCGCCCTCTCGCGGGCAAGGATCTGAGTCAGGTTCAGCAGGGCGCCGGGGCGGTCCTGCAAGTAAACGCGGACGCGCAAGAGACGGCCGTCCTTCACCAGGCCGCGTTCGATGATCTTGGCCAACAAGCTTACGTCGATGTTTCCGCCGCAAACCAGCACCACGGTACGGCGATGACGCAGGTTGGTCTTGGATTGGAGCACAGCGGCCAGGGCCGCAGCTCCCGCGCCCTCGGCCAATGTCTTTTCGTGCTCCAGCAGCATCAGGATGGCGCTGGCGATCTCTTCGTCGTCGACCGTCACAATCTCGTCGACATAGCGGTTGACCAGTGGCAGGGTGATGTCTCCGGCGCGGCGCACGGCGATGCCGTCGGCGATAGTGGCCTCAGCGGAGATGGTGACAGGGTGCCCGGCCTCGCGGGCGCGCAGCATGGAGGGCAGCTTCTCCGGCTCAACGCCGATCACGCGGATCTTGGGATTGTTCTCTTTCAGCGCACAGGCAATGCCGCTGATGAGCCCGCCGCCGCCAATGGGAACCACAACGGCCTCGATGTCGGGAACCTGCTCGAGCAATTCGAGGCCGATGGTGCCTTGGCCTGAGATGACTTCCGCGTCGTCAAAAGGATGAATGAAGGTGCGGCCCTCTTCCAGGCGACGGCGCAGAGCCTCCTCGCAGGCTTCATCGTAGCTGGCCCCGTGCAAGATCACTTCGGCGCCGAAGGCCCTGGTTGCTGCCACCTTGACCTGGGGGGTGGCGAGGGGCATGACGATCTGGGCGCGAATGCCGCGTGCGGCAGCGTGAAAGGCAACGCCTTGGGCGTGATTGCCGGCGCTGGCCGCGATGACGCCACGGTCGCGCTCCGTCTTGCTGAGTGTCAGCAACTTGTTCAGCGCGCCCCGTTCTTTGAACGACCCGGTGCGTTGCAGGTTTTCAAGCTTCAAGTGCAGCGGCAAGCCGGTCAGTTCCGACAGGTGGTGGGAGAGCTGGCAAGGCGACACGTGGATGGCCTCGCCGATGCGGGCGCGAGCAGTCTGGATGCTGGTAAGCGAGACGGATTCCAAGAAGCATTCTCCTCGATCGAACGAAAAGGGGCCAAAGCCGGACAGGAAGCATGGAACATCGAGACGAAAAAACCACCAGCCGCGTCTGCGGGTGGTGGCCTGTGGGTTGCTTTACCGTTTAATCCGGTGGTTCAGGCTCAATTCCCCGCTTGTGCGCTGGGGTAGGTAATTCGAGTGACAGGAAGCTGGGCAGCCATGCGCAGGCCGAAGTGAATGCTCGTTTTGGGGATGGCAAGGTGCATGTCGTTGATGGCAGTAGAGCAGAGGCTTGCGGGGTGCGTCAAGAGACGAGCACACACCGGACATTAAGAAACCTCAGTGCTTCATGAGCGTGCCAAACAGCGCAGCCAGCCTTTCGACATTGCGCCTCAAGTCGTAGCACTCCAGGACGCGGGCGCGGCCACTGTGGCCAAGTCGCTGGCGAAGGTCTTCATCTACGAGCAACCGAGCCAGCGCATCCACCAATGCATCCACATCTCCCGGGGGCACCAGAAGTCCATCGACTCCGTCCCGAATTAGCTCGGGAATGCCTGTAATGTGTGTGGTCACGCAGGGAATCTCCATGGCCATGGCTTCCATCAGAACCACGGGCACCCCTTCGGCAAAGCTGGGCAGGCAGAACAAATCCGCCGCGGCATAAAGAGTACGAATGCGGTCCTGATTGACCGCGCCTTCGAAGACAATCGACTCGGGAAACTTGCAGGCGGACGCGTGTTCGCGCAGCGATGCTTCATCGGGCCCGCTGCCCACAAGCCGAAGACGAACGCTGTATCCCCGCTCACCAAGCCGCTCGAGCGCGTCCAGCAACATATGCTGGCCTTTCGCCGGTGTCAGTCTTCCAATGCAAAGAATTTCCAGAATTTCTGGCGACGGTCTTTCCGGCCGGGCCGAGAAGTGTTCCGGATCTACGCCAAGGGGTGAAACCACCAGCTTCTTCCAATGGACATAAGGAGACAGTTTCATCAACTGACTGCGGGCAAAGGAACTGATGCAGAAGATGAAGTCCGCCGCCTCGATCTTTTGCGGGAGGTATTTTCCGGCGACGTCGTAAAACTCGTCCGGGCCATGGACTGTGATCGAATAGCCGAATCCAAAAACATGCCTTACAAACAAGCCAACACTGGCTGCCTGCGAACCCAGATGAACATGAAGGTGAGTCCGATGGTTTCTCTCCATCCACTGGCCCACCATCAAGGCTTCAAGGAAGTACATCAAGTTGAGGGAGAGGCGATTCAGGTCCAGGCCTGCCAGCGTGAAGGCCAGTCGAAAGCCACGCCAAATGCCGGCAGGATTGCTCAGCAGGGTCAGCGCCAACGCCCGCGCTGCGCCAGCGAGACCATCCCTCTTCACACAATAAGTGCGGGCGGCCTCTTGGGCTTCTTCTGCTGTCATTCCCTCCGGCGCGCGGTCCGGCGGATTGATCGAAGCCGTTTCGATGCGAAAGCCGAGCTCGCGGAGCATCAGGACTTCTCGCAGCACAAAGATCATGGAGAGCGTGGGGTACTGGCTGACAAGATAGGCGACAGAGGGAGCCCGGACTATCTGCGTTGGAGCATCGGCTTCATCGTGTTGGTTCGACCGTGACATGCAATTGGTCCTGAAAGGCGTTCGGCACAAGGTTGAAGGATATTATCTGGACGACTATCGGCGCAGGTCAGGTTACTCCTGCGGGAAAACCATGCCCCATTGGGAACGAAGCGCATCCAGGGTGCGCATCACCTCCAGCGTCTCATCCAGCGGCATGACGGCGCTCTCGATGCGCTTTTCTCTGAGGCAGCGGTTCACTTCCATCAATTCGAATTGATAGCCATTGCCTGCAAATGGGAAGCTCTGCACCCGACCGCGTTTCAGCAAGGCCAGCAGAGGAGAAAGCCGTCGTCGCATCGACTTGACTGCGGGCGCCATACCCATGGCCTCGGCGATTCCGAGCAAGGAAGCTCCTGCCGATTTGGGATGACCATTTCCCTTGGAATGTGCGACCGTGTGGGTTTGCAGGATGAGGCGATGGGCGTGATAAAAGGGCGTGCACAGGTGCAGCATCCCACGCTC
The DNA here is from genome assembly GCA_964560845.1 of uncultured Occallatibacter sp. Taxonomy (GTDB): domain Bacteria; phylum Acidobacteriota; class Terriglobia; order Terriglobales; family Acidobacteriaceae; genus Telmatobacter. Next base: position 30,999 of record CAZLMY010000006.1, on the reverse strand, counting down.
TCCAAAGACAAAGGCTTCATTGGTGCCTTGGACTTGAAAACTCGACCAGAGATCGGCCAGAGCGCCATTTGGGTAGAGCAACTGGTAGGCGGAATGCAAATCCACCCCGGTAGGGCCAAGGCGGGTTGTTCCAGTGACCGATTGAGGAGCTCCCAGCAGATGGTGCGCAAACGAAATGGGATAGATGCCGATGTCCATCAGCGCTCCCCCGCCCATGGCGAGATCGAAGAGGCGCGGCTTGGAGCCTTCAGGGGCAATGAAGCCGAAGTTGCCCTGGATCAGGCGGACAGGACCGATGGCACCGGAATCGATTAATCGTTTTGCTTCGATCACGGCGGGAATGAAGCGGGTCCACATAGCTTCCATGCAGAAGACCTTGCTGCGGCGGGCTGCATCCACGGTCTGCTGGGCTTGGGCGAGATTCAAGGCGAAGGGCTTTTCGCACAATACGGCTTTGCCGGCTTCGATGCAGGCGATGCTGTCCCCAGCGTGGCGATGGTTTGGAGTGGACACGTAAACCGCATCCACATCCGCATCGGCGAGCATGGCTCCAAGGCTGCCATACCACTTGGCCGCCCGGTGCCGGAGTGCAAATTGCCGGGCACGCTCCTCGGTGCGGGAGGCCACGGCATGCAGGATTGCTCCTTTGGCGAGGGGAATGTCGCTCGCCACCTTGTTTGCGATTGCGCCGGTACCCCAGATACCCCACCGGATGGATTGGTCCACGGATTCTTCCTCTGACCGCCGAGATGATGGAAGTATTTCATTTTGACCATAGCATGGGCTCGACAGGGTCGAATCAACAGGTAGTGCGAAGGAGCGCCGGGAGTCCGCAACTTGGGCTGGACCACGGGCAAACTCCGTGGATTCAGAGCAGTTGGTGGCTTTGCGGAGCGACTTTCCACAACGTCTGTGCCGTCTCCGACAAGAGGCTACAGCGAACCGAGGGGACCGGCAGTTTGCGCGATTCTGCCAACATTCAGCGCCCAAACCGAGTCCGAAGGGTTTCCCAACGGTTTTCTGCCAGATTGGGTGGTCAGGAGATAAAATCAGAACTTCTGGCGGCCTTGCCGTCCTGGATGTTAGTTTGCTGGTTGGCTCGATCGAACTGGACGAAATAGCCACAGAGAGACGAACAGAATAGACCCATTGGACGACATCGAAGGCCCGCGAAGGTGCAGGGTCTGCTTTTTGGCAAAGTGAAAGATTTCGGAGCTAGCTTTTTATGATGGAATTTCATATTTCGCGGGAAGCACGTGACCGCTACCAGTTTGCGGAGTCTCTCTTTTCCTACTCGGGAAACGTCGTTTTCGCCAATTTGGCCGCCTGCCGCGAATTCGCACATCGCATGAATCTGGTTCGCGACGTCCAGAAGCACCCGGACCGCGCCGTTCATGCCGGGGCACTCTACGCCATGGGCCTGATCGACGAGGCCAGCCACGTCCTGATGGAGCGCTATCGCGACCAATTCGATCCCACCGTCATGACCTCCGCCCTGGATTTCTTCTCCGACCAGGTTGGCGCGGATGCGTTGGATGCCATGCTGCTGACTTTTGTGGAGCACTTTCCCGGCAGCACTGTGATCAGCGGCAAGCAGACGGCCAAGCAATGGCTTTATGGAAGTACCGACGGAACGCCTCACCAGGCGGTTGCGCTGGAAGAACTGCTTCTGCTGTGGACCGCGAACCGCAACGAAGCCTTCAAACCCTTCGAAGAGCTCTTTGAAGAAAAGAGCCTGGCTGAGAAGACCGTCTATCGCCAGGTGACGCAGCAATTGCCGGACTACTTTGCCACCCGGCCGCTGATTCCGGTCGAGGGAGCGAAGCCGGTGAACCTGCTGGAACTGCTGCGGTTACCGGCCCTCAAATCGCCCGGCTCGCTGCGCGACCAACTGGCCCTGATTCGCAAGCTCTGGAAGCCGTTGCTGGGCGACAGCCTGGAGCACCTGCTGGCCACCGCAGGCGAGATCCTGCACGAGGAAGAGCTGGCCATCTGGATGCAGTTCAATCCTCCGGCCGCTCAAGCGGAGGCCGCCGCCAGGCACCGATTGAAGACCGGCCAGCAGCAATGGCCCTCGATGGTGAGCACCGCCGAGGTGCCGACCTTCGGCGATCCGGCCAATGAATACGAAAAGTTTTCGCCCGACACCGCCTGGATGCCCACTACCGTGCTCATCGCCAAAAGCACCTATGTGTGGCTGGCGCAGATGAGCAAGCAGTACGGGCGCCATATTGGCCGTCTGGACGAGATTCCCGATGAAGAACTCGCCACCCTGGCTCGCCGCGGGCTCAACTCCCTTTGGCTGATCGGCGTGTGGGAGCGCAGCCGCGCCTCCAAAACCATCAAGCAGCTTTGCGGCAACGGCGATGCCGTGGCGTCGGCCTATTCGCTGTTCGACTACACCATTGCGGACGACCTGGGCGGCGAGGCCGCCTACATCAACTTGCGCGACCGTGCCTACAGGCATGGAGTCCGGCTGGCCAGCGACATGGTGCCCAACCACATGGGCATCGATTCGCCCTGGGTGGTTGAGCACCCCGACTGGTTCATCTCGCGGCAAGACACGCCTTATCCCGCCTACAGCTTCAACGGCCCCGACCTCTCCCATGACGGGCGAGTCGAGATCAAGATTGAAGACCACTACTTTGAGCAGACTGATGCCGCCGTGGTCTTCCGCCGTGTCGACCGACAGAGCGGCGAAACCCGCTACATTTACCACGGCAACGACGGCACCAGCTTTCCCTGGAACGACACCGCGCAACTGGATTATCTGAATGCCGCAGTACGCGAGCAGGTCATCCAGACCATTCTGCACGTGGCGCGCCTGTTCCCCGTGATTCGGTTCGATGCCGCCATGACCTTGGCCAAGCGGCACTTTCATCGCCTCTGGTTCCCGGGACCCGGGGCCAGCGGCGCCATCCCCTCTCGCGCCGAATATGGCATGAGTCAAGCCGAGTTCGATCGCTGCATGCCGCACGAGTTCTGGCGCGAAGTGGTGGATCGCGTGGCCGCGGAGGTTCCCGGTACGCTGCTTCTGGCCGAGGCCTTCTGGCTTATGGAAGGCTACTTCGTCCGCACTCTGGGCATGCACCGCGTCTATAACTCGGCGTTCATGGTCATGCTGCGGGACGAAGACAACGCCAAGTACCGCTCCGTGATCAAGAACACTCTGGAATTCGACCCGGACATCATGAAGCGGTATGTGAACTTCATGAGCAATCCCGACGAGCGCACCGCCATCGACCAGTTCGGCAAGGGCGACAAGTGCTTCGGCGTGGCGGCGCTCATGGCCACGCTGCCCGGCCTGCCCATGTTCGGACACGGCCAGATCGAAGGATTTACCGAGAAATACGGCATGGAGTACCAGCGGCCTCGTTACGACGAAACCGCCGATCATTGGCTGGTGGAGCGCCACGAGCGGGAGATTGCTCCTCTGCTGCAGCGCCGCTGGCTCTTTGCGGAAAGCAGCAACTTTCTGCTCTACGACTTCTTCCAGGACAACGGCTCGGTTGACGAAAACGTCTTTGCCTACAGCAACCGGCACGGCGGCGAGCGCGCGTTGGTGGTCTACAACAACCGCTACGGCTCAACGCACGGAACCATCGACAACTCCGCGGCCTATGCCGACAAGGGCTCGGGACAATTGCGCCAGCAACGCCTGCGCGAGGGCCTGGGGCTCGGCAACGATGGCAGCGCCATTTTAGGCTACCGGGATTCGCTCACTGGCCTTGAGTACCTAAGGCGCGCCAGCGTTTTTGAGGAGCGCGGTTTGACCCTCGACCTGCACGCCTACCAGTGCCATGTTCTGCTCGATTGGCGTGAGTTGTATGCAACCGCAGAACAGCCCTGGGACCGCCTCTGCGATCAACTCAAGGGCGCCGGGGTACCCAACCTCGACGACGCCCTGGTCGACCTGGAACTGCGACCGGTCCATGACGCCCTGCGTCTTCAATTGGAGCCGGCTCTGGTGCGACTGTTCGCCGACTTGGCGGAGCACCCGCGCACAACCACGGGGGCAAGCAATCCCAAGATTGAGTTGGAGCGCCGCGAGGTCTTCGAGCAGTCCTGGAGCCGTTGCGAGTTCTTCATGCGGCTGGCTCAGCGAGTCTACATCTCCCGGCTGGGCGGGGCGAAACAGCCGATTGATGCCACTAATCCAGTTCTGCTGGGACCCGCTCTGCGCGAGCGTTTGCGGGCCGCCATGCGCATCCCGGTGATCGAAGCGCTTTTTCCTGAGCCCTGGACGGTGGCTGCCCGCCGCGTGCTTCCTGGGGCCAGCCCCCAGCGAACGGCGACAGCCATGTGGGGTCCGGTGCTCGGCTGGTGTGTATTGCAGTTGCTGGCCGAGTCCATCGATGCGGAGAACCCGGAGCGCGTGGCTTTGGACCTGTTCGATCGTCTTCGTCTGCGGGAACCGCTTGCGAAAGCCTTTGAGGCACTTGGCCTGGAGGCAGAGGACGGCTGGCGCGCCGCGGCCCGCATCAAGGTTGTGCTGCTGACCCAGGCAGGGGTCGGCAAGCCACCTGGCCCGGCCGTCGAGGACATTCCAGTTGACTTGAAGGCGTCTGAGGCAAAGGTAGAGCCGCAGGTTCAGTCGGCGAAAGCAGTTGAGCCGGAACCAGCCTTGGACGAGAAGGTGGCGCTGACGCCGGTCCTGTGGCTCGACCCGGATGTTCGCTGGTTAACCGGCGCCCACGATGCCGGCCAACACTCCTACTTCATTCGTGAACAGTACGAAGAACTGCTTTGGTGGCTGCTTCTGCCCTCCTTGCTGCGCATGGCGGGCGAGTCATCGCCCAGCCGTGTTGCATTTGCGGAAATAAGCAACACCGTACACGAAGCCTTGGCTACGGCGAAGGATGCCGGTTATCGCATCGATATCTTGCTGGGCCCAACCTCATCGGAGGAAGCAGACCGAGAACCTGAGGAGGAATGTGATCCTGAAAACGCTGCAATCGATGCCGATCCGACAACGGCAGAGCCGGGATCTGAAAGCGAGCCTGAGGCGGAAGTCATCGAAGTAGAGTCCGAGGCCGTCGAATCCGAGCACCGAGACGATGCTCGGGAGGCACCAACCGCGGAGCCGGAGGAACTCGAAGTGCAAAGCCCGAATCCGCTGCCGTAGCAGCCTCCTCGCTGCTACGACGTCTCGCCCGGTTCCACAATTCGCGTGCCCTTTGTGGTCCCAAACTCGTGACCCGAGGCACCCTGTGCGGTTCAAATCCGCTTCAAGGGCAGAGTCATTCAGGGCTGATCAAACCCGCGGATGTTCTTGCGCCACAAACGAAGACGCCAGAGACCGAAGTCCCCGGCGTCTCAATGCGGTGTGCCCGCAGGTTGCTTGGCTCAGTCACGGTCCCATTCACCCGTCCAATGAGGCTCCGAGTTTCCTCGAATCCTGGCATCTTCCGGCTGCGCCAGCGATGGATCTCCGAGTTACCTCGAATCTCGCATCTTTCAACGAGGCTTGCGGCGAATCTCCGGGTTGCCCCGAATCTCCGATCCTCAAACCTCGCCTACGATGAGTCTGCAGGTTGCCCCGCATCCTACATCGCCCGGCTCTACCTCCGGTAAGCTTCCAGGTTGCCCTGAATGCTCGCCTTTGGCTTCCCCGGCTGACGGATCTTCGAGCTTCCTCGAATCTCACACCCTCCGGCGGCTCCGTCCAGACTGTCTTTGGGTTTCCCCAATTTCAGCCTCGACGGCTGGGTCGCTTCCGAATCACCGGCTGGACTCGAACTTTGCATCCTCAGGCTAGCCCCGCGGATGAATCTTCGTGTCCTGTCAGCGCTTGCACATTCCTGCCCAATACTCGATGCGCTCTCAACCAACCCTTCCATTCATCGCCGGGCTAGCCAGCCATGAACTCCCAGTTCAATCGAATCCTGCATCGTCCTATCAGACTGAAACTGCGTTTCCAATTCCCTTGAGGTCACCAACTGGTATGGAGAGTAGGCCCGCTTCGCTTGTGAATTCAAGTGTAAAAATCGGATGAATCTGTGGATATCACTAGTTCTGGTGCTTTTATCCGAAATAGTTCGTTGTTACCTAAAACACGGCAAGAGCCGGGCACCAAAAACGTCAGCGCGTGTAAGTCATTTGTTTTCAACAGCGTTTGCAGACGGTAACAGACCTAACTTATTTATTTTCTGCTGGATACTGCAAAACTGGCATGGGGGTGGGGGTACAGGCCGCTGGAATTCTTCTCGTTTTCAGTCCCAAAACCGCTCTCAAAGAAGCCTTCGATTTCTCGATCATGCGCCAATTGGAGTTAATTATGCGCAACGGAAAGGCCAGATCTTTCTGTTGCGCCGTAGCAGAAAAACATTCTGAAGCTCATTTCCCACGCAACCGCTTCGAGTGGATTTGACAGGGGCGTCTGCATGACGGGATGTGGAGCATTTTCTGGATAAGTCAAAGCAACACTTGGGGGCGATTTGCCTCGCCCCTACAGGGAGCGACCGTGGAAGCATTTCCGGAGTTGCGCTTGACTTCACCGTGAGCGCCTCTCGGCCGCTCTACTCGCGATCGACCGCCCCAGGGGTTCGGACGGCGGGGAAAGCGAGATGCAGTTTGTCTTTTCGCTATGGGTGGGCGGACGGGCTGGTGTCGGGAAGCGACCAAGGGGTATTCTGGATGCGCATGACGAACGCAGGATTGAGCCGCACAAGCCGGAGACAGGAACCTTGAGCGGCGCGCGCTGGGGCGCGGGATTCGCAGCGACAGGCCGCTTTGTGGCGGAGATAGAGGCAGCCGCGACTGGCAAGGGCCAATTGCGGCCGGGATACGTGCTGGCTGGGGATGAGGCCTTCCTGCTGGACCGCTGCCGCGCCGCGGTGCTGAAGGGATTTGTGCCGCCGGAGTTGAGGGATTTCTGCCTGTCGGACCTGGACTTGGGCAGCACCTCGATCTTCGAAGTGCTGGACCGGGCGCAGACCCCGTCGCTGATGGCGCCCTTTCAGGTCATTTTCATCCGTAACGTGAAGCAGCTATACACCCGGGGAACCAAGAAGGACGAGTTTGCCGCGCTGGAGCGCTATTTCCGCTCACCAAACCCACAGGCACTGTTGATCTTCGTGGCCGACTTCATTCGCATCTCCGCCGATTTGAAGCGCATGGAGATGGAAGACAAGACACGATTCGAGCGGCTGACCGAGACGTTGGGCGAGCATTGCGGCATGGTGGAGTTGGCGCGCGTAACCCAGGAAGACGCCACGCGCTGGACGGTTGCCACGGCGCAGGCAGCGGGCGCGGGCATGGATGCCGATACCGCGCATGAACTGGTGGACGCGCTGGGCTCGGACATGCTGACGATTGCCTCGGAGCTGGAAAAGCTGCTGCTTTATACCATGGGACGGGGCCGCATCACGCTGGGCGATGTGGAGACCATGGTGCTGGCGGCCAAGCAGCGCTCGCTTTACGAATTGACCGACGCCATCAGCTCACGGGACCGGACGCGGGCCTTGGCTTTGTTGCACGGGTTGCTGAACAGCTCCGAGGCCGGCGAAGATGCCGCGATCGGGCATCTTTACATGCTGGCGCGGACGTTCCGGCAGATGCTGGTGGTTCTGGAAAAGAACGTACGCGATTCCCGGGCCATCTGGCAGGCGCTTTGGCAGGGATTCAGGATTCCCCCCTTTGCGGCCGACGACCTGATCCGGCAGGCTCGGCGCTACAAGAGCCGGCGCGAGCTAACCCGGGCGTTGCGGCTGGTGGCGCGCGCCGATCTGGAGTTGCGCTCGTCGCCGCCGGACAAGCGACTGGTGCTGGAGCGGCTGGTCTACGACCTGGCGTCGGAGGCAAAGCCGGCAGTGCCCGAGTGGGCGGCAGTTCCCTTCTCGTTCGAGGGCTAGAGGATTTCAGGCCGATTCAACCATTCCCCAAAATCCAGATCGTCTTTCTCAACATGGATGCTGTGCGCCCGCGAAAGAAAGCTCACAGAGCTTTGGTCGAGGATGAGACCGCCGCGGGAGTAGTCGGCGATGAGCGAGCTCATCTGGGAGACCAGCCATTTGTGGTGAATGCGGTGGAGGGCCAAACCTGGGTACCTGGTGGCCGCCATCATCGATTCTTCCAGTTGAAAATGGTTGCGATTGAAGCGCGCCACCTTGCGCAGCAGCGAACCGATGCGATTGCGATTCTCCTGCTTCAGCAGCTCCTCGTTCAGGTCGTAGAGAGCCTCGGACATCATCCGGTGATCGCAGTCCAGAAGCCGGATGCCTATGGTTGATTCGGCAGTGCTCGTCATGAAGTCCAAAGTCGACCTCCTTTGAAGACTTGCATGGAACCACTTTGACTGGCCCATGTTTCGAAAGCGAAATCGCTATTGTTGCGAAGCTTGCCGCCCCGCATGTTCGCGGAGCCACACGACAAAGTTGCGGTCGTCGTTCTGCACATGAACGGTGAACCAATCGCGAAGGAAGGTCAAAGAGTATTCGTTGAGCGTGAACCCTCCGCGATGGAATCGTCCCTTGAGCGCATCCACCTGCTGCAGCAGGTGCTGGTGTTTCAAAACGTGCAACGCCATGCCCGGATACTTGTTGCGCTCCATCATCGCCTCTTCGCCGGCAAAATGGGCGCGTGTGCTTTCGACCATCTGCTGCAGAAGCGGACCGGTGCGAGCTTGCATGCTCTGGTCGGTCAGGGAGGCATGAAGGTCGTTGATGGCCTGCGACAATTGCCGATGCTCCTGGTCAAGACCACTGAGGCCGATCTTGAGCGCATCGTTCCATTTGATAAAGGTCACGGCAGCTCCTTCAGTGCTCGATTCACGCCCGGGAGCCTATTCGGGCGCGAAGGACCCAGTTGGGGTTCGCGGGTCAAGCGTCTTGGCTCCGCAGCCGGCGGCTGAGAGACCTCAGTGCGCGCCGTGCTCGATCAACCAGGGAGAATACTCTTTGTCTTCCTTCTGGATGTGCGTAGTCAGCCAGTCGTTCAAGAAGTTCAGCAATTCAAGATTGATCCGAATCTCGCCGCGTTCGAAGCGTCCGATGAACTCTTCCACCTGCTTGGTGAGGTCGCGGTGCTTGATGCGATGCACGGCCAATCCCGGATAGTTGACGGAGGCCATCATGTATTCTTCCGAAGAAAAATGGTCCCGGGTGTAATCGACCAGTTTCTTGAGCAATGGGCCAGTGACAGTCTGGGCCTGGCCTTTCATCATGGCAGCGTGCAGGTCGTTCAAGGTCTCAACCAGGACCATATGCTGATCGTCGATCTTTTTGATTCCGACAGAAAACTTGTCGGTCCAAACCAGAAATGCCATCGTGGAACTCCTGCCGGAATAGAGCCGGCAGTTCCTTCATCGGACACGGCCCGCAAAAGTTCAGTAAGAAAGCGGATTGGCCGTCGCGGGCAGATTCATTACACCTTCCCGATCACCTCAGTAGATGCCGCGATCGTTCAACCAGGGACCGTACAACTGGTCGAGGCCCTCGATGTGCTGGAGGTAGACGTCGCGCAAGGAAAGCAGCAAAGAGCGCATGTGGACATGGTCGCTGTGCTGCGCATGATAGATGGATTCCCGGATCTGGGTGAGCAAATGCTCGTGCTCGATGCGATGTTCGGACAGGCCTGGGAAGTCGTTTTGCTCCATCAACTGTTCCTCTGTCCAGAAGTGCATGCGGGTGAATTCGATGAGCCGGTTCAACAATTCGGCAACCAAATCGCGGCCGCGGCCGTGCACCAGCACCAGGCGCAGTTCGTTGATGGTGTCCATGAGGATGGCGTGCTGATCGTCCATCGCCCTGACGCCAACCGTGCACGAGTGATTCCAAGTCAAAAGGGTCACGTGAATCTCCCTTGGGTCCAAATGGGGATATCGGCTGCAAGGGGCCCGGTGTTACCGGTTTTTGTGGAATGCGGGTAACCAAGGTTTTTAGAGAGTAGGCGCTCATGGGGGCGGGGCCGAACATCGTGGAACGGGTTTGTCGATGCTATCAAGAGGCTCAGAACCGCGTCCAGAGAAATTGCGATGGCATTGAGAAGAAACTCCGGCGATTCAGGTTGAGGAGGAAAGGGGAAACGCGAAGTCACCGCTGGATCCTGACAAGCCCGGTCGACTGTTCAATTTCGGACAACCATCTTCGGCAGCGGACACCGGGCGTTTGCAGGGCATCCCCACGCTCCATGTATTGCCTTTACTATGAACGCGTTAAGGACTATTCGATTTGGAAAGGAATGTGCAAGGTAATTCGCAAACCACTGTGTACGGAGGATTTCACGATGGGCTTGATTCGGAATCTTAGGATTGCGCTGCGGCAGTTGAGGAAGTCACCGGGATTCGCATTGACGGCGATTGTGACGCTGGCGCTGGGGATTGGGGCAAATGCTGTGGTGTTCAGCGTGCTGAATGCAGTGGTGCTGCGGCCGGTGAATGTGCCTCGCGCGAAGAATCTTGTGATGGTGCAGCGGTTCAAGTATCCGTCGCAGTCGTATCCCGATTATGTGGATCTGCGGGACCGGGCACGGACGTTTGAGAGCCTGTTCACCTATGACATCATGGGACCGGTGGCTGTGGATACCGGCGGAAATCCCACGACTGCATGGCCGTACGCGGCGAGTGGGAACTACTTCGACGCGTTGGATATTCACCCGTATCTGGGGCGCTTCTTTCACGCCACCGATGAGCGCGGGATCAACAGCGCTCCCTATGTGGTGCTGAGCTATGCCTACTGGCACAGCCATTTTGAAGACGATGCAGGCGTTGTGGGGCGGACGGTCGCGATCAACAAGCATCCGTTCACGATTCTTGGCGTGGCGCCGCCGGAGTTTAGGGGCACGGAGCTATTCTTTGCGCCGGCCATGTGGATTCCGATGATTGAGGAGCCGCTTGTCCGGAGCCCCAACGTGCTTGACCGCGGCAATCACTCGGGATTTGTGCTGGGGCGACTGAAGCCGGGAGTAACGTCGGCACAGGCGGAATCGGATCTGAATTCGGTTGGGTCATGGCTCGCCAAGACCTATCCAGCGCACGACGATGGCGTGAGGTTCACGCTGGCTCGTCCGGGGCTGATTGGGGACACACTGGGAGGGCCGGCGCGGGCATTCATGGCGGGCCTGATGCTGCTTTCCGGGTTGATTCTGCTGGCCGCCTGCGCCAACCTGGGAAGCCTGTTTGCAGCCCGGTCGGCGGACCGGGCCAAGGAGACGGCGCTGCGGCTGGCTTTGGGGTCGCGGCGGGGAATGATCCTGAGCCAGATGTTGACCGAGTCTGTACTGGTGTCTCTGGCTGGCGGCGCGCTGGGGCTGACCGGCGGCGTGACGATCCTGCACGTGCTGAGCGGATGGCAGCCGATCCCGGATATTCCCATCAGCCTGCCGGTCAACCCGGATGCCTCCACTTATGCTGTTGCGCTTCTTCTTGCGCTGGCCAGTGGACTGCTGTTCGGAATTGTACCGGTGCGGCAGGTGATGCGGGCGGATCCGTGGCAAGTGATTCGCACCGGGATGAGCGGCGCGGCGGGGCACCGTCGGTTCACCGTGCGGGATGTGCTGTTGGCGGTACAGATTGCGATTTGCGCAGTGCTGGTGACGTCTTCGCTGGTGGCAGTGCGGGGATTGACACGCTCCATGCACAGCAGCTTTGGCTTTCAACCGCAGAACGTGATGTTGGTGGAGAGCGACTTGAACCTGGCTGGCTATAACGGCGAGCGCGTGCCACCGATGCAGCAGCGCATGGTGGATGCGGCAGCGGCTATTCCAGGCGTGACGTCGGTGGGCTACACGAGCGGCCTGCCTCTCACCATGAGCGCCGGCGACTCGGGTGTTTTCACAGACAGCACAACCGATTTCCGTCCGACGAATGCGGCAGCGGACGCCATGAACTACAACGTTTCGCCGGGCTATCTGCAAACTGCGGGAACCAGGTTGCTGGCGGGAAGAGACCTGACGCTGCAGGACGACAGCAAGGCATCGAATGTGGCGCTGATCAATCGACAGTTTGCAGTGAAGGTCTTTGGGTCGGTGGATAAGGCCGTGGGAGCGCATTTCAAGACCAATGCCGATACCCGGGTCGAGGTGGTGGGTGTGGTGGAAGATGGGAAATACCGGACGCTGACGGAGGATCAGCAGCCGGCCATGTTCTTCTCATTTTTGCAGCAGCAGTCGAGCGATATGTGGCTGCTGGTGCGGTCGAGCCGCGATCCGGAAGAACTTTCCCGAGAGCTGCGAGAGACGCTGCACGGGCTGGACGCGGGATTGCCCATGGACGTGAGGACGTGGAACGAAGAGATGAGCTCGGCGTTGTTTGCCGCACGCGTGGCCACGGTGGCTTTGGGTGTACTGGGGCTCTTGGGAGCGATGCTGGCGGTGACGGGAATCTTCGGTATGGCCTCGTACACGGTGAGCAAGCGGCTGCGCGAGATGGGCATCCGGATGGCGCTCGGCGCACAGCGGAAGGGCGTATTGCGTGCCGCGCTGGGGCGGGCGTTCGTGTTGCTGTCAGTGGGCTCTGCGGCGGGATTGGCGCTGGGGCTGCTGGCCACCAAGGTGCTGTCGTACATCGTGTACCAGGCGGGGCCGAAAGACCCGCTGGTTTTGGGCGGAGTGGTGTTGACGATGCTGCTGCTGGGGCTGGTGGCAGCCTGGATTCCGGCACAAAGGGCGCTGGCGGTCGATCCAATCATCCTGTTGCGGGAGGAGTAAGGAAGAGCTGGCATTTGGCAATTTGGGTTGGGTGGATCAAGGAGGGGCGAGCCGGTTTCGGGTCGCCCCTTGATTTGGTCACTCGCGCAGGGATACGAGGTTGACCTTCGGCAGCCCTCGACCGTCGACGACTTCGAACACGAGTGCGAAAAGAACTGGTGCTTGAGCACTCTATGGTGCGCCTGCTTCAATTGGGAACCAACCAACGGGGCCCTGCCGATGCTGTAGACTCCTCGGCAGGAGCCGCAAAGCGTGCCCTCGGCTCCAGACCAACGGAGGACCCATGGCGCTCGATCTGCACGGGCTTTGCCCACTGCTCTCCGTCTTCGACATGCCCACCTCGCTGCGCTTCTACCGCGACGTGCTGGGCTTCAGCATCTTCAGCAACTCCGATCCCGAGCCGGACGGCCATTTCGATTGGTGCTGGCTCAAACTGAACGACGCGGCGCTCATGCTGAACACCGCCTATGAGCGCAGCCGCCGCCCGCCCGCTCCCGACCCCGCCCTTATTGCCGCACACGGCCAAACCCAGATCTACATCGGGTGCCAGGACCTCGAAGGCGCATCTCAATACCTGCGCGGCGCCGGCATCGAAGTGAAAGGCCCCATGGTTCGCCCCTTCGGCATGAAGCAGCTGTTCTTCAAAGATCCCGATGGTTACGAGCTGTGCCTGCAGTGGACGGTCTGACCCAATTCGAGCGCGACAGGGCCCAAGGCGATCCTGTATTGTGAGCGAGGTTTGCCTATGACTCCTTTGCTAACTCTTGCCGAACCCGATGGCTTCTCGATCTTCGAGAAACTGCTTTTTACCCTTTTGGCGGCGGCCTCGGCCTGGGGCTTCTGGCGCCGCTTCGGCCCCATTCTGAAAAAGATCTTGCAGTCGAAGAAAGACCCCGGCTTTCGGCTCTTTCCCATCGGCAAGCGCGTTCGGGATTTCGTGTGGGAGGTGCTGTGCCAGGCCAAGGTGGTGCGGGAGAGGCCGCTGCCAGGACTTGCCCATGCCTTGGTGTTCTGGGCTTTCTGCGCCTTCGCCCTGGTCACCCTGAACCACTGCGCCGTCGTGTTCGGCCTTGGCTTTCTGTCGCCTGCCGGCGCGGTCGGCCGCTTCTATTTTTACTTCGCCGCGGCTTTCGCGCTGGCGTGCATCGCCGGGATTCTGGGTCTGTTTATTCGCCGCTTTGTGCTGAGGCCCAAGTGGCTCGGCGCCAAACTCTCCTGGGAGTCCGGCGTCATTGCCCTGCTGATTTCTGTCTTGATGGCCACCTACCTGGCTTCTTTTCTCGTCGCCGACGGGGCTCCGGCAGCTCGTCTGCTGTGGTGGATGCACACTTTGACGCTCCTGACCTTCCTGCCTCTCATTCCCCATACGAAGCACTTGCACCTGGTGCTGAGCCCAGCCACAGTATTTCTTTCCCGCGGCGGTTTCAGCCAGATTCCTCCGCTTGCCGACGACGAGGATTTCGGGCTGGTAGCGGGGACCGACCTGACGCAACTGGTGAGCCTGCAGGCCTATTCCTGCGTGGAATGCGGCCGCTGCACGGAACATTGCCCCGCGTCCAACACCGGAAAGCTGCTCAACCCCAAAGAGATTGTTCTTGGCGTGCGCGCCTATCTGAATGAGTTCGGGCCTGCCTCGGCCGAGCCGCTGTTGGGCAAGTTCAACCAGCAGGAAGCTGTCTTTCAGTGCACCACCTGCGGCTCCTGCGAATTCCAATGTCCAGTGGGCATTGAGCATCTGCCAATTCTGGTTGGGCTGCGGCGTGGCGCGGTGAACACCGGGTCGTGGGAAGACAGCCATGGAAGCAAGCTGTTTCTGGCTCTGGAACGCGGCTCGAACGCCTTGGGTATGAATCCCGCCGAGCGCGACAAGTTCATCCAGAAGCAGGCGCTGCCCCTGTTCGACGGAACCCAGGAGTACTGCCTTTGGCTGGGCTGCATGGGCGGCTACGATCCCAAGGGACGCGAGATCGTCTCGTCCTTTGCGCGCGTCATGAATCATCTAGGCGCAAGCTATGGGGTGCTGCGCAAGGAGAAATGCACGGGCGACCCGGTTCGCCGGCTGGGCAACGATCTGCTCTTCCAGCAACTGGCCGAGGCCAATCTCGAGATCCTGGCGCAAAACAAGGTCAAGAAGATCGTCTCCATCTGCCCCCACTGCGTGCGCACCGTCCAGGAAGACTGGAAGGCATACGGCACGCCCCCGGAGATCGAGCACCACAGCGAGTTCCTGGCGCGCTATGCCGAGCAGTTATCGCAGCAGGCAAGCGGTGGGGCAACCGATCAGAAGGTGGTCTTCCACGACCCCTGTTATCTGGGGCGCTATCGGAATGTGTACGACGAACCGAGAGCCGTCGCTGCCTTGGGCGGGGAAATGGTGGAAGCGCCACGCAACCACGAACGCAGCTTCTGTTGCGGAGCGGGCGGCGGGCTGGCTTTTCTGGGCGAGGAAACCGGGGATCGTGTCAGCCATGTGCGTGCCGGGGAACTTGCCGCCACGGGAGCCGGAATCGTGGCCGCTGCGTGCCCCTTCTGCAATACCATGTTCCGCGATGCCCTGGCGACAACAGGCGAAGGCGCACCGCAACTGATGGACATATCCCAGCTAGCCGAGTTACGGATCAAACCCCGATGACTACCAGGGCTGGAAGATCAAGCCTGTGGGGAAATTCGAATTTTGAAAGGGCAGAACTGCAGGCCCGACATACCGGCCGAAGAGATTTCCGCAGCCTGTTTAGAGCGATTCCAGAACAGGGAACCTCTGAACAAGTCCCTATAGCAAAACACGACCTTCCCTCAGGGGCTAAAGCCCGCTCATCCTATTCGCCTTATCGGCACGACTGAAGTCGTGCCCTGACACTTCTCACCATCGAAAGTGAGTTTTTCCGCAGCGTGTATAGCCACCAGGGACGGCTTTCAGGATTCTCGACTTTCACCGCCTGCAGTTACCCCTCGATACAAAGTCATTCAGGGTTGCGGAGGAAAAGGGTAGTTCATCCTGTACTGCCGGCGGCGGCGCGACCGCAATTCGCGCACTATCACGATGACCACCATGCCGATCAGAATCATGGGGCCAAAGAAGAACCAGCCCGGCATGCTAACCCGGTCGCCACCCACCGTGACTGTTTCGGGCGCTCTCAGCATACCGAACATGGATACCAGGTCTTTGCCGACGGAAACATTCTCCCCAAGCCGCACGGCGCCGAACATGCTCACCATGTCCTGACCGACGGAGGCATTGTCGTCGGCTGTAACCATCCCGAAAAAGCTCACCACGTCGTGATCGGCTTTCGATGCGATATGGATGTTTCCGAAGAAGACGACAACGTCGCCTTTCACTTCTCCTTCGGCATCGATGTTGCAGAAGAAGCACACGGCATCGTGCACATAGGCATTCTGTGCCACATGGATGTTTGAGAAAAAGTGCACAGCATCGTGGTCTGCGAATGCTGGGCTCGTCGCAAACGCAGCTCCGAGCAGAAACACGGCAAGCAATCGCTGGATGGTCATAAGCTTCACTCCTTTCGATACGCTTCGCCCCAGGGAAAAGTTCCGCCCGGACGGTAAGATCCAGCCGCAACTGGGGGCCGGCACCTACGAAGTCTTCAAAGGAGCAGGAACGCCGTCGGCGCATTGGGCCGCCTCAGAGGCAACTTCTTCCCGGACGCAAATCCCCTCAATTTGTTCAACCATCGCAGAATAGGGCCTGACATTTAGAACGAAAGTGCTGAGCAGAAAACTGAAGAGAATGGTCTCCAGACCCAACGAAATCGCGACGGAGGACGGAATCACGATTCGTGCGATGTGTTCTGTGTCCAGGGCTCCGAAAGCGTGTTGCTTCCATTGCCAGACGGCGTACAAAGCGGCCCCCAGTCCGGCCGCCAAAATCAGCGCTCCGGCACCCAATCCCCGCTCCAGGGTAAAATGCCTTGCGTTTTTGCGATCTCTCGGCGTTTCCGGATAGAGACCTTCCTGCACCGCGTAGGCGCGGGACAAAAGCCAAAACAGGACTGCCTGAAAACCAGCCACCGTCAGGGTACTGCAATAGATGAGGGTGTCCAGTCCCAATTCGATCCGGCTCAGGTGGATAGGGCGAGCCAGGAGCGTGCCGCCGGCGGCCAGCCCCAGCAGCATCATGGCCAACCCGGGATACAGGAAGAGCCACGCAGGGCTGAACAGGAGCATGAAGCGCAAATGCCGCCAGCCGTCCCGATAGGGGAGCAGATGGGGCGGGCGCGAACGTCCATCGGGGCTTAGCGTGGTGGGAACCTCGGTCATGCGCAGCCCCATCAGCTTGGCCTTGATCACCATTTCGGAGGCGAACTCCATGCCGGTCGTGCGCAAATCGAGCAGCAAGAAGGCGTCTTTGGAAAATCCCCGCAGGCCGCAGTGGAAATCTCCCACCTTGGGGCGAAACAGGATCCTTCCGATGGTCGAAAGCACGGGATTGCCGATGTAGTGGTTTTTCCACGGCATGGCGCCGGGTTTGATGCCGCCCCGGAAACGGTTCCCCATCACCACATCGAATCCGGCGCGAAGCTTCTCCAGGAATCCTTCAAGGTGGCTGAAGTCGTAGCTGTCGTCGGAATCGCCCATGATGCAATAGCGCCCCCGCGCGGCGGTGATGGCACCGAACAAGGCCGCGCCGTACCCGCGAATCGGGATGGGAATCACCCGAGCGCCGAGGCTGGTTGCAATCTGTTGGGAGCCGTCCGTCGAGCCATTATCCCCGATGACGATTTCGCCGCTTACATTGGCCCCGCGCAGGTAGCTTTGTGCTTTTTGAATGCAAATTGCGAGGGTTTCCGCCTCGTTGAGGCAGGGCATCACGATACTCAGCTCTACGGCCATCTTTGGCTACCCGATTTCGCTTGAAGGGTGGGGGCCAATCAATGCGGGGATATTGAACAGCGATGAGTGTACAGCAAGCTTCAAACGGGTGTACAGAAATAACCGGCGGAGGACCCGATCCGAGGACGATTCTCGGTGCCGGCTCGGCTTAGACTCGGGCTCCGTCCTTGACCCTCCGTTTACCCTGCGACTCTTTCGAGGCCTCCTTCCTGGCTTTTTTTGCAGCTTTCTTGCGCCGCCGGATCTCCTCGAGGGAATACATGGTGCCGCGGCAGTTCTTTGCCCCGCAGTTGCACTGAGCCTCGTCGTCTCCGCCGTCATAGAGGCAGTAGTCGTAGGTGATTTCGTCTCCGGCAAGGATTTTCTTGATGGCCGTCACCCAGACCCTGCCCTCCTCCTCGCTGGTCTCGCAGTTGGCATTGCAACTGTGGTTGATGAACATGGCGGCGCAATGGCCATCGATCACGACCGAGCCGTCTCCGAGTCCAAACAGATAGGTGACCGGCGAATCCTGGTAGCGGATGTCGGCCTCCTGTTTACTGATGCGCCGGCCGGTGTATTCGGCAACGCGGGTGCCTTTTCGTACGGTAGTTGTGGTGTAGCAGCCTGCGGCGTGGATGGCGGAAGAGCGGATGATCAGTCCCATGCGAGTGTGCGATGCTTTCCTTGGTAGGGTTTCTGTTGTATGCATGGCATCGTACCATTGAACAGGTTCTGGATGGGGCGAGGAATGGCGAAATGAAACGGGGTTTTCCGATAGCGTCTGTGTTTGCAGGCATTCTGGCGGCTGGAACAGGGTTGTGTGCCCAGTCTTCGGCGCCGGCCAATGCGCCCGGCGCAGCCCAGAGCCAGCCCAGCGAGCAAAAACCGGCGGCAGCTCCCGGGGGATCGAATCCGTTCCCCGAGGACACCAGCACTGTTCCGGTAATGCCTACGAAGGATACGGTGAACGCACCGCAACCGGCCAATGACGGGACTCGATACGAGCTTCCCAGCCTGCCGGCGGACGACACCGACCCGGCGCGCAGTCCAGACGATCCTGCTCCCGCAACGGGCGATGCACAGGAGTCCTCTTCCAGTTCAAGCCTGACAGGCCTCGATCGCATCCTCCCCAGGCCGGGTGACGACGACGCGGACACTGGGAGCAAGAGGAAAAAGCTCTCGGTGAAGGAACCTACCCACCAGGAAGCGGCCTCCGAAGATATCAACGTGGGCGGATATTACCTCGACAAGAAGAACTGGAAGGCAGCTTTGTCCAGGTTTCAGTCCGCAATGGTTCTGGATCCGGAAAACCCCGACGTGTTTTGGGGACTTGCAGAGGCAGAGCGCCACTTGGGCAATTTTGCCGACGCCCGCATCCACTACCAGACCGTGGTCAACTACGATCCTGACAGCAAGCATGGCAAAGAGGCCGTGAAGGCTCTGAAGGAACCGGAGATAGCCAACGCCAAGGCTGCGCTACCTGCGCCGTCAGCGGCCGGATCGCCCCGATAGAGCGCACAGGTCATCGGCACCCGGTTAGTCTCGAGCACTTGGTGTGGTAAGTCTGAAGTTCTTTTCATCAATTACAAAGAGCAACCACAGAATCTTCAGCTCACGATTCCGAACTGAAAAGCTCTCGGGGCCCATTCGCTGAGAATGACAGCGGCTTTGAAGAGGGGGACCTTAGAACCTGTATAAAAACTGTTCCGCAGCGGGCGATAAGCCGCAAGAGCCCATCCCTCAGGGGCTAAAGCGCTTCATGTTTTCAGCCACTTGCGGCGCGACTGCAGTCGTGCCCTTTCACACCAGGAGAACTTTTATACAGCTTGTTAGAGTCAGGACCTTAGAGTGACATAGGGTGCGAATTTGCTCCTGAGCTACCAACCTTTTTCCAAGATAGCGAGTCGAAGGAATTGCGCTCGATGTGCAAGTCACTGAGACGCATAGCCAAACGCGTTGGCAGCTTGAAATGTGCCTGTGCAAGCACGCGCGCACGGTTGCAAGAAACCCGGTGGAAAGTGTAGGGAATGATACAGCCAACGGTGCAACGGTCGTGAGATCATGCCTTGGTTTTCACCTACCGGAGGGCAGAAAGGTGTGATGGCGGTCGAATTTCCCAGGAGAGTGCTGTTTTTCTACGGTTTTCCCATTTTAGGAATGCCGGGGATGAGCATTTCTCTAAGTGACTTGCATCACACGAAATCCCAATTCAGGCGGGCGATAATTCGTTGTCTCAAGATGAAAAGCAGTACCTTCGTGATCTGAAAAGAGGTCCAATCGTGCCGATGAACCGTGTGAGGATTAACACCATGGCAGCTTCGACAACAACCTGCTTCGGAATTCTGGCTACCCTACCGGTAGCCACCGGCCCTCATCCCCTCCTTAACCGGCGGAGGCGGATCTCCCCTGAGGCTGGGCGTGCCCTCGAAATTCTGGGTCACGCCATCGAATACCTCACCGATGAATTCGTTCACGAGGGTGGCCTGCTTTCCTTGCACAACGAACGTCTTGAGGCTGTGCGGTTGCTGATGGAGCGTAATCGCCAGATCTATTTCGCCTGCCCTGAGATACCGACTTGGAGTGAGCGCTTTCACGCCTTCCTGAACCCTCGCTCGGCATAATCCGCATTTGCCTGTCAGTTGTTTCGGCTTAATAGCGCCGAGTGCCTCGAAGCAGAATCGAATTCGACGAGCCGAGGTTACCTGGAATCGATGGTAACCTCCATTCATCGGCTTCAGCGGCGCCGTATTCCCGGTACGGAGTTGGCACTGCCTCGGCAGAAGTATTTTGAAGAGCGGCGTGTTGAGGCGTTCTCGATTCCTCGACAGCAGGATTCGCATTTCTCCCGAGTCCAAAACTTCTTTACAGCTGACTGTGCGTCGTTTACTGGCCTAGAACGAGTACCGCCAGCAGAATCACCCATGCCACCCCCATGGCATGCCAGAACCAAGCGGTCGCATCGACCGCGACCTGCCGGAGTTCTACGCTCTTGAGATAGCCCAGAGTAGTCAAGCACAAGATCAGGGCCGCGACCCCGCACACCAGGTGTGCGGCATGCAAGCCGGTAATCACGTAAAAGAAATAGCTCGACGGTGTTGACAGCCGATTGAAGGCGAAGCCTTGCGCGGTCAACTGCTTCCATGCAACCATTTGGCCGGTCAAAAACAGGGAACCCAGCAGCAGCGTAGCCGCCACCCAGGGGATGGTACGACGTAACGCGGGACGGCCCAGCCCAAGCCATTCTTCCAATACGTCAATTTCGCGAAAGATGCTGTGCCGCGCAACCTCCATGGTGAGGCTGCTCAATAGCAATGCCGCGGTGTTGAGGTAAAGAATCGGAGGCAACGGCACCGGGTGCCAATCTCCAATCAGTTCGTGAAAGTGCGCATCCCAACTGGCCCCTGCCTGGCGGGCATAGAACAGGACCACCAGCACGGCAAAAAAGACCATGTCGCCGGCCAAAGCGCAAAACAGAAAGGCCCGAACCCGGTGAAGGAGCTCGCGCGGGCCCTTTCGGCCGCGATTCCAATCGTCGTCTCCCCCGCCGCCCCCGCCGCCGGTCGGGCGACGGTCGAGGGGCGGTTTGCCGCCTATTCCGGGTTCCTTGCGCTCGGCCTCAGAGGGATTGTGAGTAAAAGTGGAAGGCATACGGGCCTCGGTGAAGAAGAGATTACACCCATCTTCGATTGGACGCATCCCTCTCTTCCCGGGCTGGTTGATCTGCAGCAGAAAATCCGGTTACTGCGCCCGCGCCCCGGCAGGTTGTTCGACAGCGCCGATCACGGTTTCTACAAAGAGACGATGGACCCGCCGGTCACGGGACAGCTCCGGATGGAAGGTGGCCGCCATGATTCTGCCCTGTTGCACCAGGACGGGGTTGCCGTCGCGGCGGGCCAGGACCTTGACCCCAGCGCCGATCTCCACAATGCGCGGCGCCCGGATGAAGACCATCTCCAGGGGTTCGCCGGGAAGCGCGGACTCCGCCGTGAGGATGGTGGAGTCGATTTGGCGCCCATAGGCGTTGCGCTCCACTACGACATCGAGCACCCGAAGACTGCGCTGTGCCGGGTTGCGCACTTCCCGTGCCAGCAGAATGGCGCCGGCGCAGGTGCCGAAGACCGGGTGATGCTGGCAGAAATCTCCCAGGGCCTCGAAGAAGCGGTGTTTTTCAAGGAACTTGAGAATGGTGGTGGACTCTCCGCCTGGCAGGATCAGTCCGTCGAGACCGGCCAATTCCTCAGGCTTGCGCACTTCCACTGGCTCAGCCCCCGCCTCGGTCAATGCCTGCGAGTGGCTGGCATAGTTGCCTTGAATGGCCAACACACCGACGCGCGGGAGGTTTTTGCCGGGAAGCGGGTCTGCAGCCGCTGAGTTTAGCGCCGTTCTTTCGGCTTCGAGCCGGTCAATCGAACGCAGATCCAGCTTGCCGTTGCGAAAAGCAAGAAACTCGCCGGCAGATTTTGACCCGTTTGGATTCAGCCGAGTCTTCTCGATCGACCGCTGTTGCTGCTCCATCTTCGTCACTGAACGCTCCGCGTTTGACTGGGGTAATCGGCAACGCATCCACCTGGGAACGGTCGCCACACAAGTCAATTTTATCCGCACACAACTGTTGGGCCAATTGGCGCTTGCGGTGGGCAGACGGGCGGAGCATTGCAAAACTGCGAGCTTCGGCTTCTTTTCCACCCTATCTGCACCAGATCTCTTCCCCGATCCCTGTTTTGTCGTGGAGAATAAATCTGTGACCATAAAACACAGCTTTGCGCTTCTTGCACTGATTCTTGCGCCCTGCCTGCTGGCCAGCCAGTCGTTGTCCGATTCGTTGCGCAAGTCGCTTACCGTGCAAGCCCCCTTCGACCCATCCGTCTACAAGCCCATGACCGGGGCAGAACGCTGGCAGCGCTGGGTAAACGAGGACGGGCGTTCGGCTTCCCTCCACGTCGAGTCCCTTGGAACTGCAGCCTATAACCAGGTCTTCGATGTGCCCTCGGTTTGGACAAGGAGCGGCGGCGGACTTGCCCGCCGGCTCGGCTCAGCATACGGAGCCAACCTGATCCAGAACAGCGTGCATGAAGGCTTTGCCGCTGCCGAAGGCACGGATACGCGGTACTTTCCGTGCGCCTGCAAAGGCCTTTTTCACCGCGGCGGGCATGTCTTCAAGATGAGCTTTCTGACCTACACGCACGGCGGCCACCTGACTCTCGATTTGCCGCAGATCATCAGTATCTACGGCAGTTCGATGGTCGAAGCAACATGGTATCCCTCTCACTACACGGCATTGGTACAGGGGGTTCAGAGCGGCCACATCGAGGCAGGGTTCATCGGAACCGAGCATCTGATTCAGGAATTTTCTCCGGAGCTGAAGCGCTTCTTCCATCTGCATTTCTAACCGGCGGCGGCAACGGCCATTGAGCGCCCGCGCGATACAATCCCTCTATCCGCTTCAAGGAGGTTTTTTATGAGCAAGATCCTTCTCGCAGTTCTCGCCCTCGCGTTCACCGGCTCTTTTGCCGCTCCGCTGCTGGCTCAGGGAGCCCCGCCTCAAGGCGGCACAGACCAGCCCTATACCGTTGAGTACTACTACAAGCTTCAATGGGGCCATCAGGCGGAATTTCTGCAACTCTTCCTCAAGAACCACTACCCGTTACTGCAAAAGATTCAATCAACCGGCCGCATTTTGAGCCTGAAAATCGAGTCCCCGGCTTACCACACCACCGAGGATGGACGCTGGGACTACCGCGTCACCATCCGCTACAAGAACTCCACCGTAGCCACCACCTCCAATCCCGATGAAGAGGCTTTCATCAAAGAGTTATGGCCCGACCAGCCAACTTACAAGAAGGAAGAACAACGCCGCTTCGAGATTCTGCTCTCACACTGGGATCTGCCCGTCACCGACATCACACCGGTCAACAAGTAGGCATGCGCGCACACTGTATCCCCGACACCATGCCCCACCCGATGGCCCAGCCTTGTTCTGTACCGTACCCCCCCGATCCCAGAGACTGATTTAACCCCGGCTTAATCCTGGTATCGCTAAAATCAAGGTGCTCTCGATCATCAACCCTGTGGCCTGGGGTTGATGCGGCTTGCTGTCACCGAAACACGCACCTTACTGGCGACTGGAATAGACTGGATTCGGGCTAATCCAGATCTCCTGACAGGGATCATTCCACCATCAACGCAGGCCGAGATCCGGAAGAGTCTCCGTCTCCGGCTGCGAAGGCTATTCCCGCCGAAAACGAATTTCTTCCCCTATAGCCGCAATCGCTTGCATATCCAACAACCGTGCCGCACGAGGGAAGACGATCACTTCCTCTGTCTGGATATGCGCCACGTAGAGTATCTTCATCTCCCGAGTTGCTTTTTGAAGTCTCAACTCATCTTCCGGAATCAACCGATCCAACTCAATCCATTTGGCGTAGAGCGTATCCACAGTCCAGTGCAGGTCGGCGGCTGAGCGGTGATCCGCTACCAGGCCTCCGATCTCCTCGATCTCGTCAGCAGCCAATTGCGCACGCATCCGCGGGAACAGGGACTCTTCCTCATCCGCCGTGTGTCGTTTCCCGCCCAGTTGGAAATAGTTCACGGCAGCCTGCACGGCAGACTTTTCTTCCGGGGTTAGAATTCGGCCTGGGGCGCGGTCTGCCACCACCCAGAGGATATGCAAGAACCGCTCGATCCTGCGGTGGCAGTCTTTCAGCATACCGATTGGGTCGTCGAAACCACAGTCAGGTCGTGCCCCTATTTGTACCGCCATCTCGGTTCTCCTATTGCGCATCCTGAATATAGTGGAAAGATGCCGATCTGTCCTCAACCCCTGCATCAAATCGACTACCTCAATATTCGGCCAGGAAGACCTTGGAGTCGAATCGCTAGAAGGTTCGATACGGCTGGAAACGATAGGGACTTCAACAGGAACATCGAGCAATCAGCCTTGCGGTTGTTTCGGCCTGAACGCAAGGTCCACAACCTGCTGTTTCTCGATGAGGCTCTGGCTGCTGAAGGACAACACCCCGTCCTTGAGATTGAAGGAAATTAAGTTGATGCCGAGGGCCGGCGGGCCGATGAGTCCATCGTAGTCAAGGCCAGCTTCTTTGCGGTGGTTGATCAGGATTGCCGACGTTACTCCAAACATTGCTCCCCCCAATTTGAAATTGTGCAGCGATACTTCTTCTTCCGTGAGGTCGCCCATCTTCCCTGGCTTTCGCCGGGAGGCACTTGCAAGCGAGTCGGAATGCGATCGCGGGGTTCTTGCGTCAAAGAGGTAAAACGCTGCCGCGCCGGTGTCGAGCATGAGCCGAACCGGAGTGTGGTCTATCTCAGCTTCGATGGTGGCCAAACCGAAAACGAGCCGCATTGGAAGGGAAACAGCGAGGAGTGGATGCGGGCCGAAGTGGATCTCACGCGCGCTATAGTCGATCTCAAAGGGGCTCTCGCCCAGCACATCGAGACCTACCACGCCATCAACGCGGATGGGAAGTTCTTCCTGCAAGGTAGACAGATCCGCGGTGACGACGCGGAGTTCGGACCGTTGGATCGGGCCGATCTCCAAATTTGGAACGATGGCTTGATTCCCTTGCGCTCTTCCTCCCATAACCGCAATGCTGACCGGCGTTCCATCCAGGTGAAGCTTTCGGGTAATCCGGGGATCCAGAATGGTGGGAGTTGCGCCGGTGTCGAGGAGGAAATTGAGATTTTTGAGTGGGCCTGTCGACCCTTTGACCACAATCAAGTAGCCTTTATACAGATCGAAATGGACCCTGAACTCTTGACTTGGGTCCGCATTCGTCGGCCGATGTCCCCAGGCGAACGTATGCGTCGCCATCGTCAGACCGACAAAGAGCTTGAACAACAGAGAGTTGTAACTGCGCATCCAGGTGACCTCGCTGAGCGCCATGCTCGGCGAGCTGTCCGGGGACCTCAATGCACGCATCCTAGCTTGCGCGTCAAAAGTCGATTCACAGCCAGGAGAGCGGCTGGAGATGCGCAGGATACTTATGTTTACTGGCAGAATAGTTGAAGATTTGGCTCGTCTATGGCATCAAGAGGAGGCGGATCAATCATGCTGGAATCGTTCACCAAATCGGATCAGGAGACGGGCAACGGAAACGGCAAGGTACGCTTTGGAGCCTTTGAGGCCGATCTTCATTCAGGAGCGGTGAGCAAATCGGGGAGCCGTATCAAGCTGCAGGATCAGCCCTTCAAGGTGCTGCAGGTCTTGTTGGAACGTCCGGGCGAGCTGGTCAGTCGCGAAGAGTTGCAATCCCGGATCTGGCCGGAGGACAACTTCGGAGACTTCGATCATGCGGTAAACGTGGCGATCGGCAAACTGCGAATCGCTCTAGGAGACTCGGCCGACAATCCTACCTTCATAGAGACAGTGCCGCGCCGCGGCTATCGCTTTGTGGCGAAACTGGATCGCGCCCCAGCTGAGCGTCCAGCGATCCCTCCGCCGGTCTCGGAAGTTTCCCGAGGCAGGTGGAATATTCGCGGCAGACTTTTGCTCATCATTGCCATATCCGCTGTTTTCGCTGGGGTTCTTGGACTCGGAATCCTGGTGGGGCGGCGCAGTGCCGCCTCCCAACCGATGGAATTCGACCGGCTCACCGTCAGGCACGGCACGATCTATGCCGCCAGATTTGTCCCAGGTGGTCGCGACATGGTGTATTCAGCCTCATGGGAAGGCCTGCCGATCGAAGTCTTCTCGTCTGATTTGAAGCTCCCGGCGGCGCGGCGGCTTGAACTGCCGACGACGCAGCTCTTGGCGATTTCCGGGTCCGGCGAAATGGCTGTACTGCAACTGTTCAAGCCGGGGTTCATGCTTACGGTTCGGGGCACGTTGGGGCTAGTCCCATTCAGCGGGGGCCAGCCGCGGCAAGTTGCTGAGAATGTGGAATGGGCAGACTGGTCTCCGGACGGAAAGTCGTTGGCAATAGTCCGCGTATTGGGGGGAAGGCGGCGCCTTGAATTCCCCATTGGGCATGTCTTGTATGAAACCACTGGATGGATAGGACATCCACGGATTTCTCCCAAGGGCAGCCAGATCGCTTTTCTCGATCATCCGACCAATTATGACGACCGGGGCATGGTTTCGGTCATCGATCTAGCGGGGCACAAAAGAGCGCTCTCGGCTGGATGGGAAAGTGAAGAAGGTCTTGCCTGGTCTCCCGACGGAAAGGAGGTCTGGTTCTCGGCAGCATTTGCGGGTTTGGACCGACGCATTTTTGCGGTCGATATGACGGGGCGGCAGCGCTTAGTCTATCGCGGGCCAGGCGGTATCACATTGCAGGATATTGCCGCGGATGGCAGAGTCCTTTTAACGCGCGACGATCAGAAGACCGGCATGATGGGCTTGGCTCACGGAGCCAAGAAGGAGCGGGATCTATCGTGGTTGGATTGGTCGCTGCCCACGTCTCTGTCTGCGGACGGCAACACCTTGCTCTTCGATGAACAGGGAGAGCAAAGCGGACCAAACTACACCGTCGCTATGCGCGATATGCAAGGATCGCCGCCGATCCCTCTAGGCGAAGGCATGGCGGGCGATCTCTCCCCCGACGGGAAATGGGCCGCAACCACTGTTTCTTACAGTCAACTCCTGCTGCTGCCCACCGGGGTCGGCACGTTAAGGCGACTCGATCAAGCCGACATTCAACAATATGGTCATGAAGTGCATTGGCTGCCCGACGGCAAACAGGTTGTCTTCTCGGCCAACCAAACGGGACACGACGCCAGGTGCTTCATTCAGAACGTGGATGGCGGCAAACCGCGCCCCGTTACCCCGGAAGGAGTGAGTGTCTGCAAACTCTCTCCCGATGGCAAGGTGATTGCCGGCGCTGGTATCGCTGCAGAAACTCCGCGGTTCTATCCGATGGACGGCAGCCCTCCCAAACCTATTCCAGGGCTCTTGCCGCGTGAGTCCTATTCATGGACGAGTGATCCGCGATATATGTACGTGAGCGAATGGGGAGAGACGCCCGGAACTCCTGTAAAGATCTCCCGTCTGAATATTCTGAATGGGCAGAGAACTTTCTTCAAGGAAATAGCCCCTGCCGATTTGGCAGGACTGTGTGGCATGTCCAAGCCTCTATTCAGCGCCGATGGCCAAGCCTACGTTTACGAATACACCAGGCTATACTCCGAGCTCTACCTTGCCAATGGGCTGAAATAGGCTGCTTTCGATCCCGACGCTGGACATTCGCTGGACGCAATGGATTGATCCTTCCGATGGTCAGCCCGATCTTGGATCATCTGGAGACCTTTGTGAGGCATCTCTTCGCCTCCGACTGAAACAAAGCGCTGCTTGGCGTTCGCCTGCTGTATCGGCGCATGTGTCGTTTTTTCCTGTGCACACCCCACACGACTTGTGCAATACTCGTGTGGTACTCGCACAGGAGTTGAAAGCATGGGCGAATCCAAAATCGATCTCTTGCAAGGGACGCTGGACTTGATGGTGCTGCAGACCCTAGCCGCCATGGGCGCGCAGCATGGCTACGGCATTGCGCGGCGCATCGAGCAGGCCAGCGGAGACGAAGTCCTGCTGAATCAGGGCACTATCTACGCCTCTCTCGTCCGCCTGCAGCAGCGTGGTTGGATCGACGCCGAGTGGGGCACCTCCGACAACAATCGCAAGGCCAAGTTCTACTCCATCACCCGCAGCGGCCGGTTGCAGCTTGAAAAGGATGCTGCCTACTGGCAACGATTGTCTGACGTGATGGGTCGCGTGCTTGCCATGTCTCCGGAAGGCGATCTCCCGTGAGCGCGCTCAAGCGTGCGTTGGCCCGGGTGCGTGCCTTTTACCGGAAGCCCCCTCTCGACGCCGACCTTGAGGCCGAGATTGCGGCGCACCTGGAAATGGCGATCGAAGAGAACATGCAGCGCGGCCTCACTCCGGTTGAAGCCCGCCGCCAGGCATTCATTCGTTTCGGCAGCATCGATTTAGCGAAAGACCAACATCGCGAAGCGCGAGGACTTATGACACTCGATATCCTACTGCAGGATCTCCGCTATACCTTGCGCACGCTGAGCCGCGATCGCGGTTTCACCCTGGTCGCCATCCTTATCCTGGCTCTCGGCATCGGCGCCAACATCGCCGTCTTCAGCGTGGTCAACACCATCCTGTTGCGTCCGCTGCCGTTTCAGGATGCGAGCCGTCTGGTGTGGATCGCGCCGCCTCCCACCAAGTGCGGCTTGTCGTGCGCCACCTACTCCACCGACGCCTACGATGAGTTCCGCATGTACAGCCGCACGTTTCAGGACGTGACCGGGTACTTCGCCTTCTCCAGCCCGGGAAATCTGGCGCTGAACCGCGGCGGCGCGCCCATTCCCGCCACCGGCATCGACGTGATCGCCAACTTCTTCCAGCTACTTGGAGTGCAGCCTGCCATGGGCCGCGTCTTCCGGCCTGAAGATGCGCTGGATGGCGCGGCGCCCGTGGTGGTGCTCAGCGATTCCTGGTGGAAGACCCAGTTCAACGCCGATCCGAATATTGTGGGCAAGGCATTCGACATCAATGGCCGCCAGACCACCGTCATCGGCGTTCTTCCCCGAACCTTCGACTTCGGCGCGGTCTTTTCTCCCGGCGCAAAGGTTGACGCCATCACGCCCCTCGACCTCTACGGTCCTCCCCGCCAATGGGGAAACATCATCACCATGGTTGGCCGACTCAAACCTGGCGTCTCGATTGCCCAGGCGCAGGACGATGCCGCCAATGCCGCGCCCCACATGTGCTGGAACAACAATCGCCCCCAGTCCTGCGGTTCCTACGCGAAGAAGGACGGCGAAGGCGGGGTCGTTCCTGTGCCGCTCAAGGATTACGTCAGCGGCAAGCTGCGCCGTTCGCTGGCTGTGCTGTGGTGCGCCGTAGGCACCATCCTGCTGATCGCCTGCGTAAACCTCTCCAACCTGTTGCTGGCCCGCGCCGCCTCACGCTCCAAGGAGTTCGCCATGCGCGGGGCTCTTGGCGCCAGCCGTTTCCGCATTGTGCGCCAGCTTCTTACCGAAAGCCTGGTGCTGTCGCTTTCCGGCTCCGCGCTGGGGCTCGGCCTCGCCTGGGGGCTGGTTTCCTGGCTCGCGCACCAGGGAGCGATCGCTCTGCCGCTTCTGAGCACCCTGCGCATCGATGGCGCGGCTCTGGCGTGGACGCTGCTGATTGCCGTCTCGGCTGCTGTTCTGTTCGGCCTGGTCCCTGGGCTCCGAATGGCCGGCGGCAATCTCCACGAGTCGCTCAAGGACTTCGGCTCCGGCTCGGGACAAAGCCGCAGGCACGACCGCGTGCGATCAATTCTCGTCGTCACCGAGGTGGCCCTGGCCTGTGTGCTGCTGGTCGGCGCGGGACTGTTGCTGCGCAGCTTTCTCCACGTCCTCGATGTCGACTTGGGCTTCCAGCCGGAACGTGCCGCGGCCATCAACGTAATCTACGACGACGCCGCTCCCTCCTATGGCGACAGCGCACAGAAGCGCCGCGTTATTTTCCAGGAAATGATCGCCCGCGTCAGCGCCATTCCCGGCGTAGAAGCTGCCGGCATCAGCGATTATCTCCCTCTGGGCCACAATCGAGCCTGGGGCATGCCATGGCCCAAAGGCTTCAAGCATCCCGATAAAAGCCCCGGCTCGCCCCTCGTCTACATGATTTCGCCGGGGTATCTGCGCGCCATGGGAACCAGAATCCAGGGCCGCGACTTCACATGGGACGACGGGCCGAAAAGCCAAAATGTGATCATGATCGACAAGTCTTTTGCCCATTACCTGGCCGGATTGGCCAATTGGCCCAACGGCGATGCCATTGGGCAGATGCTTGACACCGGCGGCGACGGCTCGCGCATTGTCGGCGTGGTTGACGATGTCCACGAAGAAAGCACCGAAGGAGAGGCCGGCTGGCAAGTTTACTACCCGATCACGCAGCAAGGACCTGTCGGCGCCGAACTCGTCATCCGCACCTCGCTGCCGCCCGCAGCCCTGGCCGGCAGTGTTCTCGGTACCCTGCGCGACATCAACCCCAAACAGCCCGCCGCGGAGTTCAAGCCCATCCAGATGCTGGTGAGCCACGCCAACTCGCCGCGCCGGTTCTTCATGCTGCTGGTGGCTTCTTTCGCCGCGCTCGGGCTGATCCTCGCCGCACTGGGCATCTACGGCGTCATTGCCTACTCCGTCACCCAGCGCACGCAGGAGATCGGCATCCGCATGGCCCTTGGCGCAACCGTTTCCCAAGTGCAGCGAAGCGTCCTGGTCAAAACGCTCCGCCTGGCCCTGATCGGAATTGCGGCCGGCGCCGTTGCGTCTCTGCTCGCCTCCCGTGCCATCGCCGCAATGCTGTTCAACACCGCACCCACCGACCCCGTGGCGTTTGCCGCCATGGTCTTGTTGATCGGCGCCGTCGCTCTGCTCGCCGGTTATATCCCTGCAAGGAGGGCCTCCCGCATCAACCCCATGGTTGCCCTTCGCAACAACTGAGGGCACGTTCGACTCCTGCTAGGAGTCTGTCGGAGATAACCGGGCGTGATTTTGTGGTTTGCTTCTGTGGGC
>CAZLMY010000005.1:0-83795 GCA_964560845.1 uncultured Occallatibacter sp. | reverse complement strand
GCCAACTCATTCACAACATAGCGATTATGAACAATCTCCCGGCGCACATAGATCGGCGCGCCGAAGGTTTCCAGTGCGATCTTGACAATGTCGATCGCGCGCACCACACCGGCGCAGAAGCCGCGCGGTTTGAGCAACAAGACCCGTTTCTGACTTGGGGAAGTCTCGTCGTGGGTACCGTTCGAGAGGTGATCGAGGACAGTGGTAGTCACATTGCCCAGTATACCAACGCCCGTGTTCTGGGTGTGGTTTATTCACCGGCAAGACAGCTGGGGAACCGCTCCCCTCACCCCCGGCGTCGTTCCCTGATCCCTGTTCCCTGTTCCCTGTTCCCTCAAGGGATTCTCTTCCATGCCTCGGTCCGTCCGAACAGGGAAATGCCAATGAACCCACGCATGTGCAGCTCGTCGCTGCCAACAGCCCAGATCTTGCCCTGGTATTCCTTGCCGTTTTCCGGGTCGACGACCGTGCCGCCGACCCAGTCGTCTCCGTCGGGATGGAAGTTCTGCACGATGACCATGCCCAGAATCGGCCGGCCTTTGGATTCGCCGGAACACTTGTCGCACAGATCCTGCGGCGTGCGGCCGGGGCGAACCTGCGTGACCTTGCCAAACAGCTTGCCGTTCTGGAGATAGGTTTCCACCTGCCCTCCAGGTTTGCCATCGCTGATCACCTGCCAATGACCCACGGCGGCCTGGAGTTTGGGAGAAAGTTGCTGGGCGCGGGCTGCGGGAACGAAAACCAGCGCGAAAATAACTGAAATTAGGGCGCAAATGCATTTGGGTCGGACAGATTTCAAGGTTGTGTCCCCTTCGTGAGGATTATAGATGTAATGAGGAAGTGCTCGTGGTTTAGCGATTCAACATCAGCCGGCCTGAGTTTTCAAACGCTAACATGAGCAGCGCACACCAATACTTGCAAGCTGCTTGCAATAATTCTGTTTTCATGGCCTTCTAACTGACTTGCCCCCAAATCTAGAAACAGGCCCGCTTTCGCCTGGCGGTAGCAAAGTGTCAAAAAGGGTGCGTCTTGCAGCCTCTAATTCAAGTCGATTTGCTCTCTCAACCCGTGATTCGTCTCGAAGCTTCTCCAAATGCTGACCGACCGCCGCTTCGTCCAAAGGCCAATACCGCGAGGCGCGAAGGGACGCAAGAAGATCGAGCCAATCGAAGCGATCCCATCCAGCAAAATGCTCCTGCACCCACTTGTCTGGTTCCCCGCTCAATTGCCACTCCACTAAGTTAGCATTGGGATCGCTACTCCTTCTCTTGATCAACTGCCGGAACGTCTCCTGCCCCAGAATTCTCTGGACCAGCTTATCCAGGTCGCAGCCGTATTCTTTAGACATGGGTTCAATTCTGTCGCTCATATAATCTTCGCACCAACTCAGGTAGGCATCGTTCGTTGAACAGAGCAGCCTTTGCTGGAGTCGATCAAACTTGTCAGATTCGATATCGTCTAAAAGTGCCTTCCAATCAGTCTCTCCGCAGGTTGAGCATCTGCCTCCACCCCAATTGTGGTTCAATTTCTCGCATAGCCGACACCGCTTGCATTTACCTGGAAATTCGTGCCTGCGGCTACCGACATCGCCGCACCGAGCGCAGACCTTACAGTCCTTCGTCCAGTCATGAATGCCAAGGGAGCATCGGAGATCTTTCATCGCTGACCTCGAAAATCGAATCAATCCAATCCAAATATCTGGAGCGACAAGAACGCTAGCACATAGTTGACCGCGGAGGCAAGACTCAAAATCGAACATTGTTTGCGCGCCCCGTAAAGTTAGAAAGGCCCCCTACCGGCTCCCAGCGATCATCTGCGCGGCATGCTGCATGCTGGTTTCGGTCACCTTGGCGCCGGAGAGCATGCGAGCCACTTCGTGGGTGCGGGAGCGGTCGTCGAGCAGGCGGATCTGGGTCTTGGTGCGGCCATCGGACTCGCGCTTGTCGATGAGGAAGTGCTGGTCGGCGAAGGCGGCGATCTGGGGAAGGTGGGTGACGCACAGCACCTGCTGGCCGCGACTGAGGGATTTCAGCTTGTGGCCGACGGCCTCGGCGGCGCGGCCGCCGATGCCAATATCGATTTCGTCGAAGACCAGGGTTCGGGGGGTGGGCGACTTGGTCTTGGGCTTGACAGCCCCTTCTTCTACGCTGACCTTGAGAGCCAGCATGACGCGCGACATTTCGCCGCCGGAGGCGATCTCGTGCAGGGGCTTGAGCGGCTCGCCGGGGTTGGTGGCGATGCGGTATTCTACCTGGTCCCAGCCGGCGGCGGTCCAATGGGCGAAGTTTCCGCCTGGGGCTGAAGCCCCGTCCTCTTTTGTGGCGTTTTCGGCACGACTGAAGTCGTGCCCTGACACAAAACTCTGCTTGCCGGCAGCGGCTTTCGTGTCTGTGAAGGCTTTATTTTCCTTGGCGGTTATGGTGTCCGCAGCGGAGGCAACGACCACCTCAAAACGCACCTTCATGGCCAGGGAGTTGATCTGGGCCTCGGCGAGTTTGGCCAGCTTTTGCGCGGCAGATTTGCGCTCGGCGCTGAGAGCGGCTGCGGCGGCCCGATAGGTCTTTGCGGCTTCATCGAGAGCGGCGCGAAGCAGCTTCACGGTTCCGTCACGGTCCTCGACTTCGGCCAGCTTGCGGGCAACATCTTCTCCGAAGGCCATCACCTCGGCGACGGTCTTGCCGTATTTGCGCTTGAGGCGGTCGATCACCGCCAGGCGGTCTTCGATTTCGGCCAGCCGCTCCGGCGAGGCGTTAATGCCTTCGGCGTAGTCGCGCAGGCTGGCGCTGACGTCGCCCAGCGTGGCACGCGCCGACTCCAGTTGCTGGGCGGCCTCGGTAAAGCGGGCGTCATAACGGGCCAGTTCTTCGACGTTGCGCAGGGCTCCGCGCAGGGCGCCCTCGGCAGAGGCGCTGCCTTCGTAAAGCTGTTCAAAGGCTCCCATGGCCGCGGCGTAGAGCCGTTCGGCGTTGGCCAGGACCCGCTTCTCGGTGTCCAGTGCCTCGTCCTCGCCGGGTTCAAGCCGCGCGGCCTGAATCTCCTTGAGCTGATAACTCCATAGGTCGACCATGCGCAAACGGTCCTGCTCGCCTTGCAACAGCTCGTCCAGCTTGGAGGCCGCTAGCCGCCAGCGGGCATGGGCCTCGGCGACGGCCTCCGTGGTGATGGCGCCAAAGCGGTCGAGCAAAATCCGCTGCTGGGTCTGGTCGAAGCTGGTCAGAGTCTCTGTCTGGGCATGCACCAGGGCCAATTCCGGCGCAAGCTGCTTCAACACGGCCACCGTGGCGGGCTGATTGTTGACGAAGACCCGCCCCTTGCCCGTGGACAGAATTTCGCGGCGCAGGATGATCTCCGTGCCCTCGGCGTCGATGCCGTTTTCTTCCAGAATCGCTTCGGCGCCGGCCGTGGACTCGAAGACGCAAGCCACCACGGCCTTGTCCGCTCCGTGGCGAACCACTTCAGCCGAGCTTTTGCCCCCCATCAGCAGGGCCAGAGCATCCACCAGAATGGACTTGCCGGCGCCGGTTTCGCCCGTCAGCAGGTTGAGGCCGGGGCCGAAGACGGCGATAGCGTGATCGATGACAGCATAATTTTCCGCGCGCAGTTCGACGAGCATTCTTGAGCTAACCCCTTGGAGAACGGCGGTTCGAGCTTCTCGATTTCCCCTTGTGTTGCGGGTCAGAGAACCGGCAAGCGGCCCTTCAACTCGCGCCGCTCCCTCAACAGGACGGGGCAACGGGCTTGCGTGGGGCAGCCGGCTCCAGGCTCTGTACCGGCGAGAAGCCGCAACGGGAATCCGAGCGCAGCATAGCATGAACGGCTACCCGACGTGGTGGCCGCGGCACCAACCGACGCCTCGGAGCATCCAAACGATAACGGGCAAACAGTTGGATAGGGTTGTTGTGTCTGATACCGTTGATAGTGAGGTGAATGCCGATTCTTACTGCCATCGCGTTGCTTTTGCAGGCTGACAGTGGCGCGGCCCCGGCCGCGTCGAGCTGGACCCAGGCTCCGACCGAGCTGATGGACATGCTGAACAACATTGGCCCGATCGCCATGGGCGTGCTGGTGTTGCTGCTCGTTGCCAGCCTTTATTCCTGGACCGTTATTCTCGGCAAAATCTCGACCTTCAGCAAAGCCACGAACGAAAGCAAACGGTTTCTCCGTGCTTTTCGCAAGGCCACGCGGTTGCAAGAGATTTCGGTGATGACTACCGACTTCCGGACCAGTCCCCTTGCCCAGGTCTTCGACGATGTGTACGAAACCTACAAACGGCAGACCGGTGGATCGGGTCCGCCGCGGAACCTGGTGCCCCTGGAACGCTCGGCGCAGACAGCGGCCAGCGAAGCCTTGACCACCCTGGAGCGCCGCATGACCTGGCTGGCGACCATCGCCGCCACCAGCCCTTTTGTCGGCCTGTTTGGAACCGTCATCGGCGTCATCGATGCCTTCCACGGCCTGGGCACCGCGGGCGCGGCAACTTTGAGGGCCGTCGCACCGGGCATCTCCGAAGCACTGATTACCACCGCGGCTGGATTGTTTGTGGCCGTGCCGGCGGTGGTCGCCTATAACCAATTGACAGCCAGGATCCGGGTGTTTGCTTCGAGCATCGACGATTTCGCCCGGGAGCTACTGAACTCGTTGGAGGAGATCGCGGTGCGCACGCCCCTGACGCGCCCCACGTCTGTCCCCGGCCCCGAAACCACCCGGGAGGTGGAGCGTGGCCTTTACAAGTAGCACGGGCCAAACCCGATCGTCGCTGGCCGACATCAACATCACGCCGCTGGTAGACGTGGTGCTGGTGCTGTTGGTGATCTTCATGATTACGGCGCCGGTGCTGCAATCGGGAATCGAGGTGGCCGTGCCAAAAACCCGCACGGTCAGGGAGATTACCGAACAACGGGTGGTGGTGACCATCGACAAGGATCAACAGGTGTTTCTGGGAGATGTTCCGGTGAACGTGCACGACTTGGCGCAAAAGCTGCACCAGGGAGGCGTTGACCCGGCACACCAGGTGATTTACCTGCGATCTGACGAGCGGGTTCCGTTTGGCGCTTTTGCCACGGTGATGGACGCGGTGAAGCAAGCCGGCATCACCAACATCTCGATCGTCACTCAGCCGCTGGAAGCCAAGGCGGCGGCAGGTGGGGATTAGGATTTGACTCTTTTGTCGGCCGGGCCCTTGAAAGCGGGAAATTCAGGCGAGACCATGGACAGTCTGCTAGAGGGTAGCGAACACCTGGAGCGCGAACTGACGCCGGAGCCGATCATCGCACCGGCCTCGGTATCCTTTGTGCTGCACGGCGCTCTTTTCGGCGCGCTGGTGTTCTACGGGGTTCTAGCTGGTTTCTTTCACAAAAACACTTGGGGCAATGCGGGGCCGGGAGGCGCGATCCAGGTAAACCTGGTGAGCAATGCCGTTCCCTTGCCCTCAGAGAATCCCCCCAGCCAAAACGTGCTTGCCACAGAAACGCCCAGCAAGGCGCCGGCGCCGCCCGCTCCCAAAGCCAAAGAGGCAGCGGACCCGACTGCAATCGCAATGCCGGGCAAGACGCAGCAGACTCAGCAGCAACCGACCCAGCCAAAAACTCAATTGCACCAGCCGCAGCAAAAGCCCGATAACAAGGCAGCATTTGGCGAACAAGCAGTGACCTCCATGCAGCGCGCCACTCAGGCACAGGTTACGCAGTCCGGCCCCACCTCAGTCAGCACCGGCGACTTCGGCAGCCGGTTCCCGTGGTATGTCGACGGCATCAACCGCAAGATGTCTACCAGTTGGTACAAACCCGAGGTAGATCCGCGGACTCCCAAGGGCACCCGAGTCTATTTGACTTTCACCATTTACCGCGACGGCAGCCCCTCCAGCGTACAGGTCGACCGAGCCAGCGGCAGCCCCACGCTCGACCGTTCCTGCGTGCACGGTGTGCAGCGTGTTGACACTTTTGGTCAGCTTCCTCCGGGTTACACTTCAAGTTCTTTGAAAGTCTCTTACTATTGTGAATACTAGGTTTGCGGCCAACGTGAGGTCGCGCAAGCAACCATGAATAACCAGGAAGGAACGTGCATGAAGACCCACGTCCGGATTTCCCGATCGACTGTGTCGCTCCCGATTTTGATTGGCATTGCCTCACTAGGCCTGCTGGCCCTCGGGGCGACCCAGGTACAAGCCCAGGATTGGGTTCGCACCGGTACCAACCTCGGCGCGGAACGGATCCGCATCGCCGCCGCCGACTTCAAAGCCGGAAGTACCGATCCCCAGACACCGGCCCTGAAAGCTACCTTCGATGCCACTCTTTACAGCGATCTGGCCTCGGCCGGCATCTTCGACCTGGTATCAAAAAGCCTCATTCCCCAGGCCACCCCAGGCACGCCGCAGGAGATCAGCCTGCCGCAGTGGTCTGCTCCACCTGCCAGTGCGGCCATGGTGGCCTTCGGTTCCGTCTCGGACTCCCGAGGCCGGATAGTGGTGTACGGCTGGTTGTTCGACACCCGTAACACGTCAAACCCCCAGGTGTTGGGCAAGCAGTACAACGAAGCAGCCAGCCAGGATTCTGCGCGCGTCATCGCACATCGATTTGCTGACGAAATTGTGATCCGGTTGGGCGGCGGCATCAACGGCATAGCCGAAACCAAGATCTATTTTGTGAGTTCCAGAACCGGCACAAAAGAGATCTGGGCTATGGACTACGACGGGCAGAATCAACACCCCATCACGCACCTGGGCACCACCTCGCTCTCGCCGCGCATCTCACCGGACAACACCCGGCTAGCCTTTTCGTCGCTGAGCCGCGAAGGCTGGTCGATCAAGATGTTTTCACTGGAGCTTGGGCGCCCGGTAAGCTTCCCTGCCGGCACGGCAGGGGGCAGCAACTTCAGCCCATCCTGGTCGGCAGACGGGTCAAAACTGGCGTTCTCGTCGGCGCGAACCGGCGATCCGGAGATCTGGGTTGCCGACCAAAGCGGCAGCAACTTGCGCCGCTTGACCACCTTCCGTGGCCCTGACCTGGCCCCCTGCTGGAATCCGCGCACCAATGCCCAAATCGCCTGGGTGAGCGGGCGCACCGGGCTTCCGCAGATTTACACCATGGACCTGGACGGGGCCAATATCCAGCGACTGACCGACGGCGGCTATGCCATCTCACCCTCCTGGTCCCCCAACGGAATTGGGCTCACATTCAGTTGGAACCGGAAATACGGGCCGGGCGATCCCGGTGGACAGGACATTTACTACTTCGACATCGCCAGCAAGCGCTGGGTGCAACTGACCCACGAAGCCGGGAGCAACGACTATCCGTCCTGGGCGCCCGATGGCCGGCACATTGTTTTTGAACGCACCATTGGCGGACACACCGAGATCTGGACGATGCTGGCCGACGGCACAGAGCAGCATCAATTGACACACTCGGGCAACAACTTCATGCCAAACTGGAGTTGGAAGTGACGGCGAGCTGGGATTGGGGCGAAATCGAGAGCTGTCTTGACCGTAGCCCATCCACTTTCATGAACTATCATTTTATGGTTACGATGTTTCTCGCCGTTTCATCCAATCAGGGTGGAGCTCCACGGGTCGGCCAGTTCAGAGGCTTGTGGATGGATTAGGATTGACCACCGGCTTGAAGCATATGCTTTGCGGAAAACCATCGGACAATGGAGTTCTTCGCCTCTCCGATGCTTTGTTTCCCTCTGGTGTTCAATCGCGCGCCGGTTGTGCGCAGAACAATGACTGGATACGCAGAGACTTGAACCTGATCGAGACTTGAACCTGATCGCCCGAAAGCAACTTTCTTGGAATTGCGAAAGGAGTCACCCATTGAATCTACGTAAACACGCACTTGTTCCTGCAGTATTGCTTGTGGTTCTGATCACCGTTGCAGGTTGCAAAAAGAAGCAATCGCCGCCGCCAATGGAAACCGCTCCGCCCCCCGCCGCCGCGCCTGCGCCGACAGCTCAAATCACAGCCACACCCACAGTGATTTCGGCAGGAGATCAGGTCCAGCTCTCCTGGCGCACCATGGATGCAACCAGCGTGTCCATCGACGGTATTGGAGAGGTCCCCACGTCGGGCGTGCGTACAGTGACGCCGACGACCTCCACCAGTTATCACCTGGTGGCGCGCGGTGAGGGGGGCTCGGCCGATGCCACCGCCCGCGTCACAGTCAATGCGCCGCCCGTGGTGCAAGTGCCGGTCGCAACGCCGAATGAGGGAGATGACTCCAAACTCGATATCCAGGACATCTTCTTCGACTACGACACCTACGACATTCGCGCCGATGCCCAGGCCGTGCTGGCCAAGGATGCTTCCATTCTGGCAAGTCATCCGAATGTGAAGGTAGTCATTGGCGGCTATTGCGACGAGCGTGGCTCCAATGAGTACAATCTTGCGCTCGGACAGAATCGCGCCGACGCGGCCAAGAATGCGCTGATCACGGCCGGCGTAGCAGCCACCCGCATCCGGGTAGTGAGCTATGGCAAGGAAAAGCCCTTCTGCTCCGAGTCGACTGAGTCTTGCTGGCAACAGAACCGGCGCGATGGGTTCACGGTAGAGCACTAAAGCGTAGCTCCACCAGAAGTCTGCGTAAGTCCGTCGAGCGAGCAACCGGAAGCAGGTGCTCGCTCGACGCAAATCGCGAGCAATCCGGAGACGGCGCCCCAGAGTTCACGCCGATTCTCGGTGTTGTTGCTGTTTTTGGGCCAAAGCTGAAAACTCGGTCGGGTCTGGCCAGATCTTCAAACCGGCAGGCAATCCCGCGAGAGCATTTTGGGGCCCGGGAACAAGCCTGGGCCGACAGACATTCAGGACCTGCGGTACGCTGAATTCCCAAAGCTGCCCGCGGGTCATCCACGATAGGTGAAAAATGCAGAGAGCCAATACTGTTCGGAGTCGTATTTTCGGAGCTGTTTTTCTTCTTGTGATTCTGGCGTGGACGCCGGTAAAGGCTCATGCCGTTTCCAAAGAAATCATCGAACTGCAAACCCAGGTGCAGCAATTGCTTGACCAAGTGCAACGGCTGCAATCCACAATGGATACGCGGTTCGGCGCCTTGCAGCACATGGTGGAAACCACGGCCGACGATGCCAACCGGATGACAGAGACCGTGACCACGCTCCAGCAGAAGCTGAGCGCTCAGGCCGACGCTGCCAACGGCAAGGCGGACACCGTCTCAGGCCAGGTGCAGTCGTTGAACGATTCCGTGGACGAACTGAAGTCGCGCATTGCAAAACTGGACAAATCGATCCAGGACTTGCAGACACAGTTGCAGAACATTCAGAATCCCCCGCCGGGCGGAACACCTTCCGGCACCGGTGCGGGGCCTGCTTCCAACCCTGCCCCGATCGCAGCTCCGCCGACAGGCAAGAACCAGCCGCCTCAAGCGAGCTTGCAGACATCCAGCCAGGGCGACGGACAGGCGCCGCCGCTCCAGGAGACCTTCCAGGCTGGATTGCGCGACTACAACGCCGCCAAGTACCAGATTGCCGCCGACGAATTCACGGACGTGCTGCGCTACTACCCGCTGGACGACCTGGCGGGCACGGCGCAGTTCTACCTGGGAGAGATCGCCTATCGGCAACAGGACTACGCCGGTGCTATCAAGGCCTACAACGCGGTGCTGGAAGGATTCAGTGGTAGCCAAAAAGCCCCGGCCGCGCAACTGCGCAAGGGACTGGCGCTGCTGCAAATCAATAAAAAGGACGCGGGGATCCACGAACTGCGTCAACTCATCCAGCGCCATCCTCAGACCCCTGAGGCGTCGCAGGCCCGGACCAAGCTCAATTCCATGGGTGTGAAGATTATCCCGGTGCATTGAGGTTGGAGGCCGCATCCCCGCCGGCCGACTTTTACTCCCGCCGTTTAGCCACTTCTTCATAGACGGCGGCATACTCCAGCGCAGGCTGTTCCCAACTGTAATTGCGGGCCATTCCGTTGCGCATGAGGGTTGTCCATCCATCCTTGTCCTGGAAGGCGGCCAGCGCCCGGTCAATGGCCGCCAGCAGGCCTTCTGCGTCCAGTCCTTCGAACTTGAATCCGGTCCCGGTGCCCTGCTCGGGATTCCATTCCTGGATGGTGTCGTCGAGGCCTCCGGTCGCGCGGACCACCGGAACCGTACCGTATTTGAGCGAGTAGATCTGATTCAGACCGCAGGGTTCGTACCGCGATGGCATGAGGAAAATATCCGATCCGGCCTCGATCTTGTGCGCCAACGCATCGTCGTACCCGATCCGCACGGCGACGTTGGTCTTGTGCCAGAAAGCCCAGTCGCGGAAGAACTTCTCGAAATGCGGCTCGCCGGTGCCGAGCACCACCAACGCCACGTTCCTGTCTGAGAGCTTGCCTGCGATCTGTTCAACAAAATCGAAGCCTTTTTGCGTTGCAAAGCGGGAGACAATGCCGATCAGCGGCGTTTCCGGCGCCAGGTGGTCCAAGGCGAATGCGTGCAGCAGATCGGAGCGGCACTCCTGCTTGCCGGCCAGGTCGTCCGGTGTGAAATGCGCCGCCAGGTTTTTGTCGGTGGCCGGATCCCACTGCGCATCGTCGATGCCGTTCAAAATTCCGCGCAAATCCGCAGTCCGGCCACGAAGGATGCTATCGAGCTTTTCTCCAAACTCGGGAGTCTGAATCTCCTGGGCATACTTCCGGCTTACCGTGGTGAGCATGTCGGAGTAAACCATACCGCCTTTGAGGAAGTTGAAATTGTCAAAGTGCTCAAGCTTGTCCATGGTGAAGAGGTCCCAGGGAAACAGCAGCCGCGCCGTGGTGGCCGGCGGAAACCATCCCTGATAGCCCGCATTGTGGATGGTGAGGACCACCCCGGCATGGCTTAGCAGGGGATCCTGAGCGTAGACCGTCCGCAGATAGACCGGGATCAGGGCGGCCTGCCAGTCGTGCACATGGAAGACCTGTGGCACGCCTAGCATTTTGCTGGCTTCGAGCACAGCGCGGCAATACAGGCCGAACCGCTCCCAGTTATTGGGATAGTCGCCTGACTTGGTTCCATACAGGCCGGGGCGATCGAACAGATCGGGGCAATCGACAAAGTAGTACTGGACTCCGGCACGGATGCCGCCATCGACGATGCCGACAAAGCGGTTGTAATACTCGAAGGGA
The DNA here is from genome assembly GCA_964560845.1 of uncultured Occallatibacter sp. Lineage (GTDB taxonomy): Bacteria > Acidobacteriota > Terriglobia > Terriglobales > Acidobacteriaceae > Telmatobacter. The sequence goes on along the minus strand of CAZLMY010000005.1, from coordinate 72,694 downwards.
ATGGTGATGGACCGGGCTGCATATTTCCACTCAGCCTGCAAGTGGGCGCGTACGCCTGCATACAGAGGCAGATAGACGGTAACCTGATGGCCGAGTTTTACCAGTTCCGGGGGCAGCGCCCCCACGACGTCAGCTAACCCACCTGTTTTGGCAAAGGGGACACACTCGGAGGAGGCGAATACAACGTGCATGCAGGAATCTCCCGGCTCGCGCAAGAAATAGAAAGGGCCTCAAAAGCGCGATCAAACGCCAAGTCTACTACGGCCATCCGGGAGAATGGGAGCACAACGGCTCAAGCCCGACTCCTGAGATCTGAAATCAGGCTACTTCAAGTTCGGTCTTGTTGGCGGCACAGAGCTCTTCAATCAAGATCGCGAGATCTTCTCGTCTTCTGCGGCTCATGGGGCTGAACTGGATGCCGACGCATTCCGGAGAGTAAATCGCCTGGGCGACGCCACTCATCTGAAAATGGAGGCCTTGCATGTCGAAGTCGACCTCGACGTGGTCTTGCACTTCTCCGACAAATGGCTTGATGGTTTGAACCGTACAGCCACCGAGGCTGATGTCCACAATGGCTCCGACCAAGTTGAAACGATCGTCCGGCGACCGAAAAACCACGGGCCACTCGTCTTTTCCCTGCGCACGAAGGCGCCCTTCGCCGCGGTGCACCTCTCTGTCATAGGGTCTGCTGACCTTGGGTGCGCTCTCTTCGGCAGCTTTGGCCGGGGCAGGCTGCGGGGCCAGCACCTCTCCTTTGGTCGGATTCAAGACCGGAGAGGCGATCAGGTCAATCACCGCCTGGGGGGTGTTTTGACCGTTGATGCATTCAATCAAGGCGCCTAACTGATTCTTGGATTTGAAGCTTACGTGAGTGAAACGAATGCCGATATGGCAGTCCTTCTTCATCCACTGAGTAACCCCGCCGATATGCAAGATCATTCCCAGTAAGGGCACAACGACATCGACAGGGGCCAGAACGCCAGGACGGAAGGGTTTATCTGTTTCGACAGAGCATCCGCCGAGGCTTATCTCAAGGACCTTGCAGGGCGAATTGGCCCCCTTGAAGATCAACTCCCCTTTTGCATCGTCCAAGGCGAAGCGCTCGTGCATGCGCCGGTTACGGTTCCGCGAGTCCTTGACGGTTTCGTTTAAGATGCGAGCTAGTTCTTCATCGCTGCGCCCCGCACCGCCTAACCAGATAGGCATTTCAATTCCCCCTGCGGCCCCCGTCTCTCAGGCCAACGCTTTTGGTCTTCGCACTTCAACCGTTTTGGCTGGAGGCTTCATTCCGCATCCCATGGCCGGACCCCCTTTGCAAATTGACGAGGGCGAGTACATGGGACCATAAAGCAGCGTGGTCACCTTGTAACATTCATCGGCTATTCATTCCATCCCAACATGAGAAAAATGCGGATCGCGCAGTCTCTTTTCAGGAATCCAGAACCTAAAGCTCGCCTTCGCTCGCGGCAAGGGCGGCCATCTCTTCACTTCAGCAATTCAAAATGCCTCATCTGGTTCAACAGTTCTCCGAGGTCGATCGGTTTCATGAGGTAGGCGTCGCAGAGTTCCTTGAAACAGAGAAAGACATCCTTGATTTCCTGCACCGTGGTGGTCATGAAGATCTTTGCGCCGAAGGTGGATTGAATCCCCTGTGACAGTTCCAGGGAGCGAACTTGGCGAACGGCTTCGCGGCCGTCCATTTCGGGCATCATGATGTCCATGCAGATTAGATCATATCCGCGGCCTGACTCGATAGCGAGGCGGAACGCCTCGACAGCTTCGCGGCCGTTGACGGCCACATGGCACTCGCCGTAGCGGGAGAGAAAGGTCTGCAACAGCAGACGGCAGGCAAAGTCGTCCTCGGCCAGCAGGATTCTCAACTGTCCGCGCGATTGAAGCGCCGGCGCCGCGCTGGCTTGGTGGTGCTCTTCAAGATCCAGATGGACGCCGTTCTTGCTGGGTGGCTCATTGACAGCCGGGCAGTCACCAAGCAAACGGGCGAGTTCGGCCTCGACAACAGCTGTGTCGGCCTCGTTGCTAGCCGAAGGGACTGCAATGAGGTCCTGCAGGGTGTCTGTCGCGTTGAGCAGCACTTGGACCTGTCCGGCGGTCACCGGCAGACTGCGCAAACGAATCTGGTCCACCAGCCGTTCCACGAGGGTGGCAATCGCGCGGACCTTCACCAGATTGAAGTAGACCGCAGGACCTCCAATTGAACGCGCTGCTTGAAAGATGCGGCCAAGCCGCTCGTCTTGATTGGCAGCTCCGGCCATCTTGATGGCCAGGACTTCGGTCTCCATGGTGGCCAGGTGTTCCCTGCTGTCGACAAGGTATTCCTGGGCCAGTTCGTCTTCCAGATTGCTCATTTCCTGTCACCCTCAAAACCCAATATGCGGCCGATGCGAATCGTTGCATGTGTGACGATGAATCCCGATCTTACGGTATTCCAAGGGATGGTGCGATCAGAATGACTTCGCTCCGTGCTCCCGCCCCCGCTCACCTGACCTGATTTCCTCAAACCCATTCATCCCGCTCGATCATGGTTCTAAATCGTTCAAATTCCTCCCTTACCCGTAGCTGCAATGGGCGGCAAAGATCGACCCGCCCTTCGATGGCCGCCGTTTCGATGGCGTGGGCTTCGGCGTGGAGAGCAACTGCGGCGACTGTGGCTGCCGCACCCTTGAGTGTATGTGCCTGCAGCCTTGTGCCAACCGCGTCGTCGTTGTCAATGCACACCCGCAACTGTTTCAACTGCGATGGGATATCACCCAGGAAGCCCCTCAGGATGGTCCCGGCCAGCTGTTTGTCACCCATCATCCGCCGCAGCAGTGCTTCCTGATCGAAGATCTGTGCTGGCGGCGCCACAGTTCTGTCGGACTGGCTGTCACCAGGCACAGGGATCCATTTTGCCAGCGTGCTGGCTAGCTGAACCAGTTCTACCGGTTTGGCAAGGTAATCGTCCATCCCTTCCACAATGCAGCGCTCGCGGTCAGAGGACATGGCGTTGGCGGTAAGGGCCACGATGGGGATCTTCGCATTTTTTGATTTTCGAATGCGGTGGGTGGCTTCGTAGCCGTCCAGCAAGGGCATCTCGCAATCCATCAGGACCAGCGAGAAGCTGCCACGCTCAACCGCTTCAAACGCTTCCTGTCCATTTGGAACTGCCTGGGGCTGGTAGCCCAACTTCCTCAATTGGGCAAGAATCACTTCCCGGTTGGTGAAATTGTCTTCCGCTACCAGGATCTTCTCGCCGTGGCCGCTCAAACCATGCCGAGGCCGCGAGGCACCGCTCGGCAGTCTGGGGGCGGACGCTGCTTCCGGGATCGTAGACGGCTGTTCCGCCGAGGCAAAACCGAAAGACGCGGTGAACCAGAATGTCGAGCCCTTGCCCTCCTGGCTTTCAACTCCGATGCTGCCCCCCATCATCTCGACGAGCTGTTTGGAGATGGCGAGCCCCAGCCCAGTGCCGCCGTATTTGCGGGTAGTCGAAGCGTCAGCCTGCACAAACGCGGAGAAGAGTGCAGAAATCTGATCGGGGCGAATCCCAATGCCCGAGTCGGCAACTGTAAACCGAACTACCGCGGTGTGGTTGCGCAGGCTCTCCAACTCCGCGTTCATGGTGATGCCGCCGCGCTCAGTGAACTTGATGGCGTTCGCCACCAGGTTGGTGAGGACTTGGCGGAATCGGTGCGCATCGCCGCGCACCAACTCCGGAATCCTGTCCGAGACCCGGGAATCGATGTCCAGTTCCTTGGCGCTGGCCTGCACCCGGGAGAGCTGGACGACATCGTCGATCGTCTGCCTCAGGCTGAAACTCCTGTTTTCAAGCGTGATCTTGCCCGCCTCGACTTTGGACAGATCGAGAATGTTGTCAATCAGCGCCAGCAGTGCCCGGCCGCTGGTTTGGGCCACCTTGACGTACCGCTCCTGCTCCGCCGTCAGGTCGGTTTCAAGCAACAACTGATTCATGCCCAGCACGCCGTTCATGGGAGTGCGGATTTCGTGGCTCATATTGGCCAAGAACCGGCTCTTGGCGTGGTTGGCGGCGTCGGCGTCCCTGCGGGCGCGAATCAGGTCGTCCTGGTAACGCTTCTGCTCGGTGATATCCTCAGCGATTCCGGCAATTCGAATGATTTGCCCGCTCTGGTCGCGAATCGGAAACGCCCGGTCTCGTATCCATTTCTCGAGGCCGCCGGGCGTATGGATTCTGTATTCGGAATCAATATTCTCTCCGAGCGTTTGCTTCTTGAAGGCCTCGTGAGCCCGCTCGCGATCCGCGGGAAGAATCGCTTCCATCCAACCCTGCGGGTTCTTGTAGAGACTTTCGCAGGTCCGGCCCCAGATTGATTCGTAGGTGGGGCTGATGTATTGGATTTCGGTGCCTGCCGCATTCATCATCCAAAAGACTTCGCGAACATTTTCGGCCAGTTGGCGAAACTTCTCTTCGCTGCTATGCAGTGCCTGCTCGGCTTCCTTGCGCTCGGTGATGTCGCGGAAGAACCACGTCCGCGCCAGATACATCCCATCCTTATTCCACATGCTGGTTGAGTAGCGCTCCAGCGTTCGCCCGTCCTTCAGCTCCACCTCGCATTGGTCGACCGCATTCGGATCGGCATAGAGCTGCAGTACTTCCTTACGATAAGCTTCCGGATCCCTGACGACATCCAGGCACATCTTGGTGAGAGCTCCCACCGTACCATCGCTCTGTGAGCATTGCTGAGGCATCCCGATCCGGTCTGAAGGAACCTGCCAGAGATCGAAGAACTTTTCGTTGTGGAACAGAACCGTGCCGTCCGCACCGGCCACCAGAATCCCATCGAGCGAAATATCCTGGATGGTGCTGATGAGCAAGTGCTGGAACTCTCGCGCCTGCTCGTTGCGCTTGCGGTCGGTAATGTCGGCGCAGAGGCCGATGTGCCCCAAGTACACCCCGGTCGGGGAAGTCCGCGGCTGGCCGCTCAAACCCAGAAGGCGCCATTCGCCATCGGCGCGGCGGAAGCGGCAGTCGGCTCGAAAGGGAGCGCACGCCATCGCGGCTCGGGTAAATTCCGCAGTGTAAGTGGGCTCGTCTTCGGGGTGAATCAGTGCCAGCCAATCGGCCATGGTCAACTTATCGGAAGTAGCGCCCAGGAACTGCCGGTAAACCTTATTGATGAATTCCAGGCTGCCATCCGCATCGGTCACCCACATCATGGACGGCGAACCGTCGGCCATGGAACGGAAACGCTCTTCGCTTTCAAGGAGGGCCTGTTCGGAAAGTCTGCGGTCGGTGATGTTGATGTGCAAGGTAACGACACGTGGCCTGCCATTGACCACAAAGCGCGTGACCCGGCTCATGAACCACCTCTGTTCGTTGGGGGAATGGCATGGATATTCCTTGGCGTACTGCTCGATGTCGCCGCGCAAAACCGAACGGATGCCTGCAGCGAACTCGGCTGCCCCGCCGGCCTCCGGCCCAACAACCCGATCGCAAACATCCAGGTAATTGGCGCCTTCGCACAGGCCCTTGAGGCTCATACGCCCCGGCTCGGATTCGCCCGGAACCTGCCAGCCGTTCTTTTCGGCAAAATCTCTCCAAGCCTGGTTGACGGTAATAATGGTGCCGGATTCGTCCAGCACGCACATATTGGACGACAGCGCATCAATGGTGGCTCGCGCAAACTCCCGGGATTCCCGAAGTTCCGCAGCGACCCTCCTGCTTTCCGAAATATTCGTGATATGAACGACAGAGTAGAGAGGGCTGCCGTCGCCGCCACGGGCCATCGAAACCCTGATATGGCACCAGACGACGTTTCCATTCCGGGCAATGAATCGCCCTTCCCCGGCCGCTGTGGAAACCTGGTTGCTCCACAGCCTCTGCTTTCTTTCGAAAGCCGCCGGCAGGTCTTCAGGGTGCTGCAACTGCTTCCAGGTCTTAGCCCGCAACTCCTCTTCGCTGAATCCGACGAGGTTGCAAAATGCCGCGTTGGCCTGGATGAACCGTCCATCCGGACCAGCCAGATACATGCCTACGGGTGCATTCTCAAAGACCCCGCGGAAGCGAACCTCGCTCTCTTGCAGGGCCTGCTCGGAGCGTTTGCGCTCGGTGATGTCTTCGGCATGAACCACCGAATAGGCAGGAGCGCCTGTGTCGCTCATGACGACCGAGATTCTCAGCCGAACCCAGACCACAGCGCCGCTGCGATGCAGGTAGCGCCGCTCCCAGGTGGTGATTTCGTTGGAGCCGTCCCACAACTGCTCTTTTCGGTTCATGGCCGAGGGCAGATCGTCGGGGTGACAGAGCTCCGACCAGTTCTTGACCAGCATCTCCTCTTCGGAGTAACCCATCATACGACAAAGCGCCGGGTTCACTTGAACGAATTGGGTGTCGGGTCCGGCAACGCAAATGCCCATTGGTGCGTTCTCAAAGACCTCGCGGAAGCGCTCCTGGCTGGCTTGGAGGGCCTCGGCCGCCCGCTTGCGTTCGGTGATATCTTCGGCATGGACCACCGAGTAGGCGGTTTGGCCTGAGGCGTTTTTGACGGTTGAGATTCTGAGCCGGGTCAGGATCAAATTGCCATTGCGGTGCACAAAGCAGTCTTCGACGTCCACCGTTCTTGCCGGGCCGTCCCACAACTGCTGCCGCCTCTGGTTTGAAGCCGCCAGGCGGTCTGGCGGGCACAATTTGGTCCAGTCCATTGCCAGCAACTCTTCTCGGGAATAGCCGAGCATTTGGCAAAGCGCGCTATTGACCTGGATAAACCGTGAACCCGCGCCGATCACGCACACCGGCGCCGGCGCGTTCTCAAAGACCTCGCGAAAGCGCTCTTCGCTGTCCCGTAGAACCTCTTCAGACTGCTTGCGCGCGGTGATGTCTTCGATATGTGCCAGGAAATAGAGGGGCTTGTCGTTGGCGTCCCTCATCAAAGATACTCTTGCCCGGAACCACACCAGATGGCCCAGACCGTGGATGCAGCGGTGCTCGTCCTCAAAAAAACCAGCAGGCTCCCGCATCAACAACTCTCTTTTTTGGTAGGAAGCCGCTTTGTCGTCGGGATGGATGAGAGCGGCAAAGGAAGAACCGAGCAATTCGGGGGAGGAACGGCCAATCATCCGGCACAGCGCGTCATTGACTTGAAATAGGGTCCCATCCAAAGAAGAGACGCAAAGGCCGAACGGCGCGTTCTCGAAGACCTCGCGGAAACGCTGTTCGCTCTCTCTCAGTTTCCTGTCGGCCTCATGACGCTCGGTGGAGTCTCGCAGGATTGCCGTGGCGGCTACCACGTTACCCGCAGCATCCCTGATCGGGAAGCATGAAACGGATGCATGAACCCGCCTTCCGTCCGCGGGCAGGCACACCGCTTCGCAGTTGGAAAGAGCCCTCCCTTGCAACACCTCGCTGAATAACGAAACGGAACTTGTGCGTCGATCCGAGGGAACAAACTTTGTCATCTCCTGGCCGATGGCCTGTTCCGCACTAAATCCTAGAAGTGCCTCTGCGCTGCGGTTCCAGGTAAGGATATGGCCTGTGAGGTCAGTGGAGATAATGGCATCTTGGGAACCCTCGACAATGGCTGCAAGGAAGGCTTGCGCATCTTCCCGCGACCGCTTCTCGGTCGCGTCGTGCTTGATGGCAATGTATCCACTGAGAGCGCCCTCCGCGTCGAAGACCGGCGAGATCCGCATCTCTTCGTCGTAGAGTGTGCCGTCTTTGCGCCGGTTGGTGACAACACCGCACCAAAGCCGACCGGATTGGATGGTGGACCAGAGTTGGGAATAGTACTCCGTTGAATGAACGCCGGACTTCAGGACCCGAGGGTTCTGGCCCAACGCTTCTTCGCGGGTGTAGCCGGTCATCCTGGTGAACGCCGGGTTGACGTACTGAATGACGCCCTTTGTGTCGGTGAGGACTACGCCATCGGCGGCCTGTTCTACGGCTGTAATCAGCCCTTCATGCTCAACAAAGACACTCATACGCTGCGCGGCCCGCCTCGGCGAGGGATTGCCCCTCAATCCTGTCTATCGGCCCGCTGGGTCATTTATTGAGAGGGTTCACGACGGAGCGGTGGAACACGGTCCTCAAGTCTCTTCCTCTACTATCAAAGCAGCCATGCCCTCCAAACCGAAGCTCGGACAGAATTTTCTCATCGATCCCCAGGCGATTGACCGCATTGCATCGTCGCTCGGCGACCTGACCGGCCAGACCGTGGTCGAAATCGGCCCCGGCGCAGGAGCCATTACCGGAGCCTTGGCGGCACGCGCTGCGCACGTGCTGGCCGTGGAACTCGACCCCGGGCTGGCCGCTCACTTGCGGGCAGAGTTTGCCGCCGAGCGCGTCACGGTGATCCAGCAGGATGTGCTGCATTTCGACTTTGCCGCGGCGGCCGCTGCTGCCGGCCAGCGCTTGTCGGTGGTGGGCAACCTGCCTTACTACATCACCTCGCAGATTCTGCTCAAACTGGCCGCGAGCCACGCTGCACTTGACCGCTCCATCCTGATGGTGCAGCGGGAGGTAGCCGACCGCGTCACCGCCAGCCCCAAATCGCGGGACTACGGACTGCTTTCTGTGACTGTGCAGATGTACGGGCCCGTCCAACAGCTGTTCACGCTGCCGCCCACCGCTTTTGCGCCGTCGCCTGACGTGCACTCAACTGTTTTTCGCTGGCGCTTTGAACCTCGTTTCAGAGAACTTGGCGTGGACGAAACGTCGTTCCCTGTATTTGTGCGCAAGGTCTTCGCCCAAAAGCGCAAGACATTGGCGAACAACCTGCGTGCAGCACAATTTCCCCCGGCAGAGGTCACTTCAGCCATTGAGCGAGCCGGTATCGACCTCAACGCCCGCGCCGAGGCTCTGCCGGTTGAAGCGCTGGCGGCGCTGTGGCACTTCCTGCAGCCGGCGTCTTGAAATGAACGCATGACGACGATGGCCGCAAAAGGTTATCGTACCTTTTCATCGCCGCAGCAACATTCCTGACTAACGTGTGTCTTCATATCTGTGAGCGCGGACCGGCAACACGTTTCAAGCAACCAACCGCCGCCTCCCAAGGAGATACACTCATGAGATTCTCTCTGTTAGGCGTCGGACTTCTTGCAGTTACATGCACGGCAGCATTCTGCCAGGACAGAACGATTAACCAACGGCGCGAAAACCAGCAGGATCGCATCGCGCAAGGTGTCAGAAGCGGCCAGCTTACTGCAGGCGAAACCAGCCGCCTGGAGCGGCGGGAAGTCTCGATCAACCGCGAAGATCGCCACATGCGCTCAGAAGATGGCGGTCGACTGACTCGCGGCGACCGCGCCCAATTGAATCATCGCCTGAATAACACTTCGCGGTCCATTTATCGCGACAAGCATAACCGGGCAAGACAGTAAAGACCTATCAGGCTAGAAGAACAACAGCCGCCCGACTCATCTCGGGCGGCTGTTTTTTCATCCGCATAGTTATCGACTCAACAAGTCATAAACCCTTTCAAGATAGCAATCATCGAGGAACTGCAACAAGCCGGCACGCTCTCCGTGCGCTCGCGCTGTGTCGAGCCAAAACAAAAGCCGCAGAGCAGACGGCGTCATAGCACCTGTCTGATCCACGGCCTTCGTTTTCGCTATGGGACCGGCTTCTACTTGTGTGTCCCGCCGCTTGCGCTGCCACCGCCACCGCCTCCACCACCCGAACTGGCGTGGCCACCTCCTCCTCCGCCACCACTTCCACCCGAACTCGCGTGGCCACCACCTCCTCCGCCTCCACCACCGGAACTGGCGTGCGCTGCACCGCCTCCTCCAGAGACGTGCCCTCCGCCAGAGGGACTATGAACGGCAGGAGAGTAGGTTGGCGCGCTTCCGGGATTTCTTGGCGCCGGAGCACCACTGGAATGGCCATAGCCATAACCCGGTTCTCCAGGGCGAACAGCGCCCGGCACCGTGCGCCCGCCAAGGCTCCCTGACATCGAGTCAGAACGGTTGTATTGCCCCCTGGAGGGCAAAGGACGCAACGGCTGAATCGGTTGCACTACGTGGCCAGCGATGGTCACAGGAGCATTTCTATCACGCAATGGCGGTCCAACGGGCCTGCCAACCGGTCGCCGATCGACGGGAACCATGGGTATCGCTGCGAAGCGTGTGCCGCCGTTGGGCGTAACCCGGCGAATAGGCCGATTTGGCGGACGCGGACGCAGCGGTGGACGGTATCCGATTGGGCCGGTCCCCACGTTGATTCCGCCATAGTATCCAAAGCCCCACCACGGCGTGCCGCAGCCGCCCGGGCCTGGCATCCACCCCCATCCAAACGCGTCAAAGTAGTTCCACGAGCCGCATTGAAAGGGCATATAGCCCCAGGGATACCCCGAAACCCAGATGTAGCCATAGCCCGGGGTCCACATCCAATTGCCATCCCCATAGGGATCCCAGCCGGCCGTGGCCGCATCGTTGGGAGACCAGACATTGCCCTCGCCCGGCACGTTGTACCAGTTTCCGTTGGCGTCCAGATCGCTCCACGCGGGGTTGGCGGAGTTGGCAAGGCTGCTGGTTGCCGGGGTCTTTGCCGCGGCTTCGGAGTTCAGCACCTGGTCGCGGTCGGAATTCCAGGTATCCCATGAATCCGGCTCGATGGACTCGGCCACCTTAAACTGGGCTGCGTCGCCGCCATTCTGGGTCGCACTTTCGCCGCCATGCAGATCTGCAGCCTCGGCAGTTCCGCGCTCGATGTGGGCGTTTCCTGAAAAGACCGCCAACTCACCAGGAGGATTGTCCACATTAACTCGCAGAACCGTAAACCCGCTGGAAGATACCACGTTATCGCCAAACCGAACCCGGATGACGCCTGCCTGACCACTGTTCTGCAATTCAAAGTAGCCCAAGCCTTTTTCCAGTGTGATCTCGGCCAAGCTTGCCGTTCCCGTTCCGCGTAGAACTGCCAGAACCAGAGAACTGCCCGGCGGGATTCTGACCAGACTGCCATCTTCAAACTGGATCTCGGCGCGACCGTCTTCGGATGTCACAACTTCGGTGTCTTCAAAAAGGGGCACGTTGGCCACCGCTGGGTCGGCCAGGACCTGCTGTCCCTGCACGAGTTGTACATGCCCTTCCACGCTGCTCAATCGCACTGCGCGCGCGGCCGGGAGGGCATCGTCGGCCCACCCTGGAATAGCCAGCAAGACGGCGCACACGGCTAGTCCCGCCAACCCCATCGCCCAGACGCCCCACACGCGTCGATTCAATTCCCCGCTATCCATGGTGCTACCCCTTTCCATCATCCCAGCCACCCGGAAAACCTCATTGACCGAGCGGCCCTTTCTTATAGGACACCGGATCGCACCTGAAGTTACTCCATAATTCTCATTGAGGCACGTCCAGGGATTCGCCCCGAAGTCTATCCATCGCTCCGGGCCAACAACTCTCGCGCTCGGCGCCTGACCCGTTCCATCACGCCCTGGTCCTCGGCCAACCGCTCCAAGATGCCGCGAATGACGCAGATTTGCTGAGCACGCCCATCTCCTGCCGCTTCCACCAGGAATTCGGTTTCCCGGTCGAGCCCAAGCCGGTCATGTTGCAGCAGCATCTCCAGCCGGGCGCCTTCCACAATGGTCTCGGCTACCGAGATGAGGCTATCGCCCAGCGCCTGAATCTCCTTATGCTTCGAATAGTTGTACTGGCAACTCCCCTGGCCCAGCGGCCCGCGGTAACTGAGCGTCTTCATTCCCTGAAAGGCGACCTTGGTGTTGCTCTCGCACCCGTCGCTGAACAGATTATGACGGCGCACCGTCTCAAAGACGCGCTCGGCAAACTCTTTGCTCAGGTTCACAGCCCGGTCAACATTCGGAACCTGCATCGACTGCAGGTTTCCAGCCGGAACATCGCCTCGTTCGGAGTGAAAATGGCCGTTTCCGTCGGGGTAAATCGTCAGCACCCAGTGCGAAGGAGAAAGCCCGGGATTGGAAAAATCGATCTGAAAGACCGCATCCTGGCTGGCTGGCTCCGACCCGGCCGGCGAGCTACCTGCAGACTGCCCCACCCCAGCCGGAGCGGCGACCAAGGCGGCCAAGCAGAGCAGGACCAAGGCATTTGTTCTCATCGGCCCACCCCTTGCAGATAAAGGGTTTCCGCAGTGTGAATGTGGCAAATGGCAATCGCCAGGGCATCGGCCACATCGGCCGGCTGTGGCACCTCGGCCAGTCCCAGCAGACGTGCCACCATGAACTGCACCTGTTCTTTCTTGGCCAGCCCGTAACCCACGACGCTGGACTTGATCTTCAACGGGGCGTATTCGGCTACCGGAAGCCCCTGACAGGCTGCCGCCAGCAAGGCAACACCCCGCACCTGTCCTAGTTTCAGCGCAGACTTGGCGTTCACTGAGTAGAAAACCTCCTCAATCGCGACGACCTGTGGTTGCCATCGTTCTAATTCCGTGCTCAGTTCCCTGAAAACCTGCTCCAACCTCACTGGAAGGGTCTTGGTTTTGGCCAGCCGGATGGCGCCCATCGCCTTGCACTCCAGGCGAGGTTCCTTGCCGCCGTCGCAGGACTCCACGACTCCGAATCCCGTCACTTCCGTTCCACAGTCAATCCCGAAAACCCGCATTGGCTGCCAGTTTACTCCTGTTCGCTGCACCTGGTACCTCCCCATTGAGATTCTGCGTGGAACGGCCTGGAAATCTGAGTCAATGCAGATTGTCCAATTGACCACTGTCGCCAGATTGCACAAATTGACGCTTTCGTTCTGGTACGGCTGTAGTTACCATGGCGGCAATCATCAAGGGAGGGTTTCCATGCCTGCTCGTCGGCTGGTCTGGTTCTTGCTGCTCACCGTCTTTCTACCGGGATCGGCATTTGCGGGCAAAGGACGGCCATGCGTCAGCGCAGAAGCGGCGTCGTCCATGCTCAACAAGGATGTATGCGTGAGCGCGCATGTTTATGACGTGGTGGAACTTGCCAACGGCACGCGCTTTCTGGACGTCTGCGCGCCGGAGACACCCGATGACGCGTGCAGGTTCACCGTGATCAGCCTCTGGGGCGACCACGACGAAGTCGGAGAGCTCCGGAAATACCGGTCGATGAACGTACAGATTCGGGGCATTGTGCGGCCAATGCATGGGCGTAGCGGGATGGTTTTGAGCCATGCCCGCCAGTTTTCCGGCGGCCCGCCGAAATTCAAGCCCAATCCAAAGTTGATCCGCGGCTTCAGCGCCGACCAGGACCGGCCTGTGGTGAGCGACCCTAACCTCCACCCACAGGGCGGGGGCCGCGCCTTCATGAATACCCGGGATCAGGAAGCGAGACCCGCAAAGTAGGCAATCCAGTTCTCTGAAAATCCGGAGTCAGGCAGGCTCTTCAAACTGCGGCGCAAAGCGGGCTCCGGTGCGGAGAATGACGCAGGAGACGACCAGGAAGACCAGCGTCGCACCCAGCCCGATGCGCAGGTTCGAGCGATCGGAGATGAATCCGATGATGGTGGGAGAAAAGGTATCGCCAAAGCAGTGAATGCAGAAAAGGTTGATCGACACAGCGGTTGCGCGGACCGGCGCCGAGACGGAGTTCACGATGGCGGCATTCAGGGGCCCGGTATTGAGGAAAAGGAAGAATTCCGCGGCAAAGAGGGACGGAATGGCCCAAGCAGGAGGGCCGAAAAAGACCAGAATTCCGCAGGGCAGCGTCAGTGCGACGCTCCAGAAAGAGAGCAGATAAAGGGCACGATGGTTGGTGCGGAGCCAGCGCTGGGCGATCCAGCCGCCCACGGCGGTGCCCGCAATGCCGTCGACTACGGTGATGGCGCTGACGACCAGGCTGGAGTCTTTGACCGTTAGACCGGCGAAACGATGCAACAGGGTTGGCACCCAGGCCGAGATGCCACCCATGGCAAAGGTCAGCGTGGCCAGGCCGAAGGTTGCGGTAAGAAACGCCGGGTTGGTGAAGAGTCCCAAAACGGTGGTGCGCCCCAAAGTTGGTTTTACGTGGTCGCTCGCGCCCCGCACGGGTTCGCGGCCCAGCCATGCGTAGAAAGCCGCAATGACCAGACCGGGGATGGCGCAAAGAAAGAACGGCGCCCTCCAGCCCCATAGCGAGCCCAGTTCTCCGCCCGCGAGGTAGCCCAAGGCAGCGCCCACCGGAATAGCCAAATAGAAAACCGAGAGGATACGGTTGCGATCCTTTTCCGGATAGAAATCGGCCAGGACGGCTGGGGCGAAGATGCCGAAGGTCGCCTCGCCCACCCCCACCAGGGCATGGCGGAAGAAGAGAGTCCAGTAGCTGTGCACCCAGCCGGTGCCCAGCGTGGCAAGGCTCCACAGCACGGCGCCGGCGATAATCAGCGGTTTGCGCGGGAATCGGTCACCCAGCCAACCGGTCAGCGGAGCCGCAATCATATAGAAGGCGAACAGCGCGGTGGTCAAAGCCCCCATCTGCTGGTCGGTCGAATGAAACTCCCGCTGGATGAGCGAAACTTCGCCGGGCAGGATGTAGCGGTCGATGTAATTCAGCAGGTTCAGCCCGATGAGCAGCAGAAGCGTCCCGAATGCGGGATTGAGGCGAGCGCGGGTCGATGGGGAGAGAGTCGGCAAGCGGCGTGGGCTTCTCAGGAAAAAGAGCGATCAGGATCGAGGATCGAGGATCGGGTGATCATACGGATCGTAAAGCGTTCCCGGGGTCAGGATCGATATCCGGTCGCACGGCAAGCAGCGCGGGAATCTCAGCAACTGTGACCTTCAAATAACTATCACAATTGAGGATGGGAAGAAACAGGGAGTTTGGCAACGGAATCGGCTGGGCTATACCGCGGGCTCCCTTAAGCAGTACATTTCGTACAGAGATCATCGCAGCGAATTCCGAAAGAGGCGGCGAATGCATCGTCAGGCCGGGGCCAATCACTATGCCTCGATCGAGAGCACGCTATGCCATCGATCATGGGCTCGACTGCCCCAACTCTTGAAGGATGGCCGTGCGAGAGAGGCCCGTGGCCAGAGCCACGGGCCTCTGCACTAAGCCGCCTTCGACGTCTCGGCCTTAGCTTGACTGTTAACGTTCCTGGATAGGGCGGTGAGCTTTTCGTCCGCCGCCTTCTCTTCCGTCAGCGTTTCCGCCAGGAGCCGGGCGACATCGTTCAACCCCAATAGCTTGGCGAAGTCGCGAGCCGTCCCATAGCCGGCCATCTCGTAATGTTCCACGCGCTGCGCAGCTCCTATCAAAGCCGCGTCGCGCACATTGCCTTTCTCCACCTCTTCAAGAACCTCGGCCCCCTCTTCCAGGACGCCCTTCATGCCGGCGCAGGTCTTGCCGGTAAGCTTCTTGCCTACGATTTCGGCAATCTGTTCAAGTCGCTCGACTTGGCCCTTGGTTTCTTCCAGGTGGGTTTCCAGAGCCTTCTGAAGCTCGGGAGTGGACGCGGCTTTTGCCAGTTTGGGCAGAGAGCGCACAATCTGCTTCTCTGCAGAATAGAGGTCTTTCAATTCATCGATTAAGAGCTCTTGCAATGTCCCAACACTCATAGGATCCCCAATCTTAATGAAATCGCCTCGGATTGCGAAGGCTCCTACAACAGATGAACAGGTCGATTCGCGGGTTGCCACCTTTGGGCCGGGCGCCGATCGAGCTCGCTCAAAAACACTCGATCGAAATCGGCAGACATCCGGTGACCATCGAGCGCCAAAAGGCCATGTAACTCGTCAATTTCTCACGACGCCAGGGCTACAAGGCGTTCTGCGATACGCGCGGCAGCGCCAGGATGCGCCTGGGTACGCGCCGCAGCGGACATGGCCGTGAGCCGTTCCGGCGATCCGAGGAGAGCTGTGAGCGCCTCCAGCAGTTTGCCTGACACATCCAGGTCCCCTTCCTGCAACATCACCGCAGCGCCGGCGTTCACCATCTCCTCGGCATTGCGTTTTTGATGCTCGTCGGCGGCCGCGGCAAAGGGCACCAGCAGGGCTGGCTTCCCTGCCGCTGCCAACTCCGCCACCGAAGACGCCCCGCTGCGCGCCATCACCAGGTTGGCGTGCTCAAAACAGGCCGCCATGTCGTCCAGAAAGGGACGCACCTGCCAACGTGCCGGATCGGCCCCGCTGGCGGCATAGGCAGCCTGTGTGACTTCGAAATGGCGCGCCCCGCATTGATGAAGAACCGTCAGATCGGGAATCGTCTTCAGCAAGGGCTGAATCACGCGAGGGAGATGCTGGTTGAAGATGCGCGCGCCTTGCGAGCCGCCGAACACCAGCAGGTGCGGAGGCTTGGGAGGCGGAGGCTGCAAGGTGAAAAACGCGGGGCGAACCGGAATTCCTGTCACCTCGCAGTTATGAAAATAGGCACAGGCTGCAGGAAAGTTGACTGCGGCTGCCTGCACTCGCTTGCCCACCAGGCGATTGGCGAGGCCGGGCATGGCATTGGGCTCGAATGCCATGGTCGGAATTTTCAGCAGCAATGCGGCAGCCATGGCCGGGCCGGAAGCGTACCCGCCCACGCCGAAGACCGCGTCGGGCTTGAACTCGCGCATCAGGCGTTTGCAGGCAAAGATGCTGCGCGGCAAATCGGTAAGCGTGCGCAGGCGTGTGACCAGCGAGACGTTTTTGAGTTGACCGACTTCGACCAGATGAAGCTTGAATCCGGCAGCGGGAACCAGGCGGCTCTCCATGCCGCGCGCCGTGCCGACAAACAGCACCTCGGCTGCGTGGGATTGAACCAGTTCGCGTGCGACCGCAAGCGCGGGAATGATATGTCCGCCGGTGCCGCCACCGGCGATGAGTACGCGAATTTGTGCCAACTGTTTGCCTTTCAAAATTCATTTCCCGAAACAGCTTTTAAACGAAGGGCTACGGAACTATATCTAGCCGACCAAGGCATCTTCTAAAATCCTAAGTGGACTCAAATGCAACCCAAAGAAGAAGAAATCCCATGCCCGCAGCAATTAAGCCGCACATTCTAACCGAGACAAGGTAGGAGGGTGTCTTCACCCAGTCTTGAAAGGGCCAGGATCCTCTTGATGCAAATGACATCACAGCCCATTTCTGGACCTTCAAAGGACGAGCTAGGCATATGAAGCCGGTGACCAACAAAAAGGTAGATGTAACTGCTAAGAGGAATAGGCGCATCCATGTCTCCAACTGGAACGGCTCAAGGCTACCCGCTCGGTGACGTCGTTTACTCCGCCTTCGTCGATATATTCAGCAACACGCCGATGCTGGCCAGGGTACAAAACAGCGAAGTCCCGCCCGACGAGATCAGCGGCAGCGGGATGCCTTTGGTGGGTACCAGCGACAACACCACGCTGATATTGAAAAAGGCCTGGAGCAGAATTGCGGAAGTGATGCCAAAGGCACCCAGCCGGCCAAACGAATCCTGGCAGCGGAAGGTGGTACGGAAGCCGCGCACGGCAAACACCGCAAAAAGCAGCACGATCAGCATGGACCCGACGAAGCCCAACTCCTCGGCGATATTGGCGAAGATGAAGTCGGTATGCGCTTCCGGCAGATAGAAGAGCTTTTGCACGCCTTCCATGTAGCCCCGCCCGGTCAGCCCGCCGGTGCCCACGGCGATCAGCGACTGGTTGATGTGAAAGCCCTTGCCCTGCGGGTCGGCCTCGGGATTGAGAAACACCATCAGGCGCGCCCTGCGGAATGGCACGCTCAGCATGTAGATCAGGCCCGGGGCAGCCGCCAACGCTCCGTAAAGCAGATACTTCCACTCCATGCCGGCCAAAAACAGCATCATGCCGGTGACTCCAAACAACACCAGGGCGGTCCCAAGGTCCGGTTGTTTGGCGATCAGCAGAATAAAGATTACCGGAAAGACGATCGACTTCAGCAGCGTCCCCTTCCAGTCGCGCATCTGGTCGAGCCGGGTATGCAGAAACCAGGCCAGAAACAACACCATCACCGGCTTGGCGATCTCCGATGGCTGAAAGGTGAACAGCCCCCCGAAGCGAATCCAGCGGTGGGTGTTGTGGGAGTCGGGAAAAAAGTAAACGGAAACCAGCAACAGCGTGGTGACGCACAGCGCGGGATAGATGAATTTGGGCGAGTTGTAGAGCTTGAAATCGATGCGCATCAGCAGCAGCAGGGCCAGCACGCCGGCCAGCGCCCAACCGGCCTGGCGGCCCACAAAAGCAAATTCGGAGTGGTATTTCTCCTGCGCCATGACGGCCGAAGCGGAAAACACCATGGCCAGCCCTACCACGACCAGCAGCAGGGTGGTGAAGAACATCCACTTGTCGACCCCTATGCGTTTTGCCATACCTTCCAATCGCGCCGTTCGCTGACCAGTTCCTTGAAGACCCGGCCGCGGTGCTCGTAACTTTCAAACTGATCGAAGCTGGAACAGGCCGGAGCCAGTAACACAACCTCGCCCGGCCGCGCCGCCGAGCCCGCAGCAGTCACAGCGTTGGCCAGGGTTTCACAGGAGAGGATGGGAAGCACGCCGCGCAGGTGGTTCTGAATTTTGGCGGCCGCAGAGCCGATGGTGTAGACCGCTCGCACCCGCTCACGCAACAGCGGCGCCAGCGTCGTGTAGTCGGAATTCTTGTCTTTGCCGCCCAGGATCAGGTGAATTCCGGAGTCGAAGGCCGCAATCGCTTTGGCGGTTGCGTCCACGTTGGTAGCCTTGGAGTCGTTGTAGAACTCCACTCCATTGATGGTAGCGATGTGCTCCAACCGGTGCTCGACGGCATGGAAATGTTCGATGGCCTCGCGGATCGCCTCCACCGATGCCCCTGCCAGGCGCGCAGCGCATACCGCGGCCAGCACATTCTCGACGTTGTGCGTGCCCTTGAGCGGAATCCCGCTGAGCGGCATGACCTTCTCGATCGGCGCATCCACACTGGAACGAAACACCAAAGAGCCCTCATCCAGCCAGGCTCCCTGAGCCACCTCATGCTCGACCGAAAACAGGTAAACCTTGGCCACCGAACGCAAGGCGCCTTCGGCCGAGCGCGAATTGTCGGCGTTCAGCACCAGGAAGTCGCTCGCGTCCTGCGCGGCAAAGATGCGCTCCTTGGCCAGTGCGTAATTCTCAAAGCTGCCATGCCGGTCTAGGTGGTCTGGGGTGATGTTGAGAATGACTGCGATCTTGGGGTGGAACTCCACCGTGCTCTCCAGTTGGAAGCTGGAAACCTCGAGGACCGACCAGGTTTCGTCGGTCGCGTCCTGGATCAGCTCAACCACCGGTACGCCGATATTGCCGCCGACCAGGGTGGGCAGACCGGCCTTCTGCAGAATCTCGCCCAACAAGGCCGTGGTGGTGGTCTTGCCGTTGGAGCCGGTAATTGCCAGCATCTTCCCTTTGAGAAAGCGCGCCGCCAGTTCGAGTTCGCCGATCACCTGCAGGCCGAAGTTCTTTACCTGCACCAGTTCGGGGGTATTCATGGGCACGCCGGGGCTGACCACGATCAGGTCCTGGCGACGGAAGGTGAGCAGCCCGTGACCGCCCGTCTCCACCATGATGCCCTCTTCCAAAAGGGCGGGAATATCCTTGGCCAGCGCCTCGGCGCTGCGCGTATCGCTGACGGTGACCAGGGCGCCGCGATGGCGCAGAAACAACGCAGCAGCCAGGCCGGACTTTCCTAACCCCACAACCAGAACTTTCTTGCCCTTCAGTTGCAACATTTGTCTCTATCCTCTGGCCATCCGCGTTTTATTCCATTGTGCACCGGCTGGCGCGCCGCGGGGCCTTGTCTAACGGAGTTTCAGAGTGGTGAGTGCAAACAATGCAAACACCAGGGCGCCAATCCAGAAGCGCGCAATGACTTTGGACTCATGCCAGCCCAGTTGCTCGAAATGATGATGCAGCGGGGCCATCTTGAAAATACGCTTTTTCCGCAGCTTGTAGCTGCCCACCTGCAAGATCACTGACACGGTCTCAAGAACAAAGATGCCCCCGATAAACGGCAGCAACAATTCCTGGCGGATGATGATGGCAACTGTACCAATGGCCCCGCCCAGGGCCAGCGAGCCCACGTCGCCCATGAAGATCTCGGCCGGGTGCGCGTTATACCAGAGGAACCCGATGGAAGCGCCCACCATGGCCCCGCAAAACACGGTCAATTCTGAAACCATGGGGATGCGCTGCAGCTCCAGGTAGTCGGCAAAGACCACGTGGCCGCTGACGTAGGTGAGTACGGTGAGCGCGCCGGCTGCGATGATGGTGCAACCGATGGCCAGCCCGTCCAGGCCGTCGGTCAGGTTCACGGCGTTGGTGGCTCCCATCAGCACGATAATCACCCAAAGAATGAAGGGCACAAAGGCCAGCAAGGCCAGATGCGGGACGGTGGTGGGCCAATGCCACAGCATGTCGGGGCGCCAACTCTTGATGAAGGGCACCGTCAACTGGGTTGAAAACTCCTTGAACTGCTGCAGCACGATAAGGGCACCGGCAACCAGCGCCCCCACCAGCGATTGGAAAAACAGCTTTGCCCCGGCCGTGAGCCCCAAACTGCGCCGCTTCACCACCTTGATGTAGTCGTCGGCAAACCCGATGGCGCCAAACGCCAGGGTCGAAAACACCGTAATCCAGACAAAGGGGTTGGTGGGGTCGGACCACAACACCGTGGGCAAGAGAATGGCAATGGCGATCAGCACCCCTCCCATCGTGGGCGTGCCCGACTTCTTCAGGTGCGACTGCGGCCCATCGTCGCGTACGAACTGACCGATCTGAAATTCACGCAGCTTCTGAATGACCCAGGGCCCGATGAACAGCGCGATCAGCAGCGCCGTGCCGGATGCAAAGGCGGTCCGAAACGTGAGGTAACGGAAGATCCGAAACGGATGAAAGAACGGATAGAGCTTCTGGTATAGCAGCCAGTAAAGCAAAGGGCCTCCCAAGCCGGGATGGGGCGGGTTTCTCTTGATTCTACAAGCCGGGCTGCTGGATGGGCCGTGGAAATCGCAGTTGGCGGTATGTGCTCAAGCCTGCGGAGACTGAGAGTCGGCGCTGGAATCCTTGCAGAGTTTGACCGCTTCAATCGTCCGTTCCAGATGCACGCCGCGCGAGCCCTTCACCAGGACCACGTCGCCGGGCTGGATGTTCTGCGCCAGCCACCGGCCAGCCGCCTCCGCATTGGGCAGGAACAGCGCAGCCACGCCGCCCTTGCAGGCTGCTGCGGCCAGGTGTTCGGCGTTGCCGCTTACCCCTGCCACCAGATCGAGGCCGGCTTCGGCTGCAGCGCGGCCACAGGCGGAGTGCAGCGCGGGCCCATGCTCACCCTGCTCCAGCATCTCACCAGCCACCAGGATGCGGCGGCTTGCGGGGCGTGAGGCCAGGGTGCGTATCATGGAGCGCAACGCTTCGGGGTTGGAGTTGTAGCAGTCGTTGATGACGACGGCGCCGCCGATCTCCATCACCTCGCCGCGCTTGTCGCCGGCAGTGAGAGATTCGAGAGCCGCAACCGCCGCGTCCAGATCGACACCGGCCTCCAGGGCTACGGCCAGACCAGCCAGGGCATTGGAAGCGTTGTGCGCACCCAGAAGGTGCAAGGTCAATTCGCCCTCGCGCCGCCCGGCTCGATAGCGGACGTGCAGCCCTTGCAGGTCTTCTTTGCTTTCGAGATATTGCGGGTCGGCGCAGGGGCCGGCGCCAAAGTAGACCACACGGCCCAGGAAGTTGCGGCCAAACTGCGAAACATAGGCATCGTCGCAGTTCAAAAAAGCCACACCATTCGCCGGCAGCGCTGCCACGAGTTCGAACTTGGCGCGGGCAATGCCGGCCTGCCCCTCGGCAAAGTTCTCAATGTGCGCGGTCCCGACATTGGTCACCACGCCCCAGTCGGGACCGGCGATGCGCGCCAGGGCCGCGATTTCTCCTTCGTGATTCATCCCCAGCTCGACCACGGCTATCTCGTGCTCCGCCTTGAGACGCAACAATTGCAGGGGCAGCCCAAAACCGTTGTTCAGATTGCCCAAGGACTTAAGCACGTTGAACTTGGCGCCCAGCGCCGCGGCCACAGCGTCCTTGGTTGTGGTCTTGCCGGCAGAACCGGTAATGGCCACCAAGCGCTTGCCCCAGTGGCGGCGCACATGGCCCGCCAAGGCCTGAAGCGCCAAGAGAGGATCTTCGGCTATTAGCAGCGGATGGGCCAGCACGGAGTCAGGCAGCGTGGCCACACGCGCGCGAGAAACCACAGCCGCGATCGCACCGCGCTCCAGGGCCGGCATCAGAAAAGCATGGCCGTCCAGGCGCTCTCCGCGCACCGCGAAGAACAGCTCGCCCGGCGCCACGGTGCGCGAATCGATGGAGTAGCCGTCGACCCGCAGCGCCCCGGCATTGGGCACGCTAGAGGGCGCCTCCAGCACGGCGCCTGCGCCCATCGCTGCTTCTGCAAGTGTTAGATTCATTGCCCTTTACAGTAACCCAGTTCGGCGAGCATGGAAAGCGCAATCTCGGCGTCGTCGAAAGGAATCGAATGCCCGGCCACAATTTGCTCCTTCTCGTGCCCCTTGCCGGCCAGCAAGACCACATCGCCCTCCATAGCCGTCTTGAGCGCCAGGCGAATGGCCGAGCCACGATCCGGCTCAATGACGTATGGAACCTTACTCGCTTTCAAAGCGGGCTCAATCTCCGCCAGGATGGCCATGGGATCTTCGCTGCGTGGATTGTCGCTGGTGGCCACCACAAAGTCACTGCCCTGGCCAGCCGACTGGCCCATCTTGGGCCGCTTGGTGCGGTCGCGGTCGCCGCCGCAACCAAACATCGTGATCACCCGCTTGCCCGACTGCGCCGTCATTTGTCGCGCCAGGGCCGTCAAGTTGCGCAGAGCATCGTCGGTGTGCGCATAGTCCACAATCACGCTGAAGGGCTGGCCTGCATCGACGGATTGAAAGCGACCGGGAACGGGCCGCAGTTGGGGAACGGCTGCAACCAGATCG
Source organism: uncultured Occallatibacter sp. (assembly GCA_964560845.1). GTDB lineage: Bacteria > Acidobacteriota > Terriglobia > Terriglobales > Acidobacteriaceae > Telmatobacter. The sequence continues at coordinate 49,887 of CAZLMY010000005.1, read as the reverse complement.
GCAAACGTCACGCCTCGCGCGTGAGCCGCGGTGAACGCCGCCAACAGGTTGAGGATATTCACTTCGCCGGCCAATCGCGAGGTCAGCTTGGCCGCACCTGCAGGAGTTTCTAGTTCCAACACTGCTCCGGCAGGCGTGAGTGTGTAGCTCGCCGCGCGCCAGTCGCCCTGACCGATGCCGTAGGTCCGCACCTCGGCGCCAGCCTTGCGCGCCGCCGCCGCGAGCTCTTCAGCAAGCGGATCGTGTGCGTTGATCACCGCTACTCGTGGCGCCGGATACACGGTGCCGTCAAACAGCAACCGCTTGGCTGCGAAATATTTCTCCATCGTCAGGTGGTAATCCAGGTGGTCGCGGGTCAGGTTGGTGAAGACGGCTACGTCGAAACGCACCCCATCCGCCCGGCCCTGGTCGAGCGCATGGCTTGAGACTTCGGCAACCAATTCCGTGGCTCCGCGGGCAGCACCTTCGGCCATCAGCTCATACAAATCGCGCGATTCCGGGGTGGTGTGCACCGAGGGGCGCACCTCGCCGGCTACATGATATTCGATGGTCCCCACCAGCACCGTGGTTCGAGCCGCGGCGTTCAGCAGTGCTTCCAGCAGAAAAGCCGTGGTGGTCTTGCCGTTGGTTCCGGTGATCCCGGTGGCGGCCAGTTTGCGCTCGGGATGGCCAAAGAACGCTGCCGAAGCCTGAGCCAGCGCCTTGCGGCCGTGTTCCACTTCCAGCAGCGGCAAGCCGGCCTCGAAGACCAATAAATGGTCGAACTTGTGCGCGGAGTCGGTGATGATGCCCAAAGCGCCGGCCTTCACGGCTTTTTCGGCGTAACGATTGCCGTCCGTCGAACCGCCCTTCATGGCGACAAAAACCGAGCCCGCCCGCACCTTGCGCGAGTCGTATTCCACACCGGTTACAGGCTCATCCGAGTCGCCGCCAGAGCCGACTGCCGTCACTTCTGCTGCTAGATCTTTCCAATTCATCTTGTGTTGATTGTAGATCGCTGGGCGGAAATCGGCTTTACCGTCCTGTTTTGCGCCACTGATCGATTTCTGCGAGGAAATCGGCCCGCTTCCGGGGATGGCTGAATGCGCCACCTGGGATCAGGAAGGCGTTTCCCATGGAGCCAACGATAAAGATGTACTGGCCCGTTTCCGTGACGGCCTTGACCCGGCTCCAGGGAAGATATCCAGAGAGCGCGCCGATCCTGGTTGAAATGCCGCGCTCCGCTATGTCCATTGTCCGTTCCCCCGTCTTGCCGCGAAGGGTCGCCCACAGGGCCACCACGCAAAAGGCAGCCAGCATGGCTACCAGGGCGGCGACTCCGTCTCTGAAGGTGAGGGCATGGCGGAAGGCGCTTGTCACCAGGACAATCGCCCCCAAGGCAATCGGATACGTCATCACGGTAATCAGAAACTTCGGAGAGCGGCCCAACGCGTAGAAAAAGACTCGGGCGATCTCCGCTCGCGTCAGGGCATAGTTGATGGTCATAGAGGGCTCTCCAGAGACGACAAACGCAATTTGAGGGTCAGCAGTGCCTATGGTACACGGAGAAGGAGAATCCAGATGGCCGCAGCCGGCATCCCGATTTCAATACGCTTTGCAAGCCTTGGTAAATAAAGTGCTTGCCAGCCTCAGAGTCGCGTCTCACAATCAAGGAATGGATAAGACCGCCCGCATCCACGACAGCTTGAAGGAAATGAAGGCGGACGAGTATCGGTATCGGCAGAGCCGGCCAGCCCATGAACGCATCAGCGCCGTTTCAGAAATGACAATTGCAGCCTACTCGATGAAGGATCCAGACGCCAATGTTCGACGACTTCAAAGAACTCTTGTCTGCCTTCAACGCCCACAGCGCTAAAGACGGATGCGCGATCTCGCCGAGTCGAGGAGATTCGAGAGTCAGATTCAAGCCAGAACCAGCATCGCAGATTTGCACGATAAGAGGCCTTGTCCCCATTTTGGCAGCACTAGATCGGGACCTTCGAACACGGCCGCCTGCGGAGGCTCGCCCAACTCAAGGCGAAATTGGAAGGAAAAATCGATGGCTGAATCGGAATTTGTCTATGTAACGTTTATCCGGACTACGACTGAGAAGCTGTGGAGAGCCTTGATCGAACCTGAATTCACGCGCCAGTTCTGGATGGACACGATGCAGGAATCCACTTGGGAGCCTGGTTCATCCTGGCGGATTATCAAGCCGGACGGCAGCACGGCCGACAGCGGCGAAGTGGTAGAAATCGAGCCCGAACGGCGCCTGGTGCTGAAATGGCAGAACCACATGTTCCCAGAGATGACCGCGGAGGGATTCTCGCTTCTGATATACACGCTCGAGCAGAAGGGCGACTCGGTCAAGCTCACCGTGATCCAACAGATTGAGAGAAGGGGCTCGAAGCTGATCAAGGCGGTGTCGGGCGGTTGGCCGATGATTCTCTCGAGCCTGAAAACCCTGCTCGAGACCGGCGAATCGCTGCCGGAAACGCGCCAATGGCCTGCCGAGTTGTAAAAGCGACGGCTCTTTCATCGCAGCAATCAATGGATGGGCTGCAAAGAAACGGCTCCGGACGTTGTCCGGAGCCGTTTCTTTGCTTGATTTTGAACCGAGAGATAAGTCTATGTTATCGTCCGCCGCCGTTATTGGAAGCGGACTGCGAACCCTGATCGCCCATGTTGGTGAGCAGTTGGACTTCCACGCGGCGATTCTGCTTGCGGCCCTCGGGAGTGTTGTTTGAAGCCACTTCTTTGTCCTTGCCGATGCCGATCAGGTAGAAGCGGTGCGCGGCAATGCCGTACTTCGATGCCAGATACTGCACCACTGCATCGGCGCGGCGCTGGCTCAGCTCGTAGTTGTACTGGGCAGAGCCGGTGGAGTCGGTTCCGCCGGTGACTTCAAGAATGTAGCTCTTGGCGGTGCCGAGCGATGCGGCAAAGGTGTCCAACTGCTCCTTGTCGTCCTTGGTCAGCACAGCCTTGTCGAAGCCAAAAGTGACTTGCACATTGGCCAGCGGCTTGTAGTTGTCGAGACCCTTTATAACGCTATCCAGCGAGTCGGCACGATGCACGGCGTCGTTGGCTGCGTTCTCAGCATCGCCCGCCGCCTTGCCCGCTGTCTGCGCATTCTGCCCGGCTGCATCTGCGGCGCTCTGCGCCCTGCCGATGCCTGCCTGCGCACGGTCGTCGGTGTCGTGGATCTGGCGATTGTTGGCAGCCGTCTTTTGATCCAGTTGGTCGCTGTGTTCCACCAGCGGTGCCGTCTGCGTCTTCACGTAGTTCTTTGTTGCGCACCCGGTCGCGCCCGCCAATACCAAACCTCCAGCCAATCCAATCATTGCCAATCGATTCATCGTCTTCGTCCTCCAAGGTCCATTGGCGGCTCGTGCCACACTTGGACAGTCTTTTCGTTCCTGACGCCCTGAGAGGTTGCAACCGGATGCCCATTGTTGGCCGATGCGCCAACTGCTTTATAAACAGAGTGTTATGCCGATGAAGCCGTAAGCTACGGCACCGAAGAATCGTGTAATTCTTACCTGTCCGGGTAAGGATTGCTCGAAGAGACGGGGAACCGACTGGTGTTCGAGCAGCGTGGTTGCAATCGATCCATGGTTGCGAGCAGTTTCGCCTTGATCGCTGCCCCCCGGTCCCGGACGTCTGCTTTCCGATCCCTTATCCTAAGAACTGGCACTTCGCCCCATGGACTTCTACGAGAAAATCCGCACCTTGCCCACGCAGCCCGGCGTGTACCTCTACAAAAATGCCGAGGGCGAGGTCATCTACGTGGGCAAGGCCAAGAACCTGCGCTCCCGAGTTCGCTCCTATCTGCTCGAGGCCTCGCAGGCCAACGCCAAAACCGGCTCTCTGATGCGCGAAGCCGTCGATCTGGACTACATCCTGGTCGGCAATGAGCAGGAAGCGCTGGCGCTCGAAAACAACCTCATCAAGCAGCGGCACCCGCGCTTCAATATCCTGCTGCGCGACGACAAGACCTACCCCTACGTGAAGCTGACCCTGGCAGACCGATTTCCCAAGGTCTTTGTCACCCGCCGCCTGCGCAAAGACGGAGCGGCCTACTACGGGCCCTATTTCCCCGGCAATCTGGCTTACCGGATCGTCGAGCTTATCCATCGCAGCTTTCTGATTCCCAGTTGCAAAGTGGATCTCTCCCGCTACCATCCCCGAGCCTGCCTGCAGTACTACATGCATCGCTGCATGGGACCCTGTGTGGAAGAGCTGACCACCCCGGAGCTCTACAAGGTGGCCGTCCGAGACACCCAGCTCTTTCTCGAGGGTAGGTCGGCAGAGCTGGAACGCGCCCTCACAGCGCGGATGATTGCCGCCGCGGAGGCAGAGCAGTTCGAGGCTGCTGCGCGGCTGCGCGACCAGGTTTCCACTGTTCACCAACTGCAGGAGAAGCAGCGCGTGGCCACCGTCGAGCAAGGAGACGACGCGGACGTGTTCGGCTATCACTTCGAAGCGGGGTCGCTGGCTGTCAACCTGTTCCACGTTCGCGCGGGCAAAATCGTCGACCGGCGCGAGTTTTTCTGGGAAGACCTGCCCGACCTGTTGGAATCCACTGCGGATGAGGGGGCTACGGTTGAGGGCGAGGAAACGCCGTTCCACGCGGGCGCGGTGTTCAGCGCGTTGCTGAAGCAGCTTTATATCGACCAGCACTACGTTCCGCGCTCCATCCTGGTACCGACCGACTTCGACGACCGGGAGGCGTTGGCTGGATTACTCACTGAGCGTACCGGCCACCGCATCGAGTTGGCGGTTCCGCAACGGGGAGAAAAGCGGTCCCTGGTTGACCTGGCCGGTCAGAACGCCAAGCAGTCTTACATTCAACGGTTCCGTGTTCTCGAACCCAACCGCAAGGCTATTCAGGAGGCGCTGGCCGACGCCTTGCTTCTTCCCGAACTGCCGCGCCGCATCGAATGCTTCGATATCTCTCACATCCAGGGTGCTGAAACGGTGGCTTCGCTGGTGGTGTGGGAAGACGGCAAGATGAACAAGCAGGCCTATCGCAAATTCAAGATCATGACCGTGCTCGGGGTGGACGACTTCGCCTCCATGCGCGAGGTCATTCACCGCCGCTACAAGCGGCTGCTCGAGAACTCGAACGGTACACAGGGAAACGGCTTCGGCGCTGGAGAGGACTCGGCAGAGACCTCCGATGCTAAAGCCACCGCTCAATCCGTCGGCCGTATTCAGAGGTTGAGCCCCCTGCCTCCCTCCGGAAAAGACGGTTTTGCAGCCTCCTTAGCCCCTGAGGGAAAGTCAGCCAAGAACAAGGAACCAAACACCATGCCCTCGCTGATCCTGGTCGACGGAGGCCTGGGGCAGCTTCACGCAGCGGCCGAGGCGCTGGAGTCGCTGGGGCTCACCACGCAGCCACTTGCCTCCATTGCCAAACGCGAAGAAGTCATCTATGTCTACGGCAATGAAGACGAACCGGTGGTGCTTGATCGCCGGTCTCCCGTGCTGCATCTTGTCCAGCTCATCCGCGATGAGAGTCACCGCTTCGCCATCGGCTATCACCGCCAGCGTCGCGCCATGCGCGACCGCGATTCCGAGCTGTTGAATATCCCCGGTGTCGGCGCGCAAACCAGGCAACGACTTCTAAGTCACTTCGGCAGCCTTCGCGATGTGCAGCAAGCCACCGCAGAATCGCTTGCTGCCGTCGTCCCGCGCAAGACCGCCGAAACCATTTGGCGGCATTTCCATGAGAAGCAGCCTACAGCCTAGATAGAAGCTTTCAATCTCGGGCCTCTGCTATCTCTCATGAGGAGATAGCGTTCGTGCCTTGTTTCAGGAGAGCCTGGCCAACCATTTCCGCTTCCGCACCATGCCGAAGGCAGTCTGCCGCACCGCAGGTGCCAGTTGGCCCCACCGCAGGTGGCAGGTGGTGAGCGGTTCTGCACAGCGTTGGCCTGTCCATTGAAGGATGCTGAGTCAGACCCACGAGACGGAGCTTCTTGCTACCTGCTCGGGCCGCGCAGCTTTCAAAGGACGATTTATGAGAAGAACGACGTTGCTCGTTGCCGCATTGACACTGCTTTCCGTTGCGACCTTTGTGGGCTGCAAGGGATATTCCACGAAATCTCCGGATGTCTCCGACAGCATTCGTAAAGCGCTCGATCAGGCGGGCTACAAAGACGTCACGATCAGTCAGGACCGGGACAAGGGGATTGTGACGCTCGGCGGAGAAGTGGCCAGCGAAAACCAGAAATCCCAAGCGGAACTGCTGGTCAAATCCCTGGCCGGCGGCCAGGTGGTTGCCGATCAAATTGCCGTGATGCCCGTGGGCGGAGATCAGCAGGCAAAAGCCATCAACTCCGACCTGGACGGGGGCATCGAGAAGAATCTCGACGCTGTTCTGATCCAAAACAACATGCACGAAGATGTGCAATACGGAGTGAAGAACGGCGTAGTGATGCTGCGTGGAGAAGTGAGTTCGGAACGTGAACGCAGAAGCGCCGAAGCCTTGGCAACGGCAGTGCCCTACGTGAAGCAAGTGGTGAACGCGCTCCAGGTCGTGAAGAACCGGAAAGCCAGCTCATCGCAATAGGATCTGCGAAGGTCAATCGATGCAGGTCTGCTTGTACATTCCCCGCTCTCATTACAACCGCACTTTGGAGAAAACCGCATGTCGAACCCATCCGCAACTTTGCTAGTGGTCGAAGGAACGCTGCAGTCCCTGATTGAGAGTCTGATTGACGGCCAAAAAGGATTCCAGAAGATGGCCGAGCATCTGAACGACCCCACGCTCAAGCACTATTTTCTTGAAGAGTCGCTGCTGCGCGCCGAATTCCGCGGCGATCTGGAGACCGTCCTTCACCATGAGGGTGTGCATGACATCGCCGAGAGCGGCACCATGAACGGTACGCTGCATCGCATTTGGGGCGAACTCAAGTCGATTCTTGGCGCCGGAGATCAATCGCTTCTGGACGAAGCAAAGCAAGACGGCGTTGCGGCAATCATGGCTTACAGTCGCGCGTTGGAAAAGGAACTCCCGCTGCCGGTGCGTCAACTGCTGTCGACCCAGGCTGCGCACATCCAGTTATTCAACGAGTACATGACAACCGTGCGCTACTGCGGCGAATAGTCGAGGACTTGGATACCGTTTGGCGGCAGTGCCTCACCAAGGACCAACCAATCCCTGGTGGGCGCCTGCCCGGCGCCGATCATTCGCTGGGCAGCGGCCACTGCCGTTCGCGAGTCACGCCGAAGGCAGTTGGCCTCACCGCAGATGGCAGGCGGCAGGTGGCGGTCAGGCAACTTTGATGAATTCGCGATGTTGAATGGCGATGCGGTGGCCGCATTCCATGCAGCCGAATTCTTTTCCGTTGGCCAAACTGGCCACAGAAACCCCGCACCAGGGACAATTTCCCTTCAGCCCTTCCAAGCCAATCAGGGGACCGAGGAGCGGCGAAAAAACAGCCAGGATAATCATCGGTATCCCGAGTATGGCGCCCAGGCCGGTAAGGCAAAGCAGGGTTCCGACGATGACCAGGATCGGCACTGCGACCATGCCGAAAAGAAGTCCGCTGAAAGCGCCTTGTACGGGCGCTTTCTGATGCTCTTGAGGTTCTGTTTTCTTTACGAGTTCCAGTGGACTCGCGGACCCGCAATGAGGACAAAAGGTCCATACGGATTCAAGCTGCGCTTTGCATTTTGAACAGTTCATTTCCATGGCAAGACCTACCCTTCACGGTCAGCATCCGGAACAGGTCGTGGCTTGCAGATTATGGTAGGGCACCCGAGCACGATCCGCCGCCGTTCGTCCACCGCGGCGAAAAGACCTGGGATTGTCGCAAACCGTCCACCCTGGTTCATCCCGGATCGTCTGCAGCCCCGAAGTCTACTCAGGCTCAAGCAGCTTGCCCGTGACCGCTGTCACGCCCGGTCGCCCACCAGATTGTTTGTCACCATACGGGTGTAAAATCCTGTCCATGCCGGTGCCACGCATTTCTCCGCCGCTCCTGTTCCTTTGCGCGCTGACAGCCATCTACGTTGCCGCATCCAGCACAAGCGCAGCCCAAGAGCCATCGACCCCTCCCGGAGCCTCACCCCAGGTCCATCGCACCCCCTATTCCCCCTACCAGCAACTCCGTGTCGACCAGAACTGCCGGCTTCTTCCCGACCCGTCTCGGCCGGTTGCCGGGAACAAGAAACAGCGCCCATACAAGGACCCAGAAATCTGCCATCTGGAGGCCGTGCTCTCTTCGAATCACATTGAAGAGCGCACCACGGCCAATCAGATCGAGCGAAGTTCCGTCAGCATCACGGAACAGACCTACGTGCTGCAGAACACGACCGACGCGCCGGCGACTTTTGTCGTGGAGCAGCTGGTTCCGGAGGGCTGGGCGGTGGACTCCGATCCGCCGCCCACCGATACGGCTGGGGCTACGGCGATCTTTCGTGTTAACGCCCAGGCCGGAGAGATTGTGCAACTGCATGTGGGGCTGCGGCATTCCAAGCCGCTGCGTTCAAAGGCGCTGAAGCCCTCGCCATTCTCGCCTCCAGGCCCCGTCACGAATTGACCGATTGGACTCCAGGTGCTTGCGCCAAAGACAGGGAACAACCGGGCGAAAGGCGTCTGCATCCCACCTCCCGTATGCCATCCGCGCATGCAAGGGAGAATCGAAACCATGACACGGAGAGTTTTTGGACGTCCATTCCTGCCAGCGGCCGCAGCCGTGCTGGCCGGTGCCCTGGCGGTTGCAGGCTGCCATAACGGATCCCACGCCGATGAAAAGGATGCGGTTCGCAACGCTCTCAACAGCAGCAAGCTTTATAGCGTCAACCCCTCCCAGGATCGATACAAGGGCGTTATAACGCTTACGGGAAACGTGGATTCCGATGACTTGAAGTCGCAAGCCGAAGCCGTCGCCAAACAGGCTGCTCCCGACTACATCATTGCCAACGAAATTGCCGTGCGTCCGACTGGTGCCGAATCCCAGGCGAGTGCGGTTTCGTCCAACCTCGACAGCGCCATCGAGCATAATTTCAAGGCATCCATCAAGGCGCACAAGAATCTTGATCAGCAAAGCATTCACTATTCGGTCAAGAACGGCACGCTGGTTCTGAAAGGAACCGTAAAGACTGACGACCAGAAGAGAGAAGCAGAGAGCCTTGCCAAGCAGGTTCCCAACGTCCAACAAGTCGTGAACGAACTCGAAGTCAAGCCCAAGAAGCACTCTTCTGCCATGTCCTAGGCCAGTTTGCGGTATGGCATCCAAGCGTGTGAATGCGTGGCTTCCCATGCGTTCCACAACGGGGCGGGGGCGTCGGGTTTTCGCGATTTCCTCGGCTTGCCGGTGATGAAGGAGAATCGCAATGACAATCATCGGACCCTGCCCGCACTTCAACAATGCGCCTCGCTCGATTCAAGATTGCGGCCAAACTTAACGCCGAAAGGATCACAATGTCCAATCCATCTCCCACACTTCTTCAAGTGGAAGATACTTTGCGCTCGGTCATCCAAACACTCATCGACGGGCAAGAGGGTTTTCGCACCATCGCCGATGAATTGAAGAGCGAGACGCTGCGGAATTACTTTCTGGCCGAATCCCTGAAGCGCGCCGAGTTTCGCGGCACGCTGGAGACCTTGCTCCACCAGGAGGGCGTTCACGACATTCGCGAAAGCGGCACGGTGAGCGGCGCTCTTCATCGCGCCTGGGGCGACCTCAAGGCCAAACTCGGCGGCGGCGATCACGCATTGCTTGAAACCGCCGAGCAGGCCGAAGACGCGGCGGTAAAAACCTATCAGGAGGCCTTGCAGAAAGAACTGCCATTACCCGTCCGACAGATCCTCTCCGGCCAGTCGGCGCACATCCAGACCTCGCACGACTCCATCAAAGCGGCTCGCGACCTAAGCAACTCCTGAGGCCGCATCGAAGCACCAAGGCTGCCGGGCGCCGTGAGAGGCGAGACCCTCATTTCGTTCCGGCCGCCGGCACGCCCGATGCAGCCAATCGATCTGCGCGATTCCACTTTCCTCGTTTGGCCTCCGTCTGCAAGCGGCAAACCTCCGGCACGTTCGCCATCTGCTTCACGAATACGCGGTGACTCGCCGTGCCCGGTTGGAGTGTGGACCAGTAACTTGAGCGGCTCAGCAATGGCTTACCCTCTTCAATGAGCTGGTTATCGAGAATCTTCACACCGCAAATCAAATTGTTCTTCGGTTGCAGGATCGTCTTGGCCGGATCTTTCTCCGCCAGTTCCTTGTCCTTGTTCCAATCGAAATCGCAGCCATATCTGTCCGCATCCATATAGGTCAGTTGTAGCAGGCCTTCGCTGCGCACCATGCGCTTGGTCACGGTGTCGCGCTTGGCAACCTCGGGCTCGGTGTGGCGCACATCGGTGGTCGGCTGCAGCCCCGCTTCCGCCGCTGCAAGAGCCTGGAAGAAGTAGGCCCAGTAAGCGCGCCGGTCTACCTCGCTCAGCTTGTTGAAGCGCGGACAAAAGGGCCGCACATCCCGAGCGACACGGCCCGACAACAATTCCGGCGGCAGCGACTCTTCCACAATCCGATCCCATGCCGGGTCCCACGAAGGCTTTCCAAGCTCTTCTTTCTTCTCCGCAACCGGTGTGGGTGGTGCCTGCTTTAACTCAGGCTGCGGCCCGGCGCCAACCTGCGGAGCAGCAGGCCGGCTACAGTTTGTTATTGAGCAAAATGCCACGAACAACAGCAGTTTTGCCATCGTTTCTCGACTCATTGATCCATCCCAGTTGTGAGATGCGGACTTGAGAGCCTTAGTCGGCACCTTTGAACGGGACCATTTGCACAGCCCTCGGTAGAATCGCGTAGACTGCTCCCGAGGAGCTAATCGCCTTGCCCGAATCCAATGCCTCTGTTGCCGTGCGCACGCCGCTGCGCAAATCGCTGCTAATCGCAACCGCTTTCGCTACTGTCAGCTTTCTCATCCATCTGCTCAGTTCGCTATGGGGAATGCACCTCGGCTACGGGTTCTTTCGCGACGAGCTCTACTACCTGGTTTGCGGCCGTCATCTTGCCTGGGGCTATGTGGATCAACCTCCGCTGGTGGCCGTACAGGCGCGGCTAGCCGAGTTGCTGTTTGGCCTGTCGCCCACGGGGATTCGCATCCTCAGTTTTCTGGGGGGCGCCAAGAGCGTGGTGCTCACAGGGCTTCTGGCACGCCAACTCGGCGGCCGCCTGCTCAGCCAGTGCCTGGCCATGACAGCGGTGCTGGTTTGCCCGGTCTATGTGGTGATCGCCAGCTTTCTTTCCATGAATGCCTGGGAGCCGTGCTTCTGGATGGGTGCGCTGCTGGTGCTGCTGCGCCTGGCCGACGGCAGTGCACGCCCCCGCGCATGGCTGTTGTTTGGCCTGATCGCCGGGCTGGGAATCGAGAACAAGCACTCCACGGTCTTCTTCCTGATTGCGCTGATTCTGGGGCTGCTGCTGACTGCGCAGCGGCGAATTCTCTTCTCCCGCTGGTGCGCCGCGGGCGTGGCGCTGCTGTTGTTGCTGGCGATGCCTAACCTGCTGTGGCAGTGGATGCATCACTTCCCCACCTATGAGTTGCTGAACAACGTCGCACACTCCGACAAGAACATCAAGATGCCGCCGCTTGCTTTTCTGGTGCAGCAGGCGCGCATGCTCACCTTTCTTGCGCTGCCGCTGTGGCTGGGCGGCCTTGTCTGGCTCTTCGCTGCACGCGCTGCGCGGCCCGCCCGCTTTGTGGCGCCCACGTTTCTGATTTTCTTCGCTATGATGATGGCGCTGCACGCCAAGGACTACTACCTGGCTCCCATCTATCCTGTTCTGTTCGCCGCCGGAGCCGTTGCCCTGGGGCAGTTTGCAACCCGGCCTGCGCCGCGCTGGTTGCGTATCGGCGTCCCCGCTGTGCAGATTGTCTGGTCCGCGCTGCTTCTTGCGATTTTCTGCATCGGCGCACCGCTGCTCTTGACCCTGCTGCCGCCGGATCGCTATCAGGCTTACCAGCAGAGGCTAGGCATGAAGATTCCCAAGTCGGAGAAGTTTACCAGCCCGCTGCCGCAATTTCTCTCCGACCGCTTCGGCTGGCCGCAGATGGTGGAGGGATTTGCAGCGCGATACAACGCGCTGCCTCCCGACGTGCGCGCGCACACCGCCATCTTTTGCGGCAACTACGGGGAGGCCAGCGCGGTGAATATTCTCGGTCCCCGGTACGGTCTGCCCACCGCCATCAGCGGGCATCAAAACTACTACTACTGGGGATGGAACGGCTACACGGGCGAGTCGGTGCTGACCTTGGGCAACGACCGCAACCGCTACACCGACGCCTACGAGGAAGTCATCGATCTAGGCCCCTTCGACGCGCCGTGGATCATGGACTTCGAGCATCACCACTACTTCTGGCTGCGCCACCGCAAGCGCCCTTACGCAGCAGACTGGCCGGACTTCAAGCTCTGGTATTGAATGAGGCGGCTCGTGCTAACCTCTCTTCATCGCATGAGCCAGCCTATCCGGAAACAGACCCAATCGCCTCCCGACCTGCCTCGCGTACTGGGTGCGAGCCAGGCTACCGCCATTGTGGTAGGCACCATTATCGGCAGCGGCATCTTTCTGGTGCCGCGCGAAATGATGCAGGACGTCGGCTCGTCCAGCCTTGTCTATCTTGCCTGGATCGTGGGCGGATTGCTGTCGCTATTCGGCGCCATGACTTATGCCGAGTTAGGCGCCATGCTGCCCTATGCCGGCGGCGAATATGTCTACCTGCGCGGCGCCTACGGCGACACCACCGCGTTTCTCTACATGTGGACCTGGTTCGCGGTAGCCAAACCCGCATCGATTGCAGCGGTCACCGTGGGTCTGGGGCGCACGCTACAGTTTTTCCCCGAGTTTCATTGGCTCGGCTCACAGGCCGTGGGTGGCCCGATGCCGCTGCTCTGGTCGCAAATTTTCGCCATTGTCGTCACCTGGTTCATCACCGGACTCAACTATCTCGGCATCAAGAAGGCCGCGGATTTCCAGCTTGTCTTCACCCTGCTCAAAGTAGTTCTGATTCTCATGGTCGTCTGTCTTTGCTTCGCCTCGGCTTCCGGCGCATGGCACAACTTCACCACCACGCTGCCCCATGCGGTGGGCGGCATGGGCGGATTCATGGCTGCACTGATCGCCACGCTGTGGGCCTACGACGGCTGGAACGACCTTACCATGGTCGCGGGAGAAGTGAAGCGGCCGGAGCGGAGCCTGCCCATCGCCCTGATCGGCGGCCTGCTCATCGTGGGCATTCTGTTCATGGCCACCAATGCCGCCATTCAGTACATTCTTCCCGCTGCGCAGATTGCCCTCAGCGAACGGCCTGCAGTCGCCGCGCTCACCGTGGTGGCCGGCCCCGCCGGTGCGGGCTTTGTTGCCGCCGCCATGGCCATCAGCATCTTCGTCACGCTGAACGGGACAATCATGTCTGGCGCTCGCGTGCCCTTTGCCGCCGCGCGCGATCGACTGTTTTTTCGCCGATTTGCCGACATTCATCCGCGCTTTCAGTCCCCTTCCACCTCGCTGGTCATTCAGGGATTGCTGTCTACCGTGCTGCTGATGTTTCTCAGCCGCTTCCAGCAGTTCTTCGAGCTCGCAGTCTTTGCCGAGTGGCTTTTCTACATGCTGACCGCGACGACGGTGTTCGTGTATCGGCGCCGCAACCCCGCCATGACGAGGCCCTACAAGGTTTGGGGCTATCCGGTCTTGCCGGCGATCTTTGTTGTTTGCGCTGCGGCGGTGCTGGTATCGAGTTATGCCGGCAACCTCAAAGGATCGCTCCTGGGCACGGCGCTCATCCTGCTCGGGTTGCCGGTATTGTGGCTGGTTCGGCGGCGCTATGGGGCTTCCGTCTCCAGCGAGCAAAGCATTTGAAATTGAAAGAAAGCGCAATCAGCCGCAGCAACAGAAAAAGCCCCGCAGTGCGCGGGGCTTTTTCTGTTGCTGCGGCTGATTGCGAGTTACTGCAAGTTAGCCATCAGCGCATCGAGGGCTGACTTGGGCGGCCGGGTCATGGATTCCGGCAGCGTGGACAGTGGTTCGTCCACCACATTGAGCAAATCGAGGAAGGTCGGCTTTTCCGTGTTGATGTAGAAGACGCCGGTCAGGATCTCGTCGTTTTCCGCAGACTCCATGAGGGTGCGCACCGCGTTGGCCTTGTCGGTGGGATCGTATTCCTCATGCAGCTTGCGCAGATGGAGATTCGAACCGTCGTGCATTTCCACGTCGTACACTTCGCCCGACTCGTAATCGACTTCGATGTCTTCAAAGCTGGCTACGAAGCCGATCTCGTTGATGGGCTCGTCGTTTTCCTGCATGAACTTGTAGCTCTTGGTGGAGCCTTCATGATCGTTGAAGGTGACGCAAGGACTGATCACGTCGAGCATCACCGTGCCCTTGTGGGAGATGGCAGCCTTCAACATGCTGAGCAACTGCTTCTTGTCGCCACTGAAGGAGCGTCCGACAAACGTTGCGCCCAATTGGATGGCCAGCGCGCAGGTGTCGATTGCCGGCAGGTCGTTGATGATGCCGGTCTTGAGTTTGGAGCCGATGTCCGCGGTGGCGGAGAACTGGCCCTTGGTCAAGCCGTATACGCCGTTGTCTTCGATGATGTAAATCATGGGAAGATTGCGGCGCATCATGTGAACGAACTGGCCCATGCCGATGGACGCGGTGTCGCCGTCGCCGGAGACGCCGATGGTGGTCATGGTGTGGTTGCCCAGAATGGCACCGGTGGAGACCGACGGCATGCGCCCGTGCACACTGTTGAAGCTGTGCGAACGGTTCATGAAATAGGCCGGGCTCTTGGACGAGCAGCCGATGCCGCTCATCTTCATCACGCGTTCCGGCGGAATGCCCATCTCCCACATGGCATCGATGATGCGTTCGGAGATGGCATTGTGGCCGCAGCCAGCACAGAGCGTGCTCTTGTTGCCGCGGTATTCAAGAACCGGAAGGCCGATGTGATTGACTTTAGGCGTGGGGGTTGCGGTTGCCATCAGAGGCCCTCCTTGGTCGCAAACTCTTCGGTGATGGTGCGGGCGTCGAGCGGCAGTCCGCCGTAGTAAAGAATGCTGCGCAGCTTGACTACCTGCTCGGCGGGAAGGTCGAGTTTGAGCAGGCTCGCCAACTGTGCATCGCGGTCCTGTTCCACCACATAAACCCGCTCGTGGGAAGCAACGAAGTCCAGAATCTCGTGCGCGAACGGGAAAGCCCGGATGCGCATGTAATCCAGCTTCTGGCCGTATTCCTTGTCAATCTGGTCGAGGCTTTCTCTCATGGCAAAATCGGTGGTGCCATAGGCCAGAACGCCGACTTTGGAGGCGCCGTCCCGGAAAGTGACCGGACCGGGAACCAGCTTGCGCGCGCTTTCGAACTTGCGCAGCAACCGCTCCATCACTTCAAGATATTCCGCGGGCTTCTCAGTGTATCCAGCCGCATCGTTGTGTCCGGAGCCGCGGGTGAAATAGGCGGCCTTTGGGTGATCGGTCCCGGGCAGGGTGCGCCAGCCGATGGCATCGCCATCCACATCGCGGTAGCGGGCAAATCCGCCCAGCCGATTCAGGTCTTCCGCGGTCAGAACCTTGCCGCGATCCTGAGGCTTGTCGGGATAGTCGAACTTCTCCGACATCCAGTTGTTCATGCCCAGGTCGAGATCGGAGAGTACAAAAACCGGAGTCTGGAGCCGCTCTGCCAAGTCAAAGGCCTGGTAGCCGAACTCGAAACACTCCTTCACAGAGCCGGGCAACAGAACAATGTGCTTGGTGTCGCCATGCGAAAGAAAGGCGACCGAGAGCAAGTCGGCTTGCTGCGTGCGCGTGGGCATGCCGGTGGCTGGCCCGCTGCGCTGCACGTCGAAGATGACGCCGGGGATTTCGGCATAGTAGCCCAGGCCGCAGAACTCGGCCATCAATGAGATGCCAGGGCCCGAGGTTGCGGTCATTGACCGCGCACCGGCCCAACCTGCGCCGATTACCATGCCGATGGCGGCCAGTTCGTCCTCGGCCTGGACCACGGCATAGGTCGCTTTGCCTTCGGGGGTAACGCGGAACTTTTTCAGCAGGTCGGTCGTGGCCTCAATCACTGAAGTGGAGGGCGTGATCGGATACCAGGCAACCACCGTGACGCCCGCGAATACAGCACCCATGCCGCAGGCCGCGTTGCCGTCAATGATGATTTTGCCGGCGGTCTGGTTCATCCGCTCGATGTAGTAGGGGTCCTGCTTGGTGAGCTTTTCCTGCGCGAAATCAAAACCCGCCTTGACTGCGCCGAAGTTCAGATCGAAAACCTTCTGCTTCTTGGAAAACTGCTTGCGCAGACCGCTCTCGACCACGCCCAAATCGATGTGCAGCAACTGCGCCACCACACCGACGTAGACCATGTTCCTGACCAGTTTGCGGAGCTTGGCCTCAGGACAGTTGGCCGCCGTCAGCTTGTCGAAGGGCACCGGGTAGCAGACCACGTCGTCGCGATACTGCTTGAGGTTCAGGTTCTCCTCATAAATGGCCACTCCGCCGATGGGCAGATCGAGAATGTCCTGGCGCGCGGTTTCCGGATTCAGCGCCACCAGAACTTCGGCGTCGCGCTTGCGTGCTACGTAACCGTCTTTGCTGGCGCGAATGGTGTACCAGGTAGGAAGGCCGGCGATGTTGGAGGGGAAGAGGTTTTTTCCGCTGACCGGGACGCCCATTCCGAAGATACTTTTCAGCAGCACGCTATTCGCGGATTGGGAGCCGGACCCGTTTACCGTTGCCACGTTGATGCTGAAGTCGTTTGCGACGCGCTCGCGCGCGATGAGAGCACCCTGCTCTTGACCCAGGGCGAGGTTACTTGTCGCCATTTGGCGGAAATCCCTTCCAATGGACTATGGAGACAACGAATCTTGCCGTCTCCGATGTGATTATAGTCACTTTTTAAGCCTGACCGTCTCAGGCAGTGACCAGAGAGTGACTTCATCCCGCTCCATTAAGGGAATCGCTGCCGCTCACTGAGTGGGTTAACGATAGATACCAGAGGATTCCTTCCCAAACCCGGAAGACTAGGACATAGAGAGTTGTAACCTCTTTTAATTCGATGTGCTCTCAACGCCCAACGTCGCACGAAAAAGTGCAAATCCCTTGCGACGAAACTGATACCCTAAAAGCATGAAATTCGGGGTTTTGGTCTTTCCTGGTTCCAACTGCGATCACGACACATTCAACGTCATTGCGGAAGTGGCTCACCAGCCCGTCACGTTCCTCTGGCATGACTCAGAGGACCTTGCGGGCGTGGACGCCGTGCTGGTTCCCGGCGGGTTTGCCTACGGGGATTACCTGCGCACCGGCGCCATTGCGCGGTTCTCTCCCGTCATGCAATCGGTCAAGAAATTCGCCGCCGATGGTGGACTGGTCCTGGGAATCTGCAACGGCTTTCAGATTTTGACCGAAGCCGGCCTGCTGCCCGGCGCCCTGATGCGCAATGCCGGGCTCAAATACATCTGCAAGCAGGTGAATTTGCGCGTCGAAACCGCCGACAGCCCCTTTACCAGCCTGTTGACCAAGGGCGAAGTGCTGCAGATGCCGATCGGCCATATGGAAGGCAACTACTTCTGCACCCCGGAAGAGCTGCATCGGCTCGAAACCGAGGACCGCATCGCTTTCCGTTATGCCACGCCAGATGGCGAAATTGCTCCTGAGGCCAACCCCAACGGGTCGCTCAGCAATATTGCCGGGATCTTGAACGCCAACCGCAATGTTTTGGGAATGATGCCGCATCCGGACCGGTCGAGCGAATTGATGCTTGGGTCGGCGGACGGGTTCAAGGTGTTCGAATCAATGATCGGGGTTCTGGCGGCTCGCTGAGCCCAGGCAAAACTCGACCTGGGCTGCCCGGCCGTCTGGCTTCGCCGGCTGCCTGAGCCAATCAGCCTGGCGGCAGGTTGCTAAACCAGTCCGAGGCCGCCGTCGACAGCCAGGATCTGGCCGGTGATAAAGCCCGGACCGGTGGCGAAGAAGAGCACGGCTTGGGCCACATCTTCCGCCGTTCCGTTACGATGAATCGGCGTCCGCTCCGCAAAGCGGGCCACTTCTTCCGCAGAGTGGTCGTCCATTTCAATTCGCCCCGGAGCCACACAGTTGACGCTGATCTGCGGCGCAAATGCCTTGGCCATGGTCTGGGTCAGCATGTGCAGAGCGGCCTTCGAACCGCAGTAGTGGGCATGGCCTGCCCAAGGCCGCAGACCTCCCAGAGAACCAATATTCACGATTCTGCCCTGCGCTGCGCGCAGATAAGGCAATGCCTCCCGAGCTACCAGGAATGGCCCCCGCGCGTTGGTCTCAAACACCGCGTCCCACTGCTGAAGGCTGATGCGCTCCAAGGGAGCCGACTCAAAGATTGCGGCATTGTTCACCAGCACATCGAGACGGCCGAATTGACCGGCAACGGCGGCTATCGTTGAGCGAACCGAAATCTCGGAACGCACATCGCACTCCACCGCCCGTGCCCGGCAGCCGAGGTCTTCAATCGCCTGCACGGTCTGCGCGGCATCGAGCGCGGAGGAGCGGTAGGTGATGGCCACATCTGCGCCAGCTTCGGCCAGCGCCAGCGCAATCGCCCGCCCGATGCGCCGCGCGCCCCCCGTAACCAAGGCCGATTTGCCGGCGAGCAAGGGTGTTGGCACAAAAGCCTACTTCGGCGCGGGCTGGCTGGAGTCAGGCTTGGCAGCAGGATCCGCCGGTTTGTCCTTGGCCGGATCGGCCGGCTTCGCCGCATCGCTGTGATCTTTATAGATGGAGTACTGCTCGCCCGGCCGCTTCATCTTGATCTCGATGGCCATTTCGGCCTTGTCGATCTTGTAATCCTGCCCGAAAGTCTGGAAACCGCGGGCAATAATCTGCAACCGGACCGTGTCGCCAATGGGCAGCACGTCGATGATGGTCTTGCCATCCTCGTTGGTCTTCAATTCCATGTTGCCTTGGTCCTTTCCCTCCACCATGGGGTGAAAGACGACGGCAGCATTTTCAATCGGCTTGCCATTGACATCGCGCAAAACGGTAACCTCGATGCGCGAAGTCGGTGGCGGACTCTTGTATTTGCGCCCGCGCTTGGAGTTGTCCTGGGCATGGAGAGCAACTGAACCGAGAGCCAGGCCGATCATGGCCACGAAAACGCTGAGACGAAGGAGGCGACGAGAAAGCATGGAGATCATTCTATCGCGTCGCGCGGTGCAGTTCCCAACTCCATCGGCCGAGTTGTGTCCTTGGCCTTCAAACGGGCGAAAACTGTGTGGCCCATCCCTAGGGGCAGAGGGCATTTGGGCGTCGGCCCTGCTTATGTGAGCCCAATTCACTCACATTTCAAAATATCCACTTGACAAGGCACTCGAGAGTTGCCTATCGTTAGCACTTGGAAGGCAGGAGTGCTAGCACACAACAGGTGGAACTGCTCAAGCAGGCCACCGCTCTAATTCCAGGGGTGCACTCCGCACAATCCACCGCATCTTTTCAACAAACCACTCAAATCCCGCATCCGGGGCTCAACTTCGGGTGTGTGTGAAGGAGAAGCGAAGAAATGGCAACAACATCGTTGACGACCACATTTACCCCGCTCCACGACCGCATCCTGGTCCGCCGCATGGAAGAGGGCGAAACCATCCGTGGTGGCATCATTATTCCCGACAGTGCCAAGGAAAAGCCCCAAGAGGGTGAAGTGATCTCCGTGGGCAAGGGCAAGTCGAACGACAAGGGCGAAACCTTCCCCTTGGACGTGAAGGCGGGCGACAAGATTCTCTTCGGCAAGTACTCGGGCACCGAGATCAAGATCGACGGCGAAGAGTTCCTGATCATGCGCGAAGAAGAAGTCCTCGGAATCATCAAGAAGTAGCTGACAGCAGACTGTTCCATGCCCTCAGCTTTAATGAATCAACAACAAACTGATAGCTGTCAGCTGTTTGCTGTCAGCTGAATTCGGAGAATTCAAGATATGGCAAAGCAGATTCTGCACGGTGAAGATTCCCGTCAGGCGATCTTGCGCGGCGTGAACACGCTGGCAGACGCCGTCAAGGCTACATTGGGCCCCAAGGGCCGCAACGTTGTGATTGAGAAGAAGTTTGGCTCGCCCACCATCACCAAGGACGGCGTCACCGTCGCCAAGGAAATCGAGCTGAAGGACCCGATGGAAAACGTCGGCGCCCAGCTGGTGAAGGAAGTTGCCTCCAAGACCTCCGACGTGGCCGGCGACGGCACCACGACGGCGACCGTACTGGCTCAGTCCATCTTCCGCGAAGGCGTGAAGACGGTTGCGGCCGGCGCCAACCCGACGGCTCTGAAGCGCGGCATCGACAAGGCCGTAGTCACCATCATTGGCGCCCGCGACAAGGATGGCAAGTGGACCACCGGCGGCGCCCTCGGCGAGCTTTCCAAGCCCGTGGACGAAGGCTCCGTGGCGCAGGTGGGCGCAATCTCGGCCAATGGCGACCAGGAGATCGGCGACATCATCGCTCATGCCGTGAAGGTTGTGGGCAAGGATGGCGTCATCACCATCGAAGAGTCCAAGACCATGCACACCGGCCTGGAAACGGTCGACGGCATGCAGTTTGACCGCGGCTACCTGAGCCCCTACTTCGTGACCGACGCCGAGCGCCTCGAAGTGGTTCTGGAAGATCCCTACATCCTGATCTACGAGAAGAAGATCAGCGCCATGAAGGATCTGCTTCCCCTGCTCGAGCAGGTTGCCCGTGGCGGCAAGCCGCTCCTGATCATCGCGGAAGACGTTGAAGGCGAAGCACTCGCTACGCTCGTGGTGAACAAGCTGCGTGGAACGTTGAACGTGGCAGCCGTGAAGGCTCCCGGCTTCGGCGATCGCCGCAAGTCCATCCTGGGCGACATCGCCATCCTGACCGGCGGCAAGGCCATCACCGAAGACCTGGGCATCAAGCTGGAAGGCGTGAAGCTCGAGGATCTGGGCAAGGCCAAGCGGATCACCATCGACAAGGACAACACGACGATCGTCGACGGCTCCGGTTCGCAGGACGAGATCAGCGGCCGCGTGAAGGAAATCCGCGCGCAGATCGAGAAGACCACCTCGGACTACGACAAGGAAAAGCTGCAGGAGCGGCTGGCCAAGCTGGTGGGCGGCGTTGCCATCATCAAGGTGGGCGCTGCAACCGAGACCGAGCTGAAGGAAAAGAAGGCTCGTGTTGAAGATGCTCTGCACGCTACCCGTGCGGCTGTGGAAGAAGGCATCGTCCCCGGCGGCGGCGTGGCACTGGTTCGTGCCATTCCCGCGGTCGACGCGCTAATCGCCACCCTGGAAGGCGACGAGAAGATCGGTGCGCAGATTGTGCGCCGTTCGCTCGAAGAGCCCCTTCGTCAGATCGTAGTCAATGCCGGCGGAGAAGGCGCGGTGGTGATTGCCAAGGTGCTTGAGCACTCGAACAAGCACTACGGCTACAACGCCCAGACCGGCGAGTACGAGGACCTGGTCAAGGCCGGCGTCATCGACCCGACCAAGGTGACCCGCACGGCGCTGCAAAATGCGGCTTCGATTGCCGGTCTCCTGCTGACCACCGAAGCTCTCATCGTCGAGATCCCCGAACCGAAGGCGGCTCCGGCCGGCGGCGGTCACGGCGGCGGCATGGACGGCATGTACTAAGCACCTGCGGTGCGGCCAACTGCGCGTTCCGCGCAAAAACCGCCCCCCTACTCAAAGGCCTCCAGCTTCGGCTGGGGGCTTTTTTGTTCGTTTTGAGCTTGGGAACGGCGGTCAAAATGCTGGAATTGCTGACGAATTCTCGGAACTGCTCGGGGAGCAGGGCGGCGGGCCCGTCGACAAAAACTGCGAGCTTCTGCTAGGTCAGCACCGGCTCGGAGACATTGAACGGCTTGGCGGTCTTGGAAGTCGAAACCGGCTGTGGACGCGCAGGGCGCAACCAACCGGCGGAAAGCCAGGCGCGCGGGATCGAGAACTCCGACCAACCGCAATCCAGGCAAACGCGCACGTCTGGGGACGGCGTCATGGGAGGATGACTTAGCGTACGAGGACCATTCCGGTAAAGCCGGATCTCAGCCGGGACTGTCGCAACAGAACCGGACTGACACTTGGGACAAGCCATGAATACACCTCAGCATCGCAATGCAGGAACCCAGGAACGCAATAGACACAGAATCTAGCGGATACTTAACTGTAATCGGGCGTCGGCTAAATTTTCAACAAGAACAGCGGGCACAACGTACATTAGTAACTAAATTCTTCAAAACTTTAATATCCACTTTGATGGCGTGAATAGTCATTCAATCTGCGATTTGCCCTGGATTGAGCTGGAGAGATTCCACTTACCCGACCCGGCAAAGGCGGAGTCAATAAGCGGGAGATCTGAGGCCGGAAAAGACGGATTCGCCCGCCACAATCATCCACATAAATGGCGTAAGTCCTTTGTTTTCAATGTCACTTTTCAATGATTTCCGGTATAACTTGTTTATTTTCTACTGGATATGCCGAAATGGGGGGAGGGGGAGAGTAGGGGTGGTCAAACATTCAGGGCTCTTTCGGCCCCAAAACGCTCTCAAAGAGAGGTTTGGATGTCTCTTATTATGCGCCAATCGGAAGTAATACTACGCAACGGGCAGGGATCGGGGCACATGTTTTATTCGAGGGGCAACGTGGCGAACCCTGAAAATGTCCCGCGCAAAATGAGCAAAAAACAGACGGAGCGGGGCGTAGTGGGCGGGGCGAAGGGGAAGGCACCGTCGAGCGTTGCTATGGAGCCCTCCCGGCGCAAAGTGCCAGAATCGCATCGCCAAACTTCTCAGCTTTGGCCGGGCCGATTCCGTCGATGGCCAACAGTTGGTTGGGGTTGCCGGGAGGCGTCTGAGCCAGGGCCGCGATCGATCGATCATTCAAGACCATATAGGCTGGGACGCCGAGCCGCTTGGCTTCTGCACCGCGCCACCCTCGGAGCCTGGCCGCCAGCGCTTCGCCCCGGACATCGAGTCTTGGCGTTTCCATTTTCGTTACTGCGGCTCCCGCTCCGGCCTTGGCAGCTTTCGGCTTTCTGGCCCGCGGGGCAGCATTTCCCCCGCCTCCAAACTCCTCCACGATTCCGTCGCCAATCAATAATTCCAACGGAGTGGTCGCCCTCACGTCTCTGCCGGTTTCCGTCAGCCGCACCTTGCGGTATTTCTTAGTTTCCCCGTCTTTCTCGAACTCGGCATCTTCAATTTCGATCAGGCCCGCCTGGTTCATGGCTCCCAGCAAACGGTCAAAGTCGTCCCTGCTCAACCGGCCTACCAGTTCGAGGTTTCGCTGCAAGGTTCCCGTGGCTTTGTAATCCACGTTGCGCAGATCGTCGGCGATGGCCTGAACAATCTGGCGGTCCAACACCGTTGCCCGGCGGAACAGGCGCAGCACGGCGCCTCCCGGGTCGCACACATCGCAGATCCCGCACGGCCGGCAGGCATCGTCCACATCGCCAAAATGCCGCACCAGCGCCGCCATACGGCACTCGTTCTGGGTGGTGAAGCGGAGCACCTTTTCAAATTGCTCGGCCCGGAACTGCGCTTGAACGGAATAGGTTTTCTGCCAGCCCGTGCCCCCGACCGTCACATTGCCACCGAAGTCCATGCGCGCGCCGCCGTGAATCTCCAACTTTTCCAGCGCCTTGTCGAATTCCTCGTCGCCCAACCGGGATGCCTCACGGAGCTCCTCCACCGGCTGCGGATCGTTGCCTAACGAGCGGAATACCTGCTGCAGGTTTGCCACCGGCGGATAATCGCGGTTGAGAAAAAAGTCGTGGGTTCTCTGGTCGGCGTAGGAATGCAACAAATAGGTCCGGCTCAGCCCGCCATCCCGGCCAGCGCGCCCGATCTCCTGGTAGTAGCCTTCAAGGGTAGCCGGCAATCCGGCGTGAATCACGGTGCGGATATCGGCCTTGTCGATGCCCATGCCGAAGGCAATGGTGGCGACCACAACTTCCAGTTCGCCAGCCTGAAAAGCGGTCTGCACGCGCTCGCGGACGTCCGCATCGAGGCCAGCGTGATAGGCGGCTGCCGGGATGCGGCGCGCGGTTGTACCTTTGCCGGAGGCCGATCGACCAGAAACAGTATGGGAAAGCTCTTCGGCCAGCTTTTCGGCCTGCTTACGCGAAGTGGCATAGACGATGGCTGGCCGCCGCGTGGGATCGGCCAACATGCGGCTGATTGCCATCGGCCGCTCCGGCATGGGTAGCTCAACTACTTCGATGGCCAGGTTGTCCCGGCGGAAGCCGTGAATGAAGCGGGCGGGCTTGTCCATGCCCAATTGGGCAACGATGTCGGCCTGCACAGCCGGCGTGGCTGTAGCCGTCAGCGCCAGGACCGGGGCGGGATCTGGGCCCACCCGCAGCCCTGGCAGGTGCTGGCCCAACATGCGGTAGTCGGGCCGGAAGTCATGACCCCACTGGGAGATGCAGTGGGCCTCATCGATGGCGATCAGAGAGAGCTTGCGCTTGGCCAGCATTTCCGCAAATCCCGGTACCCGCAGCCGCTCCGGGGCAATGAACAGGAATTGGAGCATCCCTTGCAGATAGTCCACGCAAGCCTGCCGGGCCACTGAGCGCTCCAGGCCTGAATGGATTCGCCCCACCCGCAGTCCCATGGCCGTGAGTTTGGCAGCCTGGTCGTCCATGAGTGCAATGAGTGGGCTGATGACTAATGCCGTGCCGCCGCGCGCGACTGCCGGCAATTGGTAGCAGAGAGACTTCCCTGCCCCGGTAGGCATCACCAGCAGCAGGTCGCGGCCCTCGATTGCAGCCCGGCAAACCACTTCCTGGTTGGCCCGGAAGCGGGCAAACCCAAACACCGACTGCAACAGCGCAGCCAACACGTCCGGTTTGGAGAGAGTCGTCAAAAGATACGCGCGAGAGGCATTTCCAACCAACTGCGAAAACGCCAGGAGCTTTCTTCAACTTTACAGGAGGCGGATGGCGCACCTGCTGCGCAGGAAGATTCAAGCTTGCCGGGTTGAAATTCATCCAGGCGCTCGGCGGCTTGTCTTTGAGAGGCGGCCGCCGATCCGATCTCCACCTGCGGGTTGAGAGAAATGTCCTCCGATGGGTGGTTGCCGCCACAAGCTCAGGCCGTCATGCTCAGGGGACCGACATGAGAAAGCTTCCCCTCTCCCTCTCCGTAATTCTGATTCAGTTGGCTTCGGCCAGCATGTACGCGCAAGGCGGCTCGACGGACGCCCCAGGCGGCTTTTACAGCCATTGGGCGGCACGCACCAATGCCATCCAATCCAAACAGCCAGCGTGGGCGGTTCCGCTGGTTACGACCTATACGGGACTTTTTCAGGTGGTGCGCACCGACATTGTTCGGCAGATTGCTCCAGCGCGAACAAGCACCTGGAATTACGACAACAGCAAGGGCGTGAACCTGATTCCCTGGAATCGGACGGAGTTGGTGGTGGACCTTCCCCCCTACATCCAGCACAACTCCACGGCCAAGGACGGTGCGGGCGACATGTCGTTTCTGGGCAAGTATCGGATAGCCAGCGGAAACGCCCAGCACGGGACCTACACCGTAAGCGCCTGGGTGCTGGCCACCATTCCCACCGGCAGCTACAAGAATGGTTCGACAGACGCCAGCGTTGCGCCCTCGCTAGGCGCCGGAAAGGGCATAGGCGCGATCGACGTGCAATCGACTCTGGGCGCCACTCTGCCCACCGGCAATCCGGCCATCGCCACCTCCGGACGCCCCATCGCCTGGAACACTGTGGTCCAGTACCATGTGGCCAAGCTCTTTTGGCCTGAAATCGAGAGCAATGCCACCTTTTACAAGGGCGGAACAAACGACGGCAAAACCCAGGAGTTCATCACGCCGGGAATCGTTATTGGCAAATGTGCGCTGCACCCTGGCAATCCCAAGTCACGTCCAGGGCTTGCTTTTGGCGGCGGCATGCAAATTGCCACCAGCCATTTCCACACCTACAACCACGGTTTGATCCTGACCGCGCGCTGGATCTACTAGAAGGCTACCCACGCCCGGGCGCCAGAGCGCTCCCCGCCTGAACTGCGAATTTGAGACCGCGGCACAGGCGGGGGGGATGCAATCTAACGCTGCACGAATGCCAGGACTTTTGGCGCCATGGCGGGGGCGCACTGCACGGGCGCCAGGTGCCCGCAACCGGGAATGACGACCAAGTCCGATTGCGGGACCAGGCGGTGCATCTTCTCTCCCTGGCTGAGCGGCGTAATGCGATCCTCCGCGCCCCATATCAGGAGGACCGGCATTTTGAGCCGCGGGAGCAGGGTGTCGGTGGCATCCTGGCCGCTAAGCATGGTTTCCAATGCGCGTTTGATGACCCAGCCGTTTTGGCGCGAGTGGCGGAGAACGTCTCGAGCAACAAATGCCGGGACGTGCGGTGGATGGGGCATTAACAGCGCATCGAGTTCCTCGATATCTGCCGCGGAGACGGGCATGAAGAGCCCGGTATTCCAGGCGGGTTTTTCGTAGAGGCCGGCTGAATCAAACAACAGGAGGCGCCGGACCCTTTCAGGGTGTTCAGCGGCAACGCGCTGGGCGATCCAGCCGCCCATGGACCAGCCACCGAGGTCCACCTGTTTCAGGCCCATGACGTCGAGGAAGCCAACCACTGCCCCAGCCTCATCGGGAATGGAATAGGAAAATTCGGAGGGCTTTGCGCTCCGTCCATAGCCAGGCAGGTCGGGCATATAGACCCGAAAGCCGGCTTTGGCCAGAAAGGGGGCCAGTTTGCGCCAGTCCTCCGCACGCCCGCCCAAGCCATGGACGAGGACCACAACCGGACCAGCGGCAGGCCCCTCGGCGTCGTAGTGGATTCGGTGACCGGCGACGGTAACGGCATGACTCTCAACGCCCGAGAGGCTGAGGCGAATGTACATCCACTCCATCAGAAAGCCGACTGGACGCATCCAAAAGCCAAATCCCGCAATCACCGCAAAGATAACCAACAGGCCCAGGCCCCACTGCAGTCTCTTCACAAGTCTCATTGCCGTCCTTGCCTTTCTTTTTCCAGCATCTGTGCTCTTTGCCAGCCCATCTCGATGACTCGCACGGTAACAGGGTCAAGCCGCAACGCGCTGTGACTATTCCATTCTGCTCGCTCCACCCACCTCACGGCGTCGGCATCGGAGGCTGCCAGCAACTCACCGCCCACCACGCGGCAAAGGTAGTCAGCGATCACATAATGGTAGCGAACGCGATCCTCTTCGCGGTGAATGCGGTCCAGTAGTTCGATCAATTCAACAGGTTCGACTGTTAGTCCTGTCTCCTCCTTGACCTCGCGCACCACGCCGGCTTGAAGCGCTTCGCCTAACTCTACCAAGCCACCGGGGATCGACCAATGGCCGCGCAGCGGTTCGGTTCCGCGCTGTACCAGCAGGACTCCGCCCCGATCTACAATGACCGCTCCCACGCCTACCATTGGTCTGTCCGGAAACTCTCGTTGCATCGCTCTCCCCGTGTCTAAAGTCACTCTACGATACTGCTCTTGCCGGTCCAGCTTGCAACAGGACGGTCAATTCCGACTTACCTGGTCTATGTTGGCCGTTCGCATCTTCTGCTTTGCACTATCATCAAATCAAATTGAGGAAACAGAATGTCAGAGTTCTTGCTACAAATCGATGGAATGCACTGCGGATCCTGTGTTCGCCGCGTGACCCAGACGCTGGCCTCGACCGAAGGGATTGTGGTGAACGAGGTGCGGATGGGCTCGGCGCGCATCACGCTTGACGAGCGGTCGGCGCCAGTCGACCTGGCCGTGGCAGCTTTGGCCAAAGCCGGCTTCACTGCGCGCCTGGAAGCCTGAGTGGACGCTTCCGCTTCGGAGTCGCTCACCCTGCCGGTTTTAGGCATGACCTGCGCGTCTTGTCAGCATCACGTGGAAGAGACGCTTCGCGCCACCGCGGGGGTGCAGTCTGCGCATGTCGACCTCATGGCCCATCGTGCCAGCGTGGTATTCGACCCTGCCGTTGCCACAGCTGCACAGTTGGTTGATGCCATTCGTGGAGCGGGCTACGATGCTGTACTTCCCCGCCCCGGCCAATCGGCAGGGCAGGCCGACGACCGCTCGGGCGAGTCCGGTTTGAAGGCGTATGTAACCCTCGGGGCCGGCGCTGTGGCGATGTTGCTGGCCATGCCGCTGGGATCCGAGATGGGCTCTCTGGACCATGCGCTGATGCGCATCCTGCCGTGGTTGTATGCGCTGCCCACGGCACCACTGCGCTGGTTCCTGCTGGTCATGACAGCCATCCCGATGGTCTGGGCAGGCCGCGGCATTTACCTGAGCGCGGTTCGTGCCCTGCGCCACGGCGCCACCAACATGAACACGCTGGTAGGCCTGGGGACGAGCGTGGCCTTTGGCTACTCCGCATATGCCACGATGTGGCCGGCGCCTGGACGCCAGGTGTACTTCGACGCCGTCCTTCTGATTGTGGGATTTCTGCTTTTGGGCAAGAGTCTGGAGGCTCGCGCCAAACGCCGTGCTTTGGCCGCGCTTGACGCGCTGTCCCGCTTGCGCCCGGTGACTGCGCGCCGCATCGTCGAGGGTGTCGAAGCCCTGGTGCCCCTGGCCGAGATTGAAGTGGGCGACAGGGTTCTGGTCCTGCCTGGGGAGCGATTCCCGGTGGATGCGGACGTTGTCAAGGGCCGCACAACCGTGGATGAGTC
Source organism: uncultured Occallatibacter sp. (assembly GCA_964560845.1). GTDB lineage: Bacteria > Acidobacteriota > Terriglobia > Terriglobales > Acidobacteriaceae > Telmatobacter. The sequence goes on along the minus strand of CAZLMY010000005.1, from coordinate 21,252 downwards.
GATGCTGACCGGCGAATCCACCCCACTGGCGCGTGAGCCTGGCGAACGGGTGCTGGCCGGCTCTCTTAACTACGACGGCGCTGTGGAATGCCTGGCCCAGTCGATGGGTGAAGGTACGGTGCTGGCGCAGATTACCCGAATGGTGTCGCAGGCGCAAAGCTCGCGCGCGCCGATGGAGCGGCTGGCTGACCGCGCCAGCGCCATTTTTGTTCCCGTTGTGTTGGTCCTTGCGGTCATGACCTTTGCGGCCTGGCTTTTGGCCGCGCACTCACTGCCCCTGGCATTGGCCAATACCGTCGCTGTTCTGGTGATTGCCTGCCCCTGCGCCATGGGACTGGCGGTCCCGGCAGCGCTGACGGTGGCTGTGGGCCGCGGTGCGCAGCTTGGCGTGCTGTTCAAGGGCGGAGAGGCCCTGGAACGGCTGGCGAACCTGGATGCTATTGTGTTGGACAAGACCGGAACGCTCACTGTGGGAAGGCCGGTGCTGGAAGCAGTTCATCCCGTGGCCGGGCACTCCGAAGACGACCTGCTGAGGTTGGCTGCGGCAGCCGAAGAGCGCTCCAATCATCCTCTGGCCCATGCCTTGATCGACGCGGCACGGGCACGAAATTTGGTGTGGGCTGCCGCGGACGACGTACAGATTCTGCCCGGCCGGGGTCTGACTGCCAAAGTTGAAGGCCTGCAGTGCCTGCTCGGGAACGAAAATCTCTTCAAGGAGTTCTTTCTTCCATTGCCGGCAGCTATACCCGCTGGAGACCCTGGTGTGACCCGGCTGTGGATGGCTCTGGACAACGTGCCGGCAGGTTATTTCGACGCCCGCGACGCCTTGCGTCGGGACGCAGCGGAGGCAGTGGCAGCGCTTCGTGCGACCCGATCGAGCAGGGCCGATGGCGGCTTGCGCGTGCTGATGCTGACCGGCGACTCGGCGGCAGCGGCTGGGCTGATCGCGCGACAGGCTGGAATCGACGAAGTGGAAGCTGGCTTGGACCCGGCCGGCAAACTGGCCCGCATTCGCGCTTTGCAACAGAGCGGCCTGCGGGTCGCGATGGTGGGCGACGGCATCAACGATGCCGCGGCCCTAGCCCAGGCCAATGCGGGCATTGCGATGGGCGGTGGCGCCGATCTGGCCCAAGAGGCCGGGGATGTGCTGCTGCTGCGCGCACAGCCCTCGGCGATTCCCGCCGCTCTGAAGCTTGCCCGCGAGACGTTGCGGATCATGCGGCAAAACCTTGTCTGGGCCGTAGGTTACAACCTGTTGGGAATTCCCTTGGCGGCGGGCGTGCTTTACCCGCACTTTCACATTTTGCTCAGCCCCTGGCTTGCCGCCGCGGCCATGGCGCTGAGCTCGGTCTGTGTGCTGGGAAATAGCCTGCGGCTGCGCAACTGGCAGATGTAGACTCGGTTCGAGAGCCACGCCTCGGGATCTGAGGTTTCCCACACCTTGGACCTTTTTTTCTGACGCAAGGATGGGAAACCTCGGACCCCCTGGCGCGCTAGCGCCGTCTGCCCCACAGCAGGTGGTGGGTCGGCACGGTAGACTAACCATAGAGCCATCCGTGCGCATTCTGACCCGTTACATCCTCGGCGAAATTCTCTCCCACACGCTCATCGGCTGCGCGCTCTTCACCTTCATTTTGTTCATGAAAGAGCTGCCACACATCCTGGAGATGGTGGTTCGCAACAGCTCCACGCTGGCCAGCGTGGGGGAGATCGTGCTGTTCATGCTGCCCAATTTCTTCATGGTGACTGTCCCCATGGCAGTGTTGGTGGGCGTGCTGCTGGGCTTGAGCCGCCTTGCCGCCGACAGCGAAATCATCGCCATGCGCGCGTCCGGCCTGGGCATCGGCTACTTCGTGCGCGTCTCCTCCATCGTGGCCATCGGCGGCACGCTGCTCGGGCTGGCCAACTCCCTTTATCTGGCCCCACGCGCGAACCAGGCTATCCTGGCCATGGACAAAGCACTCGCCTCGCAGGCTTCGTACGAGTTGCAGCCTCGTGTCTTCAACGAAGAGTTCCGCAACTTCGTCCTCTACATCCAGGACGTGCGTTCCGGCACAGGCGCCACCAACTGGCGTCAGGTCTTCATGGCCGACGTCACCAATCCGGACAATCCCATCATCACCACCGCCGCCTCTGCCGTCGTGGTCAGCGACGCGACCCAGGACCTGATGATGCGGCTGCGGAATGGCACGCGCCACGAGACAATCCCGGGCCAACCCATGCACTACGACATCCAGACCTTCAATTTTGCAGATATGCCGTTCGCGGCAAGTCAACAGAGCGAAGGCCATCTAGGACGCGTGGATACGGTCATCTACGCCCTGCCCCTGGGGGAACTTTGGGCGCGAACTCATGGCCCCGACGGCAAGCGATTCCTCATCGAATTGCACAAACGCTTCGCTTACCCCGCGGCGTGCCTGGTGCTGATGCTGGTCGGCGTCCCGCTCGGCGTGACCTCACGGCGCGGCGGCAAAAGCTCCGCCTGGGTTTTCACCATCCTGCTGGTCATCGTCTATTACGTGTTGTCGGACATCGGCATTGCCTTGGGACGGCAAAACAAAGTTTCCGCCTTCCTGGCTGTATGGCTGGCCAACCTGCTGTTCTCGGCCGTGGGCCTTTTTCTGCTGTGGCAGATGGCCAATGGCGGCCGTGTCTTGAGCGCCATCACCGGTTGGGCATCACGGTCTCCAAAACCCTCACCGGAAACAGCAGTCCAGATCAAACACAATGGGGCAGCGCTCGCCGAGTTCCTCAGCCGTTTTCAGTCACGCCCGCACCTCGCCAAGTCCCGGAACGCTTTCCCGCGCATCCTTGACGAATATGTCGTTCGCGAGTTCCTCACCACCTTTTTCCTGGTGCTCGTCGGCTTTGTCCTGTTGATGCTGGCCTTCACATTTTTTGAACGCATAGGCGACATTCTTAACCACCATATCCCCCTGTCCACGGTGGGCGCTTACCTCATCAATCTGACCCCCAGCTACATCTACCAGATATCCCCACTTGCCGTGCTGATCGCGGTTCTGGTGACCTTCGGCGTCCTCAACCGGAACAGCGAGCTGATCGCGATGAAGGCCACCGGCATCAGTCTCTACCGGCTGGTTGTACCCATTGTGGCCATCTCCGCCATCCTGGCTGTGAGCTTGTTTCTGTTCGACGAGTTCTATTTACCCCAAGCCAATCGCAAACAAGAAGCGCTGCTGAACATCATCAAGGGCAAACCGCCGCAAACCGTGCTGCATCCGGAGAACAACTGGATCTTCGGAGAGTCGCACCCCGGGCAGCCTGGCCGCATCTTCTACTACAAGTTTTTCGATCAAAACCGCAACGAATTTGCGAACCTCTCGGTCTTCGAATTCGATCCGTCCACCTTCGCCATCTCGCGGCGGATCTTCGCTTCGCGGGTCGCCTGGAATTCCGACACCAGATCCTGGGAGTTCCTCCATGGCTGGCAGCAGGATGTCGACGGCGCCAACGTGATCGAAGCAAGCTATCGGGACTTCCAAGAGGCCTCATTCCCTGAAATCCGCGAGGATCCCGGCTACTTCAACAAGGAAAGCCGGCAATCCCAGGAGATGAACTTCGGCCAGCTCGATCGCTATATCAACGACTTGAGCCAGAGCGGCTTCGATACCATGCGGCTGAGGGTGGCGCTTTGGCACAAACTCGCCTACCCCATGATCGCCGTCGTGATGGCCGTTCTGGCCATTCCTTTTGCGCTTTCGATGGGCCGCCGAGGGTCTCTCACCGGCATTGCCGTGGCTATATTCGTTACCGTGACCTACTTTGTGGCCGACAGTTTCTTTGGCGCCTTGGGAAATGTCAATTACCTGCCTGCAATGGTGGCGGCATGGACTCCGGATGTGCTGTTCGGCCTGGCCGGGGGCTATTTGTTGCTGAAAACCCCGACTTGATCGCGGGCCATTGCCCTTTCCGCCTTCTGGCAGCCATTCCCCGTACAATAAGACCATGTTTCGCGAACTTCGCCCCCTCTTCGGATATATGCGCCGCTACCGCTGGGGCTACCTCTGGGGCACCCTCTCGTGCATCGCCACGAACGCCGTATCGGTGCAATTCCCCCAAGTTCTCAAAGCCGCGATCGATGACATGAGGCAGGGGGTCACCCAAAGGAACATCCTCATTTTTTCCGGTCTGTTGATCGCCATTGCGCTGGTCAAGGGCTTTTTCCTCTATTGCCAGCGCTGGATCCTGATCGGCATTTCGCGGGAGATCGAGTTCGACCTCCGCAACGATCTATTTCGCCACTTGGAACGGCAGGACTCGGGGTTTTATCAGCGCTATCGCACCGGGGACATCATGGCGCGGCTGACCAACGATTTGAACGCGGTGCGCAATCTGCTGGGGCCCGCCCTGATGTATAGCGCCAACACCATCTTTTTTACCGTTGGCGCCCTTTACTATGTGCTGCGGATCAGCCCCTGGCTCACCCTGGTTGCCTTGGCTCCAATGCCCCTGGCCAGCGTCCTGGTGCAGTATTTCGGGAGCAAGATTCACGATCGCTTCGAGCGCATCCAGGCCAGCTTTTCCGACATCTCTTCGCAGGCACAGGAGAACTACTCCGGGGCACGCCTGATCCGTGCATTTGCGCGCGAAGAATCTCAGATCGGCCTGTTTGAACGGCTCAATCGCCAGTACATCGCCCGCTCCTTGCGTCTGGTTCAACTCATGGGCATGTTGTGGCCCACGCTGGAGTTCGTCCTCGGCGTTTCCATGGTCATTACTCTCGTATTCGGCGGCCACCAAGTGCTCTCCCACCGCATTAGCGTGGGCGGCTTTGTCGCTTTCAATACCTATATGATTTTGCTCATCTGGCCGATCATCGCCGTGGGTTGGGTTGTGAATCTTTTCCAGCGAGGGACCGCTTCCATCGCCCGGATCGACGAATTGATGCGGGCCGAACCGGTTATCGACTCCAGCGCTGCCGACCCTTCGATTTCTGAAGATGCGGTTTTGCGGGGCGATATTGAATTCCGCGACCTGAATTTCAGCTATGGAGACACACCGGTTCTGCACAACATTCAGCTGACCATTCCAGCCGGGTCGAGCCTGGCTGTGGTTGGACCCACGGGCTCGGGAAAAACGACTCTGGTCAGCTTGATTTCAAGATTGTTCGAAGCCGCAGACGGTTCCCTGCTCATCGACGGGCGGCCGGTCCGCGATTATCCGCTCCCGATGCTCCGCCGGAATATCGGCATGGTGCCTCAGGAGACGTTTCTGTTCAGCGAAACCTTGCGCGAAAACCTGACCTTCGGCGCGCCCCGGGCCAGCGCCCAGGAAATGCTTGAGGCTTGCGAAGCGGCGCACATCCGACAGGAGTTCGAGGAGTTTCCGCAAGGCTTCGAAACCATGGTCGGGGAACGCGGTGTCACGCTGTCCGGGGGTCAGAAACAGCGCTCGGCCATCGCACGTGCCTTGCTGCGCCGACCCGCCATATTGATCCTGGATGACGCCCTGGCCAGCGTGGACACCTACACCGAAGAACGGATCCTCGGCGGATTGCGCGGCTACACATCCGCCTCGACCACCATCCTGATCTCCCACCGCGTCTCGACCGTGCGCAATGCCGACCAGATCGCCGTGCTCGATCACGGCAGGATCGTGGAACTGGGCAGACACGAGGAGTTGCTGGCGCTTGACGGCTACTACGCCAGTCTCTACCAGAAACAGCAACTGGAAGAAGAGCTCACCGTGGTGGGATAGGCAGCGCCGCATACGGCTTCATGCGGGCCTGCCTGCCGCAGTGTGAGTCAGATCAAGCGTTCCAACTGGAGCCGACAACTGCGTCCGAGCCATATTCGTCAAAGCCGGTCTGCCGCCTTCCCGAGGCATTTGTGCTGACCTGCAGCGGGGCAGGATTGACATCCGGGTCCTTGGCCACCTGGCGCCAAGCGTCGCGGACATTGCGCACGCATTCGATGGCATGCTCGAATTTGGGCCGTGAAGCCGACTGCGAGGCCTGCAGAATCTGCGCAAAAACCGACGCGTAAAACTCGCTCAAAACCACCGCCGGCCGGCCGCCGACGTCCATGCGGAGTCGCGCCTGCAGGTGAATGATGATGTCCAGAGCGCGCTTGACGGCGATGCGCCGGCCAGCCTCGTCCCCGCGATCCACCGCCGCGCTGGCGGCATAGAGGAAACGGAGAATTCCATCGTAGAGCGCCACGACCAGATCCACGGCCGAGGCACTTTCCAGTACATGATCCTGATAGCTTGCCATTTGTTACGCTCCTTAGCCGTTGCTGCTTGAGTTGTATCCGGTGATTGCCGAGTAAAGCTCGTTGACTCCCTGAATTTGCGTTGGGATCGCCTGCATGACCTCGTTGGCGCTGTTCAGCTCAGCGGTCAAGCTCTTCTGTTGCGCCGATATCTGCAGCTCTTCCTTGGAAATATCGGCATTCAGGGTTGACTCGATGTTGCTGTTGGAACTCGACGCCAAGGCTAAAACACCCGTGCCTTCCGTGGTGCCAGAATCCGTCAAGGTCGTCGCGAACGACTGTCCCCAACCGTTAATATTCTGGAAGAAACCCACCACGCCGTTGTAATCGGTATTTAAGAGCGAATCGAGACTGGCGGCGTCCAACGTCATCGATCCGTCGTTACCAACGCTGACCCCCAGCGTGGTCAAGCTGGTAATGTCCGAGGAACTGGTATACGCCAAATTCGTGGTTTGTAAGTTGGTGGTATCAAGCAGCTTCGAAGTGATGTTCATAGACCCGCCTGACCCTGAGGTCTGCGAAACCAGGGAGAGGCTGAAAGGCCCACTGCCGCTGCTGGGCGTTACCGAGGCGGTGACTCCGATGCTTGCGCCATTGATTGCGTCGCATAGTCCCGCGAGAGTGTTGACGCCACTCCCCGTGTAGACGGTGTTCGCTAGAGGCGTGCTAGGAGCTGCCCCGATCACGATGTTCTCAGCCGTGCCGCTGCCTGCCTGGATTGAGATGGAACCGGAGAGAATATCCGAGGAGCCGGCAATTGAACTAACCAAGCCGCTGGCCTCAGTCGAGTCCGTGCCCTGATCCGCATAGGTTAAAGCCGTAGCACCGGTGGCAGTGATTGCAGAGGTCACGCTCAATACACCCACAGCGCCTTCTGTTTGAGAGGCCAGCGTCAGCGTTTGATCGCCGTTGCTCGTGGCGACTCCAGCGGTCACTCCAACGTTCAAGGAGTTGATGGCCGCGGCTATGCCCGTAATGGACGTGTCGCTGGTGATCGAGCCGGTGTAGAAGGTATTGGCCACAGCTCCGGTCGAAGGGACAGCCCCGATGACAATGTTCTCAGTCGTCCCGGTGCTTCCAACCTTGATCGTCATTGAGCCGGCCAGAGTTGAATTGTTGCTGGCTGAGATCGAATCCAGGTAGCCGCTCGGACTCTGCATGTTCAACCCGCTCAACAACTGCTGCTGCAACAGGGATAAAGTGGGAGAGCCGAACAGCGGCTCAGGAGTGCCAGAACTGGTGTTTCCTTGCTGGGCGTTGATGGCGCTGATCAGCGAGTTATAGTCACTGACCATTTGAGCCGTGGTGCTCTCAACCCCCGTGTTGTCGTTGCCGATCACGACCTGAACCTGTTCGCCGCTGGAACTTGGAGCCAATAACTGAAATGTCACGCCCGGAATGAGATTGGCCACCGTATTCGAGGCGGAGGTCAGGTTCACGCCGTCCACTGTAATTTGGGCATCGGCGCCTGTGACCGTATTGGTGTATCCCAATGAATTGCTGGTATCCACAATGCTGGAGGCAACGCTCAGCGTACCTTTCGTGCCTCCGGTTCCCGACGTGAGCGAAAGGCTCGACGATCCGTCGCTATTTTGGACCACCGTGGCCGAGACTCCGATTCCCGCGCTTTGAATGGCCCCGGCGATTCCCGCAAGCGTGTTGATCCCGCTCCCGGTATAGATCGTATTGGCAGCCGGCGTGCTGGGCGCGGCGCCAATGACCACATTCTGCGTGGTGCCGCTGCCCACCTGAATGGTCATAGTGCCGGTCAGCACATCGGTAGCGTTGGTGATCGACGTCAAGGTGCCAGTGGAGTTGGCCGAGGTGCTTCCTGCAACACCGGCGTAACTCAACGTAGTGCTGGTGGCCGCGAGGGTGTTGGCACTGATGGCGATGTTGCCCCCCGCGCCGGAGGTGCCCGAGACCAAACTCAATCGGGACCCTGTGGCATCGGTCAATACGCTGGCGATCACACCTGCAGTGGAAGCGTTGATGGCCTTGGCCAGCCCGGCAAGAGTGTTGGTGCCGGAAGCCATGGTGCTGGTATCAATGGTCACCGCCGCTCCGGCGCCGGTCTGCAGCGTGATCTCGCCGGTCAGCGAGGCCGATGCGCTGCTGATCTCGTTCAGATACCCGCTCGAGGTTTTTGCAAGCGAGCCCACCTCCACCACATGGGTTCCTGCAAAGGCTGTGGAGTTCGCAGCAGTGAGAGTCAGCACGTTGGTATCTGAGCTTGATCCGGTCTTCTGGGCAAGGATGCCTTCCAAATCGGTCAGGGTGCTCATGTCGTTGGAAAGATTGGAAAACAGCGTTCCAAGGCTGGAAATGGTGGTGTCCTGGCTCTCCAGGGCGGTCAACTGCGTCTTCCAGGGCGTCTCCACATTCTGGAGATTGGCCACGATCGAAGACACGGTCGTGCTTACGTTGAATCCAGCTCCACTGGTCGGCGACCCGAAACTCAGTCCTACGACGCCCATCGCATCCTCCGTGCGAGTTTGAAGCAGCCCAAGAACCACCACACGGCCAACCACATTGGAAAGGGCTCATACGAGCCCCCGCGAGGGAAATCCGGGCGTTCCGGCCTGCGTCCAAACGGCACCTTGAATACCGATGCGGTTGTCGGCAGCCGGGGGCAAGGATTCACCGGATGAACGACTGCAGAGCCAGAGCGGGGCACCCGATCCAAGCGATCCAAAAGGGGCTAAAGTTTGCAGGATGTGTGCCGAAAAGGAAAAACAGTTGCGGCCGGGCCGGCTGATTACTCAGTGCCGGGCACGGACCATGAGTTGGTTCTCAGATTGTGGATCGGAATTCCTTACCCGGGTTCGGCGCCTTTGGACTCTGGGCAAGAACGAGTCAAGTTGGGGAAGAAGCCATGCAGGCGTGGCTCCGGCAAACCCGAATCGACGGAAGCGAGCGGTGGCCCTGGGAGGGCCCACCGTGCGGAGGGCGTCTGGCTGGACGCCCCCCGCGAGTGGATTGCCGATGCGGCAGTATTTTGTTGTCAGTGCGGCTTCAAAAAACCTCCTTTCGCGCGGTGGGAAGCGCTATGGGGTTACTGCAGCAGCTTGGTTACTTCCTGTTGCATGCTGTTGGCCTGGGCCAGGGCGGAGATGCCGGTCTGGCTCAGAATCTGGTATTTGGCCATGTTGGACGCCGCCTGCGCGTAATCGGTGGCCTGCACGGCGTTCTGTGCCGAAACCACGTTCTCCTGCTGCGTGGTGAGCACCGAACTGACCGCGTTCAGGGTGTTGATCTGCGCCCCGACGTAGCCGTCTTGCGCCGCCACATCGATAATGGCCGAGTTCAAGGCGGTCAGTGCCTTCTCGGCATCCTTCTGGCTGGAGAGGTCGGTCGCGCTCAACGACTGTCCCGCGCCGTCCGAGTAGCTGATGGTGGCCGTTCCGCCGGTGCCGTTGGCATCGGTAGACAGGCCCACATTCGCTGTCCCGCCGTAGGTCGTGCCGCCGGTTCCGGAGACCGCCGTGCTGGTATCCGTAACCGTTCCCGAGATCCCCACGCTGTAGTAGCCGGAGGAGGTAGTCCCGCTGGCGGCATAGGTCACAGCACTGGCAGTGGTGCCGTTGAAAGGCGTTGCATCCAGCTTGCTGGCATCGATGACCATCGAAGAGTTCGATGACTTGAACGACAGACTGCCGGTGGTAGCGTCGTAGCTGGCGGCTACGCCATAGTTGCCCTTGGTGATGGCCGCAGCCAGCGTGGCGCCATTGTTGTCGGTTGAGCCGATGGTCAGGATCTGCGAGCCGATGGTCAGTGTGCCGCTCAGTGTGCTGTTGCTGGGAAGAGCGGTGATGTTGCCCACCGTGGTGGAGCTCGCCGAACCGGCGGCCGTCGGCACGTCGGTCAAGCTGATGGCAGTCGATGTCGAAGGCGTGGCATCGCTGATGTAGCCGACGTTGCCCAGAGTCGGTGTGCCGCTGTCGCCACTGGAAGCGGTAAACGACAGGGTGGTACCCGCCTGGTTGAGCTGAGCCAGGATTCCATATTGCTGGTCGGTGGTATTGATGATCGACTCCACCTGGGCCAGCGTCTTACCGTTCAGGTCCTGGGTAAAGGGTGTGACGCCATCGCCCTCGACGCCGGTCAGGGTTCCGGTCAGCAGATCGGAGGTGTTGTTGACCGACAACGAGCCAAGGTTGGTGCTGGTTGCGGTGCTGGTGGTGGTGGAGTCGGTGACCGAGGAAGCGATGACGCTGGGGGTAAAGCCGTCTCCGTTGCTTTGTGACAGCGTCATGACCGTGCCGGCGGCGTGGCCTGCCACAGCGGTAGTGTTCAGGCTAGCCGTGATGCCGTAGCCACCCGCGTTGATGGTCGCTTCCAGATCGGCCAGGGTATCGGTCTTGGCGGTACCCGACGCTGTTCCCAGGTTCAGGGTAGTGGTGGCGCCTGTGCCGGTCTGGGTGCCACTGGTGATGGTCAGCGCGCCGCCCAGCAGGTCGCTGGCGTTGTTCACCGTCAGCGTGTCCTGCATGGTGTCCACACCCACCCCAATGGTTGCGGTGGAGGGGGTATGGTTCTGGTCGTCGACGACGGTTGCGTTTTGAACGTTGATGCTACCCAGATCGCCGGCAGTCTGCACAAATGCCAGGCTGGTGCCTGCATTGTTCAGCACCGCGGTAATTCCAAGCTGGCTCTCGGAGCCCCCGGCTGTATCGAAGGCCGCTGCCACCTGGGTCAGGGTCTGCCCTGCCAAGTTATAGGTCGACTGGGTTTCCTTGTCGTCGATACCCTCGGTTATTTCCAGACTGCCCGTGAGGGTGTTCTGCGAGTTAGCACCGGCAGCTGTCAACGTCAAGGTGTTCGCGGAATCGCTAGCGCCCACATTGCCCAAGGTGATGGGGACCACGGTCGTCGGCGCGATGGTCTGGTCTACGAGCGGGTTGGTGGCATCGCCGGCGATATTAGCCACATAACTATCTCCGGTTGTCTGCGTGAACTGTAGCACCGTCCCGGCGGCATGGCCGTTCAACGTGGTGGTGTTGAGGGTCGCGGTAATTCCCAAATCCGAGAGATTGTTCTTGTCGGCGGTTACAAAGGTAGTGCCATAGCCGCTGGTGCCATTGAAATCGTCTGCAATCTGGGCCAGAGTTTCACCCTGGCTCAGGGCAAATTCGACCGCGGTTCCGAAATTGCCAGTTCCGTTCGTGCCCGCTGTACCGTTGTCGATGTCGAAGCCTCCGCTAACCTTGTCGGTGGCATTGGCTACAGTGAACGTGTCCAGAATGGTGCCTGGGGTAACGGCCGTATTCTGCGTTGCTCCAGGCGTGAAGTCGGTAATCCCGGTGCCCCGGATGGCGTCGCTGCCGGTGCCGGTAAAGGTGATGGTATTGGTCAAGGAGCTGTAGTTTGCCGAAATCCCGGAGTTGTCGTTGACTCCGTCCGGCGGCGAGTCGAACGACTTGGCGATCTCGGCCAGCGTCTGACCCTGGAAGTTATAGGCGGTGGTCTTGTCGGCGCTGTTGGTCACCTCCAACGTGCCGGTCAGCATGTCGCCGACTCCTGCGTCCGTGAGAGTGCCAATATTGACGCCGGGGTTGGGGTTGCTCACACTTTGATTGGCATTGGATGGGTTAGCTGAAAGCGTGTCGACGAGAGCGCCGTCGTTGGTGACCGACGCCGTGCCCGCATCTCCAGACGATTGCGTGAAGGTCAGGAAGGTCTTGGCCGTGTTGAGGCTGGCCGTGATGCCCAGATCGGCATTGGCGCCGCCAGCCACATTGAACGAATCCGCGATATTCTGCAGGGTTCCGTTGATCGAGATCTGGGTCGGGCTCTGACCGGCCAGCAGACCGTTCTGCACGGTAAGGGTTCCGGAAACCATGTCGCTCGCATTCAGCGCCGACAAGGACCCCAGTGTAGCCCCCGTGGTGACGACCGGAGTATCGGAAAGGGGCGCGGTGGGCGTCACATCCGAGATGCCCGTGCCGCTGACAGCCTGATGCGTGTTGTTGGCATCTCCCGGAGTCACCTCGAACTTCAGGACATTGCCGGAGATGACGGCCGTGATCCCGAGAGCGTTGGCATTCGAACCGTTGCTACTGTTGAAATCCGTCGCAATCTGGGTCAGTGTCTTGTTGGCAAAATTGTAGGTGACAGGGTTGTTTGCATCGCTGGTGAGGCTGAGAGATCCGCTCAACAGATCGCCGCTGTTGGTGGCCGTCAACGTGCCCAGCCCAGTGCCGCCCGCAACCGACAGCGAAGTGCTGTTCTGCATCCCAACCGTTTCGATCAACGGGGCTGCCGTGGCCGCATTCTGGGCCGTGGTGTATTCCGTAACGGTTCCGGTGCCGGCAGCTGGTGTGAGAGTCAGAATCGTGCCACCGCCGGTGAGCGTGGCCTTCACAGTGTCTGCAGACCAATCCTGGGTGCCCCCTGCAAGCTCTGCGCCAGTTCCGTTGCCGCCGAAGTTGTCGTAAATCTGAGTCAGCGTCAAGCCGTTCGCGTCGACGGTATAGGAATTGACCCCGCCGGTCTTGAAGCCGCTGATTACCCCGTTGAAGGTATCGGTGCTATTGACCGCAGTCAGAGTTGCTGCGGTCCCCGCCGAAACGCCGCCGGCCAAGTTGACCGTAGTCGAGGCCGAAGTGACCGGAGAGCTGATGGCCGCATTGCCGATATCGGCGCTGGGGTCTGACGGGTTGGCTGTGAAGACCAACTGCGTGCCCCCGACGACGGTGGCCGTGATGCCGTTGTCCGACAAATCCTGGGTGCCGGTTCCATTGAAGTCTGCGGCGATCTGGGCAATTGTCTGCGGGGTGTTCAGGGTAACCGCGCCGGCCTCGGAACTGTTCGCGGTCCCGCTGGTGATGTTGAAGGTTCCAGAAACCAGGTCGGTAGAGTTGGTAACGGAAAGAGATCCCAACGCGCCGCTGGCGCCCACAACGGCCGTTGTGTTGTTCTGAGCCACGACGGTGTCTGTGAATTCTGCCGCGCCGCCGGAGAGTGAGACACCCGGGGAGTTGGTGGTTCCCGCAGCTGCTGTGAAGGTCAGGATGGTACCTGCGGCTTGCGTACCGATGGCCGTCGCGTTGAGCGTGGCTACGATTCCGTCTGTTGCAGTGTCGGCGTTGACGGCTGACGCCAACTGGGCCAGAGTCATGGCGTCGTTATGAGCGGAACTGATGTCAATTGTCTGAGGGGCACCATTTCCAGTGAGGACGATTCCATCCCCGGCCTGGCCCGCTCCAGTTATCGATACCGTGTCGTTGACGCCGGAGACGGTTATCGAACCCAACGTGGTTGCGGCTACGACGGAGATGCCGGTCGTTGCGTAGGTGTTGTCGGTAATTCCACCGCCGCTGACCGCCGCCGTTTGGCTCCCGCTGGTCTGCGCAAAGGTCAGCACCGTGCCGGTCTTGTCAAGGCTTGCCGTAATGCCGTAGTTGCCGTTGTTGATGGTGGCCGCCAGGTTAGCCAGCGTATCGGTGCGGTTGGCGCCGGTGCTGGTGCCCAGGGCCAGAAGCGTCTGCTTGCCGGTGGTGCCGGAGTCGATGGTCAACGAGGCGCCCGTAGCCAGCGTGTCGCTTTGCGAACCCACGGTGAGCGAACCCAGCGTGAATCCCTGCCCGACGGCCGGCGCGGCTATATCGGTGATGTTGCTGCCGGAGATGCTCGGCGTGCCGTCATAGTTGGTGGTTTTGGTGAATGTCAACACGGTGCCTGCCGCATTGTTGCCCACCGCAACCTGGTTTACCTGAGCTGTGATACCGTAGCCGCCGTTGGTGATCGTCGTTGCCAGGTTGGCTAGCGTATCGGTTTGCCCCTGCGTGCCCAGCTTGATGGGGGTCGGGGTGCTCACGCCGTTCACAACGTCTGTAATGTTCAGCGTGCCGGTCAAAGTGTCGGTTGAATTGCCAACAGTGAGAGAGCCCAGGCCGGAGTTCTGAATCACCGCGTTCGAGGCCGGAGCGGCGATGGTGTTTTGGGTCAAATCGGTGGCGGAAACGCTCACGTTGGCGTCGGAGGAGGTAAACGTCAACTGTGTTCCTGCTCCGTTGACCGCAGCGGTGATTCCATAGCCTGCCCCGTTGATGGTTGACGCCAAATCGGCGAGGGTGTCGGTTGATTGAGATGTGCCCAGTGTGACGTTGTGGGTGGCGCCGTCGGAACCCACGATATTCAACGTGCCGCCCAGCGTCTGATTGGCCGCCAGCGACAGTGCGCCCACAACGCCGGTTCCATCGGCGCCAGAGCTGCTTGCCCCAATGCCCACAGCCGTGATTTCAATGCCGGTATCGGCGGCGCTGCCCCCGCCGTTCTGGGCCGCTTCTGCCGCCGCAACCGCACCGGCGCCGGCCTGTGCTGCCGTGGCAAATGTTGCGTTCAAGCCAAGGCCGGCGCCGTTGATGGCGTTGATCAGTCCTTGCGCATTGTTTTGATAGTTGGTGCCCGTGCCCACAGCAACATTTGCCGTGGAACTGACAGTGGCCCCATTGGCAGCCTTACTCAAATAGCTCACCTGGATAGTGGTCGAGCCGCTTGCGTTGAGACTGTCGGTGGCTGCGGCGTTTACGCCGCCGTTCGACAGATCGAGAAAAACGTTGCCTTGCCCGTTGCTGTAGGACATGACGCCCGCAGTGTCGCCCACGTTGGCGGACGATAGGGTGCGGATGTTCAACGAGTCGATGGAAGCGCCTTGGGCCGAGGAGTCGCCGGTATAGATATTGGTGTTGGTGTTGAAGACGGCCTGGTTGTTATAGGTGGTGGTCGAACCGATGTTATTGATCTCCGACAGGATCGACTGATACTCCTGGTTGGCCGACGTATCCTGGGAAGAGTTGAGGGTGCCGTTCGATGCCTCGGTGGACAGCGTCACGGCCCGGTTGAGCAGGCTTGTCACTTGCGAAAGGGCCCCGTCTGCAACCTGAAGCAAACCCACGCCTTCCTCGGCGTTGGTCTGCGACTGGGTCAAGGCCATGGAGTTGGCTTCCAGGCCATCGATCAGCGAAAGGCCGGCCGCGTCGTCGGCGCCGGAGTTGATCTTGGATCCGGAAGATAACTGCTGCAAGGCTGTATTCAGGCTGGTGGTGGTTTTGTTCAGGTTGTTCTCAGCATACATCGCCGACAGGTTGTTCAACACACCGAGTGGCATGGGAATCTCCTAGCAGATGCATGGATTTGTGGTCCTGTTCCGAGGGTGCTCCCATACCGCTTGATAACATGGGCCGGCGCTTCCGGTTGGGGGACCACTGCATCTGGACCTTTCTTTCGGAGTGCGCCCCGGGAAGTTTAAAAATCGGGCAGAGAATACATCCCTAATTACCTAACTCGGTCGGGTTTGTCGGACGAAAATCGCGACAAACTCGTCCTTGTCAGGACGCTTATAATCAATGCGTTACGAAATCTACCAGGATGCAGGTTCTTTCTTGGGACCATTTTTTCCTGGATTGGCATCCCCTGCGGGATCAGTTTTCAAGGCTTTACTAGTGGGCGCCAGATTGGAGTCATTCTGGCGCCATCTGGCCCCCTGAGTTAGAGAATCCTCAGTTAGTTGTTCTTATCTCCGAATGCGGATGGAGTCACCGAACGGACAGTCGATTTATCCCATTTTGCACCTTAAGTCCTGAATTGATACGCGGTGCCTGGGTATACTGCACGCTTCCCAGCACATGGCCATTATGAGATGCTTGATGTTGAATCGATTGGACCCAGAGCACGGTTTGGCCCCATGGGTGACGCACTCGAATGCCGCCAGAACCAGCAGGTTGAGGAAAGGCTACAATGAAATCCCAACGTGGCGGCCGGAATCGGGAGAAGAAGCGACTGCCCGCCATTGTGGCTCACGCGCACACGGGCAGTCTGGATGAGGTCGAACCGCTGCTACAATCCGCCATGGCTCATCATCGCGGTGGACAAAGTGCGGAAGCAGAGACACTTTATCGCAGGGTGCTGCTCGCTTCGCCGAACCATCCCGATGCCCTGCATCTACTCGGGGTGCTGATCCACAGTGCCGGAGACAGTGTGCGGGCTCTGGAACTGATCGACCGATCGATCGAAGTGAATCCTGAGAACGCCCTTGCCCATAACAGCCTCGGCGCGATCCATGCTTCCATGGGAAACTTCGAAAAGGCACTGCAGTGCTATACGCGAGCCATCCGGTTCAAGCGGGATTATGTTGACGCGTATGCGAATCGTGCCGCCGCCGCCCGAACATTGAACCAGCACCGAGCCGCGCTTGACGACTACGACATCGCCATTCGCCTGAATCCAAATTCGGCGGCCATTTGGTACAGTCGCGGCAGCGTGCTGGGAAATCTCGGGGAACATGAATCGGCACTGGAATCGTTTGACAAGGCAATTGCTCTGATGCCGCAGCATGTAGAGGCTTATCACGACCGCGGCGTCGCGCTGACCAAGCTGACCCGCTACAGAGAGGCGGTGGAAAGCTTCGACAAGACAATCGGATGGAGACCGGATCTGGATTATGCGTATTGCAACCGGGGCGCCGCGTTGTATGGTCTTGGCGAGTCCGAGGCCGCGCTAAAGAGTTACGACCGGGCCATTGCCCTGCGGCCCGATTATACCGAGGCTCTCAACTACCGGGCCTGTCTGCTGCTGGAGATGAAGCGATACGAGGAAGCCCTGCGGAGTTTCGACCGCGTGTTTTCTCTCGACCCGGAATTCAAGTATCTGCGAGGCGAACGGCTTCATGCCAGGCGACTCGTCTGCGATTGGACCGACGACGCCATTCAACGCCATCAGATCGAACAGCGGGTCGAATCCGGTGCGCGCGTGGTGATGCCGTTCAGTATGCTGGGAATTTGCGCCGGAGCGGCAACGGAGAAGAGAGCGGCCGAGACTTACGTGCAGGACAGTTTTTCTCCTTTGTCGACTGCTTTTGCAACGCCCATCCGAAGGCAGCGAGACCGAATTCGGATTGGGTACTATTCCGGCGATTTCCGGGAACATGCCGTGAGCTATTTGATGGCGGAAGTTTTTGAACGCCACGACCGCGACCGATTCGAGATCGTTGGATTCTCATTCAGCAAGACCAACGACGCGATGGAGTCCAGGATCTCGTCGGCAATGGATCGCTTCCTCGATGTGCAGGCGATGAGCAATTCGGATTTGGTCCGGTTGAGCAAGGAACTCCAATTGGATGTCGCTGTTGACCTGATGGGGCATACGACTCATAGCCGCTGCCAGGTGTTTGCCGATCGAGTTGCCCCCGTTCAAGTGAATTACCTCGGCCTGCCAGGGACCATGGGAGCAGATTTCATCGACTATCTGATCGCGGACGAAACGCTAGTTCCGGAATCGAGCCGTCGCTACTATACCGAGAAGATCGTCTATCTTCCGGATTGTTTTCAGGCCAACGACATGCGCCCCTTGTGTATGCCCAACCCGGGTTCACGCGAGGAACAGGGGCTGCCGGAGAGTGGTTTTGTATTCTGCTGTTTCAATAATCACCACAAAATCAATCCGGAGATGTTCGAAGTCTGGATGCGTATTCTTGGCCGGGTGGAGAGCAGTGTCTTGTGGCTGCTGGAGGGAGATGGGCCGGCGAGCAGCAATCTGCGCAAAGAAGCTGCCATGAGGAATATTGCACCGGGACGACTGGTCTTTGCCCGCACCATTCCTTTTGCCGATCATCTGGCCCGCCAGCAATTGGCCGATCTCTTTCTGGACACCTTGCCCTTTAATGCCGGTGCAACCGCCAGCGCCGCACTGCGGGCCGGATTGCCGCTATTGACTTGCATGGGAGAGAAGTTCGCCGGACGCATGGCGGCCAGCTTGCTCCGCGCCATCGGCATGCCTGAACTGGTCACGACCAGCGCTGCCGCATACGAGGACCTGGCTGTTGAAATTGCGCTGACCGAAGGGCGAGCGCAAGAACTGAAGGAGCGCCTTGCGCTCAATCTGCATTCTGCCCCGCTGTTCGATGCCACCCGTTTCACGCGACATTTGGAGGCTGCGTACAACCTGATGCACGAACGGAGCCTTCAGGGCCTGTCGCCACAACATATTTGTGTTCCGAAGCTTTGAGCCCAAGCCCAGGCCACGGGTCCGAGGGGGCGGGAATAGCAGGACCCAATTGAACCGACGGCGTTTGCCGTCCGATAAGACATTCAGGAGATGATCCTCCATGCATGATACTGCAATGGAATTCGCGCAAAAGTTCTTTGAAACCTATGCCCCGAAGGCAAAGAGGCTCACCATCGTCGATGTAGGCGCACAGGATATTTGCGGCTCGATCCGATCGGTCGCTCCACCGGACAATACCTATATAGGCGTCGATTTCGTAGCGGGAAAGGGGGTCGATGTCATCATCGACGATCCCTACTCACTGCCCTTCGCGGACGAATCCATTGACATTTGTGTCAGTTCCTCGTGCTTTGAGCACTCCGAGTTTTTCTGGTTGTCGTTCAACGAGGTTCTTAGAATACTCAAGCCGAATGGGCTCCTCTATCTGAACGTTCCCTCGAATGGACAGTTCCATCGCTATCCGGTGGATTGCTGGAGATTCTATCCGGATAGCGGCACGGCTCTCCAGAATTGGGGCCGCAGAAGCGGCTATCCCGTGGTCATGCTTGAGTCGTTCGTCGGCCTTCAGAAAGGCGATATTTGGAACGACTTTGTCGCCGTATTTCTAAAGGACGCAGCCAAGGTGGACCTGTACCCCGCTCGAATGCTGCACAACTTTCGCAATGTCCTGAATGGGAAGCTCAACGAATCCGAGGGCTTCATCAATCCGTTTGCGCCCTCACAAGATCAAAACGCTCATCGAAAGCTGAAAGAGATCCTTGGGTTTATCAATAAGACCGTGAACGGCTAGCAGGCGCTCACCGCGTCAAGAGTGCGATCGCAACTTAGGCCCGAGGAGACTATCTTGACGATTCAGGATCGCAAATGAACATCTTTGTAACAGCCACGCGAGGAACCAAATCGGATTTCGCCCATCGACCGTTGGGGCGATCTTTTCAGCGCATGAGTTCAGACAGCACACTGCGTCTGGCCGTCGTGGAAAACAATCGGCAGGGATTGTCCAAAGTCTTCAATCGATTCATCACCGAGGACATTCGCGGGCATAATGTAGTGTTCGTCCACGACGATCTATGGCTTGACGACATGTTTCTCTCCGACCGCATTCGTGCGGCTCTTGAGATGTTCGATGTTGTCGGAGTGGCAGGCAATCAACGTCTTGTCTCCGGCGCCCCCGCATGGCACGTCAAGAACGACGAAATGGAGTGGGACACGGAGTTTCTATCCGGCATTGTCTCTCATGGGGCGGGCCCTTTTGGAGCACCCTCAGTCTATGGCCCCACCCCGGCGCCGGTCCAACTGCTGGATGGCGTATTGATTGCAGCCCGTGTTTCAGCTTTACTCGATGCCGGGGTGCGCTTTGACGAGCGTTTCGATTATCACTTCTACGATCTGGATTTTTCGCGGCAGGCGAACCTCGCAAAACTGAGCGTTGGGACTTGGCCCATTGCCGTAACGCACACCAGCCCCGGCGCCTTCGGCACTTCGGGGTGGCAAGAGGGACTGAAGCTGTACAGGGATAAGTGGGGCGCGATAGCGGAAGGCGATTCTCAACAGACCTGTCGCTGAGTGGACTCTGGCAATCCGCACCCGGAGGCTGTTGGGGCAGGCGGTCACTTCGAACTTGCCTTGCATGTGAGTCTTGCATTGCGATCTGACCGGTTAAAATCCCCTATTCTCAGCCGGCGGCGCAACTGCCGGATCGAGGGGACTCGCGCAAAAAGGGCGCCCGCGTGGGCGCCCTTTTTGGGTTGGTGGCTTTTGGCCGTTTGTTACTGGAGGAGCTTGGCGACTTCCTGGCTCATGCTGTTGGCTTGTGCCAGGGCGGAGATACCGGTCTGACTCAGGATCTGGTATTTGGACATTTGAGAGGTTGCCGTCGCATAATCGGTGGCCTGGACCGCGTTCTGCGCCGAAACCACGTTTTCCTGCTGGGTGGTGAGGACTTGGCTGGCCGCGTTCAGGGTGTTGATCTGGGCGCCGACGTAGCCGTCCTGGGCCGATACTGCGCTGATGGCAGCGTTGAGAGCAGTGAGGGTTGTCTGGGCGGAGCCCTGGTTGGTAAGATCGCCGGTCAGAGTCGCGCCGCCGCTCTGCGTGTAGCTGATGGCTGCCGTGCCGACTGTGCCGCCGGTCAGGGCCGATTGTGCCGAGCCTACCTGGGTATCGACAATCTGGTTACCGGCCGTAGCATCGTCGGACAGCTTGACGGTCTGCGTGGCGGAAACAGCGGCCGTGCCCACCGAACCGGAGATGATGATGCCGGTGTTGGTGGATGTGTCGCTCGATCCAGCTTGAGCTGCCGTTCCGAACGATGCGGTCAAGTTCAGGCCGGAATTGTTGATGGCGTTGATCAGGCCGCCGACGTTGTCGGAGTACGCGGTGCCGGTGCCGACTGTGATGGTCGCGGTCAGGTTGCTGCCGCCGCTGGGGTTGGCATAAGTGACATCCAACTTGGTGGTACCGAGGGAGCCCACGCCAGCTGCCGTTCCCAAACTGTCGCCCGCGTTGGCGCCCGCACCGAGATCGATGAATGCGCTGGTGCCGGTGCTGTAGCTCATGGTGCCGCCGGTGTTGCCAACGCCGCTTGTGGTGTTGAGGCTGGTGATGTTCAGATTGTTGACCGACGCGCCGGTAGCCGTGGAATCGCCGGTGTAGATCTGCTTGTCGCTGCCGAAAACCTGGATTCCGTTGTAAGTCGTGGTGGAACCGATGTTATTGATTTCCGAAAGAATCGACTTGTATTCCTGGTTTGCAGCCGCATCCTGAGTGGAGCTTAGGGTGCCGTTCGAGGCTTCAGTGGCCAGCGTAACAGCACGGTTGAGCAGGTTCGTCACTTGCGAGAGAGCGCCATCGGCGACTTGCAACAGGCCTACGCCTTCAGCAGCATTGGTCTGAGACTGGGC
Organism: uncultured Occallatibacter sp.; assembly: GCA_964560845.1. Lineage (GTDB taxonomy): Bacteria > Acidobacteriota > Terriglobia > Terriglobales > Acidobacteriaceae > Telmatobacter. Next base: position 110 of record CAZLMY010000005.1, on the reverse strand, counting down.
AAGAGCCGAGGAGTTAGCGGCGAGACCATTGACCATGGACATGCCGGCTGCGTCGTCCGCGCCAGAGTTGATCTTCGAACCGGAAGACAACTGCTGCAACGTGTTGGACA
>CAZLMY010000004.1:0-85073 GCA_964560845.1 uncultured Occallatibacter sp. | reverse complement strand
ATCTTGTGTTGGAATCAAAGCCCTCCTTCAGGCTCATCTTGTATTGGAAGAGAGTCAGTCTGCAATTCGAGTCGAGAATCCGGTAAACTGGAGGAGGGGATTCACACCATGACCCACGAAGAACAGAGCGTCGTAGCGGAAATGAATGACGAGCAGTTCCGGCAACACGCGCTTGAGATACTCCAGCGGACGTTAGGCGCCGGAGGCTTCGCTCGATTTTTGCGCGTCTACCGTCCTGGAAGTGGCGACTTTACGCGGGACCGGCACAAGTGGCAAAAGGGAATCACCGTGCAGCAGATTGCGGAAGACATCAAGAAACGGCGCGAAAACCCCGCGTAGCTTCATGATTGTTCCTCAACCTGTTCTTTTCAGCGCTATGAAATCACGGCGACCTTAAGCTGCTTCCCAATCCTCACTTTGATTTCACGAGGACGCAAGCCGATCTTGAACCATTGCTGGGTGATTTTTTCGCCGTCGATATTTACGCCAGCTGAAACTTGTCTTTCGGCGTCTTTGCGGGAGGCTTTCATCCCAAGCCGAAAAACTAACCGTGCGGTATCAATAAAGGCCTCCCTGTTTCGATCCGCCTCGGCCTGTTGAAGGCACACTGAGTCCATCCTCGCGACATCCCGGAGGGGAATTGGGACTTTCTCAACATCCAAGGGCACTTCGCGGCGTTGAACGCCAGCCGCCCAGTTCTCGTCGGCGCGCGCAGCTTCTTTCGCGCCGTGAAAGTCGCCCACGATGCTCCGCGCCAGCCGCTTCTTTGCCTCCATGGGATGCACCGCTCCGGCAGCCACCTCGGCCTTGAGCGCTTCCACTTCCGAGGCGCGCAGGTCGGTGAGAAAGAGAAAATACTTCCACATCAGCTCGTCGTTGATGCTCATCAACTTGCCGTACATCTCGGTGGGCGGCTCGTTGATGCCGATGGCGTTGCCCAGCGACTTCGACATCTTCTGCACGCCGTCCAGGCCTTCGAGAATCGGCGTCATCAGCACGATCTGCGGCTTCTGGCCATATTGGCGCTGCAACTCGCGGCCGCAGAGCAGATTGAACTTCTGGTCGGTCCCCCCCAGTTCCACATCGCACTCCAGGCAGACCGAGTCGTAGCCCTGCATCACCGGATACAGAAACTCGTGCAGGCTGATCGGCTGCTCGGCCTCGTAGCGCTTGTGAAAGTCGTCGCGCTCGAGCATCTGCGAAACCGTAAAGCGCGCCGCCAGGCGAACAATGTCCTCGTAGCCGAGCTTGCCCAGCCACTCGCTGTTGTAGCGAATCTCTGTGACGCTGCGGTCGAGGATCTTGAAAGCCTGGTCAGTATAGGTCTTGGCGTTCTCGTTGATCTGTTCACGGGTCAGCGGCTTGCGCGTCACATTGCGGCCCGTCGGGTCACCAATCAGCGAAGTATAGTCGCCAACCAGAAAAATGACCGTATGCCCCAGCACCTGAAAGTGGCGCAGCTTGCGCATCAGCACCGTGTGGCCCAGGTGCAGGTCGGGCGCGGTGGGGTCGAAGCCGGCCTTGATGCGCAGCGGGCGTCCGGTTTTGCGGCTGTCTTCGAGGCGCTCGCGCAGGTCGGCCACGCGGATGATCTCGGCGGCGCCTTTCTCAAGCAGATCCATCTGTTCGTCTACGGGTAGAAATGAATGCATGTCGTGTTTCAGTATAAATTCCGGGGGCTGGTGTTCCGGGCCGAAGTCCGATGCCGGACGGCAAGAAGCTGAGTGCTTGGCGGGGTGGCTTGATTTCAGCGTGTACCCTAAAACAGCGCTGGCGAGGACACCGGCGCGACAGCCGGCCAGGAGGCCAGCGCTACGGTCCGGGCATGGCACAAAACCGCAGCCACAGGGTGATTCCAAGTCCCGGATATTTGAGTCCCTTGGTCCCTAGCCCCTTGGCCCCTAGCCCGTCACACCGAACCCGACGGTGTCACGGCAACCGTCACCGGTCGCGCAGCCATGGCCGGCCGTACCAGTTCCGCAGGCCAGATATAGAGTGCCAGACGCCGCGTGTAGTGCAACACCGGCGCGCCATCCGAGAGCTGGATGCCGATTGAATCAGCCAGATCGTTATGCTCAATCTCGGCTTCGGCGTCTTCCAGGGGCGCGGGCACATGGTGGAGATTGGATCGCACCGGCTGACCCTCCCGGTTGCAGGTGAACAGGCAGTAGCGTTCCGTCAGAAAGTGTTCAAGCGTTCCGCTGCGGTTCTCCGCCAGCTTGCGACTGGGCCCCAATCCGCGGTATTTCGCCTTGAAGACCACCGGACGGTTGCTCAGCAGCCGCCTGCTATAGAAGTGGAAGTCCCGCTCCGTCCGTTGCTCCAGGCTCATGGACGCCCAATGGTAGGGCAGTTGAAAGAAGAGCCGCGCAGCTGCGACTGCAAACACGTTGCTGGAGTCGAGCGAGAAAAAGTAGACGCCCCGCTGTCCGGTGTATTTGTCGCGGACATAGGTACGCAGATTGAGATCGGGAAAGCGGCTCAGGCCTGGGATCAAGGGCAGTCCCCTCACCTTGACACGGTCCATCCAGAACGGCACCACCCCCAACCAGGCCGAGCCATCGAAGGAGTCCACCAGCAGGCCTTCGGGCAGCTTCGCCGCCATATCCGCCACCGCCACCGGCCAATGCACGAAGAGCAAATCGTTCCAACGCTGGGTCATGGCCCAACGCCCCGACGGCAAGGGCCGCGGGCGATGCGATGTTCTTACCAGGTATTCCTGCATGGCTCACTCCTGAAATAGCCGCGCCTGCTCGTGCTGTGTCTCAATCGTTCGTTCCGTTTCGACTGCCCAATGCGAGCTGCCTGGCGAAGGTACGATTCCTTCAGGGCTAAATCCCCGTTGGTTTCAGTGCTGTTGTACCGGAGCCGATGTCCCGGTCTTCCAGTCTCGACCCCCTTGGGCGCAATCCGGAAGAAAGGCGTCCCGCAGGAGGTGCAACGCCAACGCAGCCCGATGCCGTATTCTGGTCGCGAGCCATCATCCATGTCCAGTGAAACTTTTCTACATCCCGGCGCCCGAAACCAAACTGAAGTCTTCGCGGTGCACGGTGCCGATCCGGAGGTCCTGGCTTATGCCATGGCCAAGTACTCGCGTTCTGCTCTTTCGATGCGCGAATCCCTTACCGAAATCAGCGCCCAACGGGCAGAGCAGTTCCTGAATACATTCTATTTTCAGTACGGCCACCGTTCCATCGCCGACCTGGCTCACGTGGCCTTCGCGGTAGAGAGGCTAAGTCTTCTGGCAGCCATTGTGCTGGTTGACGAACAGCGCTGGGACGGCCAGGAACGCTCCACGCGTTACCAGAATTTTCTCAGGTCGGGCTGGTTTTTCCCTGAATTCGGCAGCCACGCCGGTCCGGCCGAGCTCTACGCCAAGACCGTTGCGAACCTTTTTGACGTCTACCAGCGCACCACCGCCGCTGTCCTCGAAGCTCTGCGCCGGCGCGTCCCCTGCCCGGCGACTCTGAAGCCGGAAGCCTACGAGCGCACGCTGAAGGCCCGAGCGTTCGACGTGGCCCGCTACCTGCTGCCGCTGGCCACCAATACTTCGCTGGGCCAAATCGTTACCGCCCGGACACTTGAAACGCAGGTTTCCCGCCTGTTGTCGCACCCAGCAGCTGAAATCCGAGACCTGGGACTGAAACTCCGAGAAGCCGCCAGCGGACCAGCCTGGAACCTGAATACCCAGAGCGGCACAGCTCTGGTGGAGAAACTGGCGGCGGCGGTTCCTGCCCTGGCCGAAGAGGCCGCGCATCTTTTGACCCGAGAAGTGCGCACTGTTCCCACTCTGGTGAAATATGCCCAGCCCAGCGAGTACGCCCTCAAGACCCAGGACGAACTGGCAGGTGCAGCCGCAGAGATTCTTTCCGGTCTATCCATTGCCTACGCGCCGGTCGTCGACCTGGTGGAAAACACCGAAAGCCTGGAAGTGGAAGTCGCAGCCACGCTGCTCTATTCGGTGAGCAACCATCCCTATCGGCAGATCCGCGACCATGTCGCTGAGCTTTCCGCAGTCCGAATCGGCGAAATCGTCGAGTTGGGCCTGCGCCACCGCGGCCGCCACGACGAGGCCCTGCGCGCCTTTCACGCCGGAGCCGCTTTACGCTTCGACATTCTCATGGATATTGGCGGCTTCCGCGACATGCACCGCCATCGCCGCTGCACCCAGATCATCCAGCCATTCACCACGGTGCACGGTTACGAGACCCCCACCTGCGGCGACCTTGGCACCGACGTCAACCTGCTCGCGGAGGCCGGCGTTCTGGCCGATTACCAGGCCGCGCTGGATCAGGCACACCAAGCCAGCGCCCAGGTTGGTTTGAGCGAAGCTCCCGAGGCTGCCCAGTCCGCGTTGTATCTGCTTCCGTTGGCCACTCGCGTCCGCAGCCTCTTCAAAATGGACTTCGCCGAGGCCCAGTACATTGCCGAGCTCCGCTCCGGGCCTGCCGGACACTTCAGCTACCGCCGCGTGGCCTGGGAGATGTTCTTGGCGTTGCAACGTCAGCACCCCACCCTGGCCCGGCATATGCGGGTCACCGACTTCACCCAGCCCATCGACTTGCTGCAGCGGTAGGGCGGGCGAAGCGGCTTTTAGAGTCTGACCACTTGAATTCCCCGCATTCCCCACATTTGGCGAAGAATACCTTCTACACTACCCGCTTTCAAGCTGCCTACGAGCTCACTCGATTCCGGCTACGCCGGGTTAAGTGTCACGAAACGCGAGGCTTACGACTTCCAGGAGAGGGTTTCCTGAATGACCCAGCCGGTGGGGAGGTCCTTGCCGTTCAAGTCCCCATAGCTCAGAGATTGTTCCTGACCGATTGCCAAGAAGGCTTGTGGGAGTAGCTTCCCGAGGGTCGGCGCACCAGGCAGATAGTTGGAACCTAAGGTCCCCGACCGCAGAATTCGACTGTTTTCCATACATAGTGCCGCATGGGGCAGCACGATTTCCGAATCGGAGACCGAAACCGGCTCGCACTCAACTCCGTTATGGACGGCGTAGCGGGTGGAATGTGGCCCTCGCCAGTCTACCCAGGCGAGCGAATTTGCGCCGGAAACGAAGCGGCCCCTGTGAAGACTCTGTATGGGTAACTGCCACGGGGGCGCCGTGAGGACAATGCGGTGGGCGTAACCAAGCCCCGTGAACTCGCTTCCCATGGCGCGAACATGCACGGTGGATCGTGGTTGCACGCAATCGCGGATCACCGAACCTTGCGGACCCTGAAAGACCGTGCGCTTGAAAGGGGCAGCCGTTGCTTCCCATCGGCCTGAGAGATCCAGGCGAGGAATATCGACGATGAGTTGGCCCCCTTTGATATAGACATGGTAGCGGGCCATCGTCGATTGGCTTGCCGTCTCGCCTCCGTGAAGGGTTAGAACGTTGCTGTGAACCGCAAAAACCCCGCGCCAGCGCATCTCGACACAATCCAGGATCAGCGCATTGCCGGCGTCTGTGACACAGTCCATGTACCAATGCACGAAAGAGAAGGCAGGCTGACCCACGCAGAACTCGTCCTTTCCTGACGGGGGCCCGAACGCAACTACACAGACGGATTGAATTCTAGCGACATGACCCTCGAACCGATAACGTGTCGCAGCAAAGGCGGAGGACTCGAAAGTAAGGCTTGCGGATTCTAAAGTAAAAGCCGAGGAAGTCCAAGGTAACAGATGGCGCTGTGGGCAGGCCGTGCGACCTCCGCCTGCCCCGCGTGCAACCTATCTGGACAGGCGCCCCTCCAACCCTCAGTGCCGTCATGCGCTTTCTCATCCTGCTGCCGTTGTTGTTTTCCACACCGTGGTTGAGCGGGCGCGCTCAAACGGCGCAACAGATCGCTCCCAACGAATTGGTGCGGCAAGTAGTAGCTCACGAGTTGCAAGCAGACGCCGGCGATCACAGCCACTGGATGTATCAGGTGGTCACGCGCGTTCCCCCACCGGAAAAGTCCACCACCGTGGTTGAGGCCAACAACGGCGACCTCACTGTGTTGAACGCTATTGACGGTCGGCCCCTGACGCCGGATCAACGCAGCGCGGAGCAGCGGCGGATTCAGCGCTTCATCGCCGACCCGAACCTGCAAGATAAAGCCCGCCGCGCCGCCGCGGCCGACGACAAAAAGACCGAGCAACTGTTCGGCATGTTGCCCGACGCCTTTCTCTACACATACAAGGAGTGGACCGGCGATACCGTCAAACTTGAATTCCATCCCAACCCAGCCTTCTCCGCTCATTCCAGCGATGCCTACGTGTTCCACAAAATGGATGGCTATCTGGTGGTGAACACCAAGGAGCAGCGGCTGGTAGAAATTGCCGGCCGCCTCTCGAATGGGGTGCAGTTCGCTGGCGGGTTGCTTGGCCATCTCGATCCCGGCGGCACCTTCGACGTGCACCGTGAAGCGGTGGCGCCCGGCCACTGGGTTGTCACCCGGCTTCAGGTGAATATGAACGGCAAGGTTCTGTTTTTCAAGACCATCGCGGTCCAGCAGGACGAGATACACTGCCACTTCCGCCGCATCCCCGACGAAACGACGCTGGCCCAGGCGGAAAAGCTGGCGCGCGAGGAATCTGCCAAGATCCCAGGACAGTAGCGAGATCATTGGCGGGCGAGGTCGTGGCAAAGGAAGTGGTTTACGCGCTGAAGTCGAGTTCTTCTTGAAAGGCCCAGCCGGCGCTGCTGTGGAAGGGGTCGGTCAAGACGCCTTCATTCCTGGAGAAATGCTGCTTGACGGCGAAGATTTTCGCGGGAAGCAGCTTTCCGATTGTGGGTGCACCAGGGAGGATACTCTCGCCGATTGACCCCGTGCGCAGGGTCAGCCCTTCTTTCATGTTCAACGTAGCTGCGGGCAGTACGATTTCCGCAGTTGAAACCGAGAGAGGGTCGCACACCACCCCGTTGAAGAGTGCGAAGCGGGAGGAAAACTCTCCCTGCCAGTCGAACCATACGAGTGAGTCCTTGGCTGAAACAAAATGCCCTCTACCCAATTGACACATGGGGAGCGCCCAGGGGGGCAGGGTCATGGTCAAGCGCTCAACGTACCCTAGGCCCACGTATTCCTTTCCCATGGCGCGGACGTGGACAAAGGACTTCGGTTGTACGCAATCCCAAATGGCCGAGCCGTCCGAGTTTTTATACAATGTTCGCTCGAACGGGGCGGCCAGAGACTCCCAGCGCCCGGAGATTTCAAGCCGCGGAATCTCGACACAGACCTGGTCTCTTCTGGAAGACAGACTGAAGCGCGCCAAGGTAGAAGTGCCGGCCACCTGCTGACCGTTCACGGCAAGAATGTTGCTATAGACCAACTGGATTCTTCCCCAGCGCAACTCGGCGCAATAGAGAACAACCGCATCGCCCTGCTCGGTGACGCAGTCCAGGGACCACTTGACGTAGGAGAACGGAGTCTGGCCCAACCCGGATACCTTTTCCTTTCCGGGAGGAGACCCGAAACAGCGAATAGAGGAAGAAAGTCGATTATATCTTGTTGTAACTACCAACGATTCCGATTTGGCCTTTGAAAACAGGTACTCCAAAGTAATAGGCCGATATTTCGATGTTACTCGTTGTCTAATTAGTAAATAAAAACCTATCTATATCCAAGCTATCTTGAAGGTCGGCTTTTTGAGCGACTCGAGGCGGCTTTCAATTCTCCCCGAGGAAGTGACCCGTACCCACGGAACTTGCAAACTGAAGCCAGGCTCGGCGCCGGGTTTTGGGGGGAGTCTACTGCTTGACGGCGAACAGCGCTTCCAGTTTGCGCAGGTTCTTGAGCGTCTCGCGCAAAGCGGTCTTGCCGATTTCTTGCTCAAATTCCTTTTGCAAACGGTCAAAGGCGGCGATGACCCGCAGCGCGCACTTCTTCCCTTGCGGTTTGAGGGTGAGCAAATAGGCGCGCGCGTCTCCGGGATCGATCCTGCGCTGCAAAAGTTCTTTGGCCTCCAAAGACGAAACGCAGTGGCTGACGTTGCCGCGCGTGGTGCCGAAGGTGTCGGCCAACTGCGACGGCTTGACGGGCAAGGGCGCCTCAAAGAAAAGGCCGGCGAGCACCAGGCCTTCAAGAAAACTGAGGTTGTCGGCGGATAGAACCTGGGTGGTAAGGGACTCGAAGCGGCGTGCAGCCCGGTTGACCGCAAACATGGGGCTCTCGTGGAGGAAGGCATCGATGCGCATGGTCTTCCGATGATAGTTGAGCTATTCAACTATTTAAAGCAATATCAAACCGTGGTTGAAAGTGCGGCCTTGAACCGGCAGGATGGGAAAGATCGCCCTATGCCAAATCTCAAGACTCTTTGCCTGTTCCTATCCACCTGCGCGCCCGCAATCGTTGCCCAAACCGCGCCGCCGTCCCAGCCTTCGCTTCCCCATCCCACGGAGACGATGGTGGTGCTGGGGTCCGCTGTTCCTGTGCCGCTGGCGGAGTCGACGGCGTCTGTGCAGGTGTTCCCTGTAGACGGCAAGCTGCTCTCGATGGAGTCGCCGCAGGATCTGCTGCGCCAGGATTCCTCGGTTTACCTTGAAGAGCGGGGTGCGGGCGGGGGACAGGCCGATGTGGTTCTGCGCGGGGGCACTTTCGAGCAGACGCTGGTGCTGCTGAACGGGTTCCGCATCAACGACAGCCAGACGGCGCACCACAATCTGGATTTGCCCATGCCTTTCGAGGCGATGGATTCGATCGAGGTGCTGCACGGCGCGGGCTCGACGCTGCACGGGGCCGATGCGCTGAGCGGGGTGGTGGATTTTCTGACCTCCGCTCCGGCGGCAACGTCGCTGCATCTGCGCAGCGGCGGAGGTGATTTTGGTTGCTACGAAGATTCGCTGCTGGCGGCCTTGGCGCGCAAGCGTTGGAGCAGCCGGCTGACGGCGGCCCGCATCGCCTCTGCGGGATTCATGACCGATCGCGACTACCGCAACGAGAACGCGACTTCGGAGAGTTGGGTGAGTTCGCGACTGGGGATCTCGGATCTACTGTTTGCGGGGAGCGATCGGGCCTTTGGCGCCAACCAGTTTTACGGGCCTTACGATTCGTGGGAGCGCACCAAAGGCTGGTTTGGCTCGGTGCGTCAGGAACTGGGCAGCCGCACGGTGGCGGCCTTCGGCTACCGGCGCCACACCGATGAGTTCGTGCTGTTGCGCGAAGTTCCGGCGGTGTATGAAAACAACCACATCGACGGCTCCTGGCAAGCGTCGCTGAGGCGCACGCTGCCCATTGCGTCCACATCCCTGCTGCAGTTCGGGGCCGAGGGAGACGGCGATCGAATCGCAAGCAACAACCTGGGGCACCATGCGCGCAATCGCGGCGCGGGGTATCTCGATTTGGATCTTCGTCCTGCGCAGAAGCGCTGGAATCTATCGGCGGGACTGCGCGAGGAGTTGTTTGCCGGGGGGCAGTCCACGCTGGCTCCGCACCTGGCGGCGAGCCTGCGCCTGGCCGAATCGCTGAAACTGCGCGCCAGCGGTGGCTACGGATACAGGATTCCGACCTATACCGATCTCTATTACAGCGACCCGACGACCATCGGCAATGCCAACCTGAAACCGGAGTCTGCATGGAGCGGCGAGGGCGGCGCGGACTGGAGCGTGTCGAACAGGCTCATGCTCTCGGCGACCGGTTTCTATGCGCGCCAGCACGACACCATCGACTATGTGCGCGCCTCGCCCACATCGCCGTGGAATGCGGTCAACCTGAACGGAGTGCGCTTTCTGGGCATCGAGGCGCAGATGACTTGGGCTCCATCCAAGGCGCAGCGGGTCGAGATCGGCTGGACCGGACTGGCCGGCAGTCAGGCTACGTTAAACGGCCTGCAGTCGGAGTATGCGTTGAATTATCCGGTTCAGAACATCCATGGGATATGGACAGTGGGCATTGGGCGGCCATTGACCGTGACCAATTCCGTGCAAATTGCAAAGCCCTATCGGCAACCCGCAAATCCCGCGGGGAACGCATTGGCTTACCCAGTGTGGAATGCGGCGTTGACTCATGACTCGGGCAGGATTCGGCCATACCTGCGGCTGGCTAATCTGAGTAACACGGGATACCAGGAAATCGACGGCGTGGCCATGCCGGGGCGCTCGGTTACGGGCGGTGTTTCGCTGTGGCTTGGGCGGTAAGTGGTCAAAGAAAATCGAGGCGTCCTAGCAAGGAATTCTGCTAGGATAGGCGCGTACCTCGGCAGTCCGCGCGCGGCACGCAATCGGCGGGCTCTACCTGCACTCTCCGGCTTCTGAGGGAATGTGGATGGAGGCGCTTCAGAAGCACACCGGGAAAGGTGTGCCTGCGCCCCGAGCTCCGCGGCCTTTTCCACGATCCCACGCCCCAACACAAGGAGAGAAGCCATGATGGATGCAGCCAAGCACCACAAGATCACCTATATCGAGTTCTTCACCACCGACATCGAGCAGACCAAGAAGTTCTACGGAACGGTCTTTGGCTGGACCTTTCAGGACTGGGGTCCGGAATATATCGGCTTTGACGGAGCGGGCATCGACGGCGGCTTCGCCAAGGCCGAAGCACACCAACTCCCGGGCAAGTTCGCGCCTCTGGTGGTGCTCTACTCCAGCGATTTGAAAGCTACGGAAGAGGCCGTTGTGGCCGCGGGCGGCAGTATCGATGTGCCTACCTTCGAGTTTCCGGGCGGGCGGCGGTTCCACTTCTCCGATGGCCTCGGCAACGTGCTGGCGGTGTGGTCGGAGTGATGCACCTGCGGTGCGGCCAGTTGCCTTCGGCCAGCCCACGCTCTAAGAACGCGTGGGATTTGGAGGCATCCGCAGTGGTTTCCCACCCTTTCGCCAGAAGAAAAGCGAAAGGATGGGAAACCGAGTATTCGTGCCTCAACTCGATTCCCAACTACAGAGTTCCTAGACCCTATTGTCCTGCCTATCCTTGACTCTTCTATCGAGCCTTTCTTCGATCCGCGTCCAGTGACCCCGTCTTAGTTGACCGTCGGCGGCAACATGAAGGGTTTGCGCGGGCCCAGTTCTTCCCGGACCAGAGTGAGACCCAGGATGCAGCGCTCGAATCCATCGGAGAGGCGCGCAAACAGCGGAGCTTCCTGCTCATACTCGAATAGATTGAACTGGCTCACGATGTAGTAACTCTCTTTGCCGGCGCTGATGAGTTCGCTGATAGTCGGGCGATGGTTGCGTTGCCGATGCGCCGAGTCACTGGCTTCGGGATACATGCCGGCGACAAACAGAGAATAGTCGCCGATGTGCTTGCGCATGGCGCGTTCCTGGTCGAAGGAAGACGCGGTGCCATTGATGGGATCGGATGCCTGCATCATTTCAGCCAGCTCTTCGATGGGGCGGCCGATCTCGTCGCGCACCTTGTAAAGATTCTCAGCTTCTGAGAATTCGCAGAGAAGGCGAGCGACATAGGAAGTAACGTCGGGGTCACGAAGCCCGAGTTTTCCTTCATAGCTGTTGCGAACGGCCTGTTGAAAGAAAGGTTCTAGCGGATGAGCTGGAGATTGCATACACACCTCCCATGACTGCACAAGCAGCCGGTCTGCTTTTTGGGGCGGTGGCCGGTAGCTCATCTGCGTGCAGCCGGGAAGCCAGCCACGTGCCTGTTTCATTTGATGTAACACTCAGCTTATCGGATCAGTTGCGATTTTGAGCAGGGAAAGATTATTTTTCTTGGCAGAGTGGCGGGGGGATTGCAAGATGAGGGGTGGTATCAGGCCTTGCGAGGACCCAGATACGCGGTCTCGCTTCGAACTGGAGAGGTCCTCGTTTTTCTTGGCTGGCTGGGTGGTTATAAAGGAACCCCGGATTAAGACAAGGTGTGAAAGGGCATGACTTCAGTCGTGACGCAAGACGCTGAAAACAAAGCGGGGCTCTACAGGCTGCGGAAAAAGTGTTGTTCAGGGTTCAAAAAGCCAGGCAGGCATCCCTCCGGGGGCTAACCCCCACTCATTCTATGGGCCTTATCGGCACGCGACCCCGACCCTGAGGGTCCCCCGGTGCCCCGGTCGTGCCCTGACGCACCGAGCCTTCCCGAAGATTTTTTCCGCAGCCTGTCTAGCCCTTGCGGGATGGCATTCAGGGAATTGGACTCTTGCCACATGCTGTTTGGCTCCCACTCTTCGAGCCGAAAGCACTCGAAGGATGGGAGCCTGCATTTGAAGCATCTTGAAGCCGTTAAACGGTAGTGGTGGCCCGGGATTCCAGTTCGGCCAGGCGTTTGGCCAGCATGGTTTCGAGCTTGACCAAAGCCGCTGAGAAGCCCTCAATGCCTTCCTTGAGCTTGTCGGTGGCCATGCGATCTTCGGCATGCATGGCGTCGAAGGCGGCTTTATCCATCTCGATCTTCAGGATGATCGACTGTTGCGCGGTGGCGGGGTCGAGTTTGCGCGGAAGGTCGCCCTCGGCGGTTTCAAGCTCGGCCAGCAGTTGCGGCGAGATGGTCAGCAGGTCGCAGCCGGCCAGTTCCTTGATTTCGCCGATGTTGCGGAAGCTGGCTCCCATCACCAGGGTCTTGTAGCCGAACTTCTTGAAGTAGTTGTAGACCTTGGTTACGGAGATCACGCCGGGGTCTTCGGCGCCCTCGTAATCCTTGCCGGTGTCTTTCTTGTACCAGTCGAGGATGCGGCCGACGAAGGGCGAAACCAGGGTGACGCCTGCCTCGGCGCAGGCCACGGCCTGATGCAGGCCAAACAGCAGCGTCAGGTTGCAGTGGATGCCTTCCTTCTCCAGCACTTCGGCGGCGCGAATGCCCTCCCAGGTGGAGGCGATCTTCACCAGCACGCGATCGCGGCCGATGCCGGCCTCGTCGTATTGCGCAATGATGCTGCGGGCCTGGCCGATGGTGGCGTCGGTGTCATAGGAAAGGCGGGCGTCGACCTCGGTGGAGACGCGGCCGGGCACGATGGCCAGGATCTTCTTGCCGAAGGCCACTGCCAGACGCTGAAAGGCCAGGTTGGCCACCGACGGGTCGGTGGCGCTGTCGCCCAGTTCCTTGCGAGCTTCCTGCAGAACGTCGTCGACGATGGACTGGTACTGCGGCATCTGCGCCGCCGCGGCGATCAGCGAGGGGTTGGTGGTGGAGTCCTGAGGGTGGAACTTCTCAATGGACTCAATGTCGCCGGTGTCGGCGACGATCAGGGTATAGCTGCGCAATTGCTCAAGTAGGGACATGCTTCCTCCTGGGGAAGTGCGCTCCTTGCCGGGGCGCGTCGGGATCAGTGTACCGCTGTTTGGATTCGGACGGGCGGTCAAGGTTGCTCCACCACTTGCGGTGGGGCCAACTGCCTTCGGGCACCTGCGGTGCGGCAGGCGGCCTTCGGCGTGGCGTCACCAACTGTCGTGCATGCTGGGAGAAAAACAGAGAAGCCTTGAGCCGGGGTCGCGGTTCTCCACCAAGCGCAGAATAAACGCTGGGCTGCCCTGCCGAGGGAGGGGTTTTTCGCCGAACCACTGATGAACGGGAACTTGGGATCGGTGTGGTCCTGAAGCCGTAGGGCGGCCTCAGGACCGGCCGATGGCTGGAGGTGAGGGCAGGATGCCCAGAAAAGAGCCCTTGTGGCTCCAGGTGGCCATCGGGATCGTGCTTGACTGGCGATTTCTTCTGGCCTTGGCAGTTCTGATCCGAGTGTTGCAGAACAGGTAACGCTCACTACCCCGGAGGTTGCACGACCTTCGGGCTTTACCTTTCTGCACACAGTTTGTCCCAATCCCAAAGACCTGTCAAACGAAATAGCGGTCAGCGGCGAGGCACATACGGTCATCGCGGTTGAAGGGTGCGGACATGAAAAAGCGGGAAGAGCAAAACTGCTCTTCTACTCATGGCGATAGAACCGCGAGAAGAGGGGCACCAACTCTGGAAGTTAATCGAGGGCGGATAGCCGGCCCTTTGTTCAGACGATCGCCCTAACCGCAACGTGCAGCAGTAGTCTACTTGATAGCTCTCCTGCATGGCTTCGCGTTTCTTATGCAATCGTTCTTGCATAGCCAGTCCCAAATCGCCGTTCGAGGTTCACCCTATGGCACGTCTCGTTCTTCGCCTTGTTCTTTCCGGCATGGTTGCCGCGATCGCTACAACGCTTTCTGCCCAATCCGCGCCAATCGTTGAGACGGGAGCCCCCACGCTCAAGATCGACGCCCGCACCGTTGTGGTGGATGTGGTGGTGAAGGACAAGAAAGACCAGGCTGTTGCTGGCCTGAAGAAGGACGACTTTCAGGTCTTTGAAAACGGCAAACCGCAGGCCATCACTTTCTTCGAGCCAAGTTTCGAGCAAGCCAACGAAGTTCCGGTTTCGGCTCCCGCATTGCCTCCCAACATCTTCAGCAACGTCCCTGGCGCGCCTCAGAATCACGTCACCAACATCTTGCTCCTGGATGCTTTGAACACTTGGCCTGAAGACCGAATGTACGCCCAAGCGCGGATGGTGAAATATCTGACATCTCTTCCCCCCAATCTGCGCATAGGGATATTCACGCTCACGCCCGAAAAGCTTCATATGGTTTGGGGGCTCGATCGGGATTCGTCTGCGTTGAAGTCGGCCATCTTCCAAATAACTTCGAATGGCTCCTCTTACTCATCGCCTTCAACCCTAGTTCAGCTACCAGCACATCACCCGGCCCAAGAACCAGAAAAGGCAGTTTCGTTGGATACGACGAAGCAACCGGCGATGGAAACAACGGACCAGCCTATTGCCGGCGATGGGGATGCCTTGCGAGACTTTCTGAAACACGGTCCCGGAATCTCCTTTAGTCACGATCAGATTCTTACTACGATGAATGCTCTTCAGGCCATGGCTCACTATCTTCGCGGCATTCCCGGCAGAAAGAACCTGTTCTGGCTGGTAGGCGATTTCCCGCGATGCAACAAGGATAGCGGGTACGCCGACCTTTTTATTGAAACCAAGGATAAACTCGCCGAGGCGGGGGTCTCTGTCTACCCCATCGGCGCGGGCGGCGTGCCGAACAATATTTGGGCACAAGACAAGATCGCTCGCCAGTTCATCGACTCCGAAACCTGGGCAGAAGAAACTGGCGGAAAGGCGTACCACGCAAACGATATTCAGCAGGAGATCGCCGACGCCGTCGACCACGGTTCGCGCTACTACTCTTTGGCCTATACGCCCAGCGATGGCAAGGAGGAGGGCCGGGAACGCAAGATCGAGGTTAGGACTCTTTCCGGAGACTACACGCTCTTCTATCGCAAGCACTATCTTGAACAGTCCCAAAAAGAGGTCGCCACAGCGAGCACAGCGCTTGGCAAGACTCCGTTGCTTCCACTGATGGGCCGGGGAATGCCGAATATCAGCGAGATTCTCTACGATTTGAAGGTAGTTCCCTCCTCCGAAAAGCCCAAAGAAGGATCGCCGCGTGCGGGAGGCAACTCGCAATTGACCGGCAAACTCATGCGCTACCGGGTCAGCTTTCAGCTAAAGGCCGATAGCTTAGCTCTGGTTGCGGATGTGGACGGCTTGCATCGCAAGTCTTTGGATCTGGCATTGATGGTCTACGGCCAGGATGGCAAGCCACTTAACTGGCAGTTTGGCAGCATCCCCCTGCGAATCAAGCCGGATCAGTGGGTCAGAGAACAGAAAGAAGGCATTCCCTTCCACATCGAGATCGATGTGCCCGTGGGCAATGTCTTCCTGCGAACCGGGGTATATGACCCCTCGTTGAGCAAGGTAGGAACCCTGGAGGTTCCGCTTAACGCCGTCAGCGCAGCTCAAAGATAGCTGAGTCAGAATACCTCTCATCCTCTACGCGCATTGCACATGGGGAGAACGCTTCCAGGACTTCTTGCGGTTATTCGACTATTTTTCTTCCGGCTGGAAGGTGTTGACCAGGACGCCGAGGCCGGGGATCGTCACTTCCACGGAATCTCCAGCCTTGAGCGGTCCCACTCCGGAAGGCGTCCCGGTGAGCACCAGGTCGCCGGGTTCGAGGGTCATGAACGAAGTGATGTAGACCAACAGCGCGTGAATCGGGAAGATGAAATCGAGGGTCGAACCGTGCTGGCGAAGCTCTCCGTTCACGCGGGTCTCGATTGTCATGCCGGCCAAGGGGTCGATTTCGTCGCTCACCAGCGGGCCGGCGGGGCAGAAAGTGTCAAAGCCCTTGCCGCGGGTCCACTGGCCGTCTTTCTTCTGCAGGTCGCGGGCGGTGACGTCGTTGGCCAGGGTGTAGCCGCGGACGGCCGAGCGCCAGTCGGCTTCTTTCAGGTTGCGGACGCGGCGGGCGATGACCACCGCCAGTTCGCCTTCGAAATCCACGCGTTCCGAGGCCGCGGGCATGCGGACCACGCCGAGCGGCTTGAGCAGCGACGACGGGGGCTTGAAGAAGAGCAGGGGTTCGGTGGGGATTTCGTTGCCCAGCTCCTTGGCGTGGTCGCGGTAGTTGCGGCCGACACAGACGATCTTGGACGGCGTGACGGGCGCCAGCAGGTCGGCTGCGGTCAGGGGCATGGGCTCGAAGTCGAAGGTCCACGAGGTGGCCCGGCCGTGTTCGAGGCGAAAGGCCAGGTCGTCTTCAGGCGCGTGCGTCAGGTCGACAATCCAGGGCTCGCCGCCGCGGTCTTCCACGGCGCCGTAGTGAATTTGATTCTCAAAGAAGAAGCGGCAGTATCTCATGGGAACTCTCCGGGGGCCCGGACACTCAAGGGTTGGGGACGGTCTCTTCGGCTTCGGCGGAGCGCGCGCTTTCATGGCCGCCCTGGTCGATGGCGGTGACGGCGTAGCGGTAGGACTGGCCGGGGCGAACACCGGTGTCGTGGAAGGCCGGCCCAACCAGCGGCTGGGGCGGCGAGATGCGCTGCCAGGAGCCGTCCGGTTGATGACGGTAAACGGCGTATCCGGCCAGATCGGCATCGGTTACGGGTTGCCAGCTCAGGTCGATGGCGGTCTCGGCGCCGTTTTCGCCCAACGTGGCCACTGCGGCCAGGCCTGTGGGAACAGCAGGCGGAAAGACGTCCAGAACTTCGACCCGCACCGGCGCAGAGATCTCGCTGGTCAGTTCCACTGCCTGCCCGTCGAAGGCTAGCCGGGCCACGCGTTGGGCCCGGTATTCATAGACCTGGCCGAAGCGAACGGTCTTGTCGAGAGCGTGGTCCGGAGCTGCTTTGGACGACGGTTCAACCACCAGGTCCTGTTCGGCCGGCTCGGGAGCCGGGGCCAGCAAGCCGGTTTGTGTTTTGGCCTTGGGCTCGGAAGCGGGCGCAATCAGCTTGCGGTGCAGGCGAACGGCAAATCCAGGCGCGTCGGGGGCCCAGCGGAGAACAATGCCGTCTTTGCGAACGCGGGCGGCAAGCCCGGCAACGGCAGGCGGCGGGGCGCCGGCAACGGCAACTGCCGGATTGGACAGGCCAGCCGAACGGCCGCGGGCGTTGGCAAGCTCCACAAAATAGGTGAGGGCGCGGGGTTCGCCGGAAAGCAGCGCCGCGGGCAGAGTTTCTGAGAACACTCCGTCGCTGTCGGGAGCCAGCATCAGGGTGGCGGCAGGCACGCAGGGTCCGGTAAGCTCCTGGCGGCAGACGCGCACAGAGACGTTCCCTTTCAGCAGCAACTTATCCGTCGTTTTTTTGGGCATGGACCAAGTGAGCGAAATCTGGTTTCCGGCGCGGACGGCGGACAGATCGGTGACCGGAACCGGCAATTTCAGCGAGGGCGGCAACGGCGCCCCGGGCGTGCCGCAACCGGCCAGCGCCAGGGCCAGAGCCAAGATCGGCACTGCCGGCAAACCACTCCAAGCTCTGTTTTCAATAAGCTTCATCGCCCTCCCAGTCTAACGGAGCGGCACGGAGCGGGGCGTTTGTGGGGACGGAAAAGAGTGTGGTTCCCGATCGATGCGGCAGGCTATATAACCTAGAGCAGGCCATGCTTCCCCATGGTCCCCGCTGCACATTGGAGATCGGATGAACGTGCTTGCTTCACGGAAGAAGGAAGCCCCTGCGGGCCCCAAAGTGAATTCGCCGCGCCAGGTATTGTTTGCCAGCCTGGTGGGTACGACCATCGAGTTTTTCGACTTCTACATTTACGCCACGGCAGCGGTGCTGGTGTTTCCCAAGCTGTTCTTTCCGGCCACGGACCCGGCCACGGCCACACTGGCTTCGCTGGCAACATTCGGCATTGCGTTTTTGGCGCGGCCCATCGGATCGGCGCTGTTCGGGCACTTTGGCGATCGCATCGGCCGCAAGACCACGCTGGTGGTGGCGCTGGCCACCATGGGCGTGTCGACGGTGAGCATCGGCTGCCTGCCGACCTATCATGCCATCGGTTTTGCCGCGCCGCTTCTCTTGGCGCTTTGCCGGTTCGGGCAGGGGCTTGGGCTGGGCGGGGAGTGGGGCGGCGCTGTGCTGCTGGCCATTGAGAATGCGCCCCCCAACAAGCGCGCCTGGTACGGTATGTTTCCCCAACTGGGCGCGCCGGTGGGCTTCTTTCTTTCCGGCAGCGTGTTTCTGGTGCTGTCGAACCTGCTGACCGATCGCCAGTTCTTCGACTTCGGCTGGCGGCTGCCGTTTCTGGCCAGCTCGGTGCTGGTGATTCTGGGCCTCTATGTGCGGCTGACGATTACCGAGACGCCGGTCTTCCAGAAGGCATTGGACCGGGGCCAGCAGGTCAGGCTGCCGCTGTTTACCGTGGTGTGCGACCATAGCAAGGCGCTGGTGGCGGGGATTCTGCTGTGTCTGGCGACGTTTGTGCTGTTTTATCTGATGACGGTGTTTGCGCTTTCGTGGGGCACGAGCGCGTTGGGATTCAGCCGGGAGAAGTTCCTGCTGATGCAGCTTTTCGACATCTTCTTCTTTGCCCTGATGATTCCGCTTTCGGCCATGCTGGCGGAGCGGGGGCGCAAGCGAGCGATGCTGTGGATCACGGCCGCCATCTTTCTGTTCGGGCTGATCCTGGGGCCGATGTTCGAGTCCGGCGCGGGCGGCGCGCTGGGCATGATGGCCATGGGGCTGGCGCTGATGGGGCTGACCTATGGGCCGCTGGGGACGGTGGTTTCCGAGCTGTTTCCCACCCCGGTGCGCTACTCGGGCAGTTCGCTGGCGTTCAACTTCGCAGGGATTCTGGGGGCTTCGGTGGCGCCTTACCTGGCCACCTGGCTGGCCAAGAACTATGGGCTGCCGTATGTCGGCTATTATCTTTCGGCCGCGGCGGTGCTGAGTTTTGCGGGGTTGCTGATGATCCGGGAGAGCATGGGCGAAGACCTGGACGCGTGGAGAAGCTAAGGCGCGGTGAGCGGCGGCTCATTGGGGCCGAAGCTGTAACCTTCAACACCTGATCCGACACCGGCCGATCTCAAGTCTCCGATGGAAGTCCCCGGTCACTCCGCCCGTATGCTGGCCACCTCAAGATCGCGATCCTGCCCGGGGACCAATCTGCTATTGCTGCGGAACTTGAAGATGCCATAAGCGACTCCGCCGACCATGGTGACGGCAAAGATCCACAGCAGCGGGGTTGACCATTTTTCCAGCTCTCCGGACCACAGGCGAACCACGCGGCGACCATAAACCTCGGCGAGCCAGGCGACCAGTGCGTAGCGGATGGTGCGAGCCGATCCAAAGGAAAGCAGAAAGTGCGTCCGTTTGACGCCCAGGGCACCCGATGCCAGCAGGAATGGGGAGAGCGGGATGGGTGGAGGCAGAATCGCCGGGAGAAAAACAGCGAGGATCGGGTGTTGTCTGACCCAGCGCACGATGCGGTCGAGGATGCGCGCCGGAACCCAGCGGCGGAGTGCCATTTCTCCGCCCTTGCGGCCCAATTGCCACGAGGTATAGCCGCCTACCAGGCTGCCGGCGACGGCGACCGAGGCTAGTTCCCATGGGTTGCCGTTGTGCGAGACCAGCCACAACAGCAGAAGATCCGTGGTGCCGGGGATGGGCAGGGGAATCAGCGATGAATCCAGCGCAGACACCAGGAACAGTCCCGGCATGCCGAGATGGATGGCCCAGCGCGGCAGCAGCCGGTGGTGGGTGGTGGGGGCAAAATGAACCATTATTGGTTTGACGCGCAATGTGCGCCGTTCGCCGCCTGCTGGGCCAGATGCCGCCGGGCAGGGGAGCGATATAAGCTAAGGGCACGTGATGCAGTCTCCCCCTCAGAAGCAGATCCGGCGCGGCATGGAAGCCTTCGCCTCGCGCGATTTCAGACGATATCAACTGGCCCGCGGCGCGGTGGTGCTGGGTGCCGAGGCGCAGGCGGTAGCGGTGGCCTGGCAGGTATATTCGCTGACCCACCGTGCCATCGACTTGGGCTACACCGGCCTGGCGCTGTTTTTGCCGGGGCTGTTGTTTCTGCTTCCGGCCGGGCATGTGGCCGACCGCTTCGACCGGCGGCAGATCATCCTGGTCTGCTATGGACTTCAGCTTTTCTGTACCGCGGCGTTGTTGGCGCTGACGCTGAGCGGGGCGCCCGCCGTATTTCCCATTTACCAGGTGCTGTTCGCCATGGGCACGGCGCGGGCTTTCTCCGGCCCGGCCAGCTCGGCTCTGGTGCCGCACATGGTTCCCGAAAAGCATTTTGTGAATGCGGTGACGTGGGGCGGAGCCATCTGGCAATTCTCCAACATTACCGGGCCGGCGCTGGGGGGATTCCTGTTTACTCTGCCCTTGTTGCCGGGGCTCACGGATACCCGCCTCGAAGGCGCGGCGGTGGTCTACCTGTTCACTCTGGGAACGCTGGTGTGGTTTCTGGTGCTGGTGGGTAGCCTGAACGTGCGGCCGGGCAGGATGGAGCACCGCGCGATCTCGGTGAAGGTGATTCTGGCTGGGTTCCATTATGTGCGCCATTCGCCGCTACTGCTGGGAGCCACTTCGCTGGATCTGTTTGTGGTGCTGCTGGGCGGGGCTACGGCGCTGATGCCGATTTTTGCGCACGAGATTCTGCACCAGGGGCCGCGCGGGCTGGGCCTGCTGCGCGCCGCTCCGGCTGCCGGTGCGGTGGCCATGTCGCTGCTGATGGCGCGGTTCCCGCTGCGGCGCCGGGCCGGTCTGCGGCTGTTTGTGTGCGTGGGGATATTTGGCCTGGCCACGGTGGTGTTCGGGCTGTCGCATAGTCTGTGGCTGTCGCTTGCCTCGCTGGCGCTGGCCGGGGCAGCCGACTCGGTGAGCGTCATCATTCGCGGCTCACTGGTGCAACTGGGCACGCCGCCGGAGATGCGCGGCCGGGTGAGTGCGGTCAATTCCTTGTTCATTGGCGCGTCTAACGAGCTGGGCTCATTTGAGAGTGGACTAACGGCGCAATGGTGGGGCGCGGTGAGAGCTACAATCGTGGGTGGCCTGGGTGCGCTGGCAGTCGCAGGCCTGTGGGCCGGTTTGTTTCCAGGGTTGCGCCACGCCGATGAGCTGACTGTGGAGTCGCTGCGCAAGGCGAGCGGGGATTTGCCTGCAGAGTAGATAGTTTGGGAAGTGGCCGGGTGGGGTCTGCGGTTTCCCACCTTTCCGCCGAGAAGCACCGGAGGATAGGGCGCCCCGGGTTCCAATCCCTGATCCCTAACCCCTAACCCCTGATTTACGGAGAGTACGTGAAGAACTGGCAGAAGATTCTGATTCCAACATTGATCTCGCTGGCGATCGGCGCGATCTACCTGTATTCCGTCTACCGGCACCGGCAGGATCCCGGGGTGATTGGGCAGAAGGACGTGACCCAGCAGACGCTGAGCCAGGACGACTTGGTGGTGATGCGGTCTTTCTTCCCGGCACACTACGAGGATCTGCAGCGGCTGGTGGGCAAAGCGGTATGGATGCGCGACGGCTACACGATAACCTACTTTCCGTTTTCGAGTCAGAAGGTGGATTTCAGCAAGCCCGTGGGCCTGATTCCCTCGGCCAAGCGGCTGGAAGTGTTGAAGTTCGTGAAGGCTGTGCCCCCGGCCAAGGTGGACGACGGCATCGGGCACGGCGACCGGCAGGTGATGATGGTGTTTGCGTTTCCCGGGAGCCAGACGCTCTACGCCATGCCCGTCGGCACGATGGAGAGCAACGAGGAGGCTTACTACACGGACACGCTGTTCTTCTACGACGATCCGCATACAATGTACGATCACTGGCCCAAAGAGGTGTGGGCCGCCGTGGACGCGCACCAGGTCAAGCCGGGGATGAGCGAACTCGAGGTGCGCATGTCGATTGGGCAGAAAATGAAAGTGGATGGCCCTACGGAAGGCGACCGCACCGTGACGTACGACCAGGATGGAAAGCACTGGACGGTTACCTTCCAAAAGAATCGGGCGACGGCGATCAAGAGCGAGTAGGGGCCTTTCCCACAGATTTGTCATCCTGAGCGAGGCGTTTTTCAGCCGAGTCGAAGGATCTGCGGTTGTTTTTCGGCGCGTTGTTGTCCAGGTGCGAGTTTTCCAGAAACCAGAAATTGGGCAGGAATTGGGAAAGCCGGGAACAAAGGCGGGGCGAGCGGTGTCAGAGACAGGTATGGACTTATACCGGTTGCGGACGATGCTGGCCCCCGTGCTGGCGAGCTTGTTTCTGATTCTGAGCCTGTGCGCGTTTGTGGTGCAGAGACCCGCGTCGGCAGGGGTGATGGTGCCGGTAGTGCAGTTACCAACGCAGCCGCAACCCCAGTACGTGTGCAACCACCTCTCCGGTGTCCTTTGGTTGAACAAGAATGGGGAGATGGGAATCAACGGCTACGCGCATCCCGCCGCGGCGATGACTTCCAAGATCGAAGAGGTTTGGGAATACCGGGTCAACCCGATCTATGTGGTTGCCGATTCCAGGGTTTCGTATGGGCAGTTTGTCAATTTCATGGCATTGATTACCGAGGCCGCACCAAAGAAGAATCGCATAATCCTTCTCTCAGGCGACCTCCTTAAGGAAGTGGAACACTATCCCACTTTTGATGATCTCTGCATATGGCAGTCGCCGAAGAGTCCGCTCTGGGATTCGTACATGAGCCCCGGTGTTCCAGCCGGGCGGTAGGTGGGTAGCTTGGCCACCGAACCGCCCAAATTGCAACCGCAGAGCCTTCGATTCGCGGCCTTCAGTCGGGAGGACAAGACAGTGGGTGGGCAGATTTATCGCCCCGCAAAAAGGAATCGGGTAGCAGCCCAGCGAGAAGGGCGGCTACCCGAAAGTCTGAATTCAAAGGCCAGTCCAGTGACCAGCTCAGGAGACTTATCCAGAGTATCGACACCTTGGTGGTTTGTCATGAGCCAATGGAGTGAGGGATATCTCCATCATTCGGTTGAGGCTGCGAGCCGGGGTAGGGGTTGAAACTGGTAGTGCCGGTTTCTGACAGGGACATGCGGCGCTCGTTGTGCATTCGGTGTTGCGGGCAATTAGTGTGGAGGTGCGCAGTTTTGCGCAGGTTGGAGTCTCCTTGACGGTCGACAAGCTCGCTTCCACGGTCCGCAGTGCTTTGAATTCGAGATGGGGTGAGGGCCGGGAATCCGGCGAGAAAGCCTCGGGGGCTAAAGCCCTTGTTTTTTTAGCGCGGCTTTCGGCACGACTGAGGTCGTGCCCTGACACTTCTAGCCATCGGAAGCGTGAGCTATCGCGGTCGGAAATGCTTCGGCTTCAGGGGCATCTGTCCTATTCGGGGCTGAAGCCCCGGACGAGCTTTTCTGCTCG
Organism: uncultured Occallatibacter sp.; assembly: GCA_964560845.1. Lineage (GTDB taxonomy): Bacteria > Acidobacteriota > Terriglobia > Terriglobales > Acidobacteriaceae > Telmatobacter. The sequence continues at coordinate 61,545 of CAZLMY010000004.1, read as the reverse complement.
TTCCTGCGCGACCATTATGGCGGCGATGATCAGCTGCGCGGTTGCCTGCATGGCGCTCGAGCCGACCACGCCGCTGGCCAGCTATGGGCGGCAATCGTGGGTCATGGAGAACGGGCTGCCGCAGAATACCGTGCAGTCGCTGGTGCAGACGCGCGACGGGTTTGTGTGGCTGGGTACCGAGGTGGGGCTGGTGCGGTTCGACGGGACCGGGTTCCAGGTGTTCGATCGCAATTCCACGCCGGCGCTGCCGGGAAGCGACGTGCGCTGCCTGTTGGAAACTCACGATGGCGCCCTGTGGATCGGGACCAGCGACGGGCTGGCGCGTTGGAAAGACGGGGTGGTGACCGCGTTCACTACCAAGGACGGGCTGCCGGGGAACGGGATTCTCGGAGTTGCTGAAACATCGAACGCGGTGATCTGGGCATGGACCGATGGCGGATTGGCCCATCTGGACGGAGAGAAATTCCTGTCTACCGCCCCGGGCCAGCCCAGCGGCACGGTAGATTCCGTTGTGCCAGACAAAACCGGGGGGCTCTGGGTTGGAACCAACGAGACCTCCGGGGAGTTCCTCAAGAATCAATGGATCGATAAGGGTTGTCAGCCTTGTGCCAGAGCAGCGTCGCATGTCGGCCGAGGACCATGGAGCGGAGTTGCAGTAGCATACGCCGACATTGTGCTCGACCCCATTAAATCCCTTGGCTCGGTTGTGGCCTTACGCTCCGAACTCCCGGCGGGAGGAGTAGACAAGATGGAGCCGATGTCGAATCGAGGGGGGCTTGCGATGGCGAGCAAGAGCGAAGTCAGTGTGGTGAGAGCCACACGTTCGATTGCGCGGTTTGGCGTCGGCAAAGAACTGCCCGGCTCCAGAATCCAAGCCCTGTTTGCCGACCGCGAAGGCAGCCTGTGGATTGGCACCAACGGTGGCTTGGCGCGGTGGGTCGAGGGCAAGGTACAACGGCTTCCCGTCACCGATCCGCTGGCCACGGCTTCGGTGCTGACGCTGATGGAAGACCACGAAGGCAACCTCTGGGTGGGAACAGAGACCGGCGGGCTGCACATTCTGCGCGATCAACGCTTTCGCACCGTGGGGCTGCATGAAGGGCTTTCAGCCGACGGCACCACCACGGTCGTCGAAGACAAGGCCGGCACCCTTTGGGTCGGCACCAGCGGCGGCGGGTTGAACGCGATGCGGCGGGGCGCGGCCGATGCGGTTAAGACCTATACCGTCCGCGATGGCCTCGCCAGCGATGTGATCCTGGCTCTGGCCGCGGCGCCCAACGGCGACCTGTGGGTAGGCACGCCGGATGGGCTGAACCGCATTCGCGGGGGCAGGATCGACGCTTTCACCTCGGCAGACGGGCTGCCGGACGACTTCATCCGCTCGCTGCTGGCCGATGCAGACGGCTCGTTGTGGGTGGGCACGCGGCGCGGCCTGACGCATTGGGTGGGTGCCCGCCCCGGCGTGGGGATGGAGACTTTCACCCAGGCCAGCGGCCTCGGCAGCGACCTGGTGGGAGCCATGGCGCGCGACGCGGCCGGGGATCTGTGGGTAGCCACGCTGACCGGGCTTTCGCGGCTGCACGGTGGGATGATTGCCAACTATACCCGCGCCGACGGACTCACCAGCAACGTGGTAACGGCTTTGTTGCCGCGCCCGGACGGGACGCTTTTGATCGGCACGCAGGATCACGGGTGGAACCTGTGGAATGGGCAGCGCTTTCTGCCGGCCATGGGCGGCGGGCTGGGGCAGACCAGCATTCACGCCATCCTGGACGACCAGTTGGGCCATCTGTGGTTCGCCACCGGCAACGGCATCGCGCGCTGCGACTGCACCGGCATGAAGATGCAGGCGCCGGGCTGTACGCACTGGATCGAATTCGGCCCGGCCGACGGCATTCACAGCCGCGAAACGGCTACCAACAGCCATCCCTCCGCGTGGCGCTCCCGCGACGGGCACCTGTGGTTCGCCACCCCCAAAGGTCTGGTAGAGGTGGATCCGGCGCATTTTCCGGTGAATACGGTGCCGCCGCCGGTGGCGCTGGAGCGCTTCGCGGTGGACGACGTGGTGCAAACGCTGCGAGGGGCGGCGTCTGTCGTGGAGGTTCCGGCGGGGCATGTGCATTTTCAGTTCGACTTTGCAGGGCTGAGTTTTACAGCGCCGCAGAAGGTGCGCTACCGGTACATGCTGGAGGGCTTCGACCACAACTGGACCGAGGCCGGGACGCGGCGGATTGCCTACTACACCAACATTCCCGCAGGCCGTTACACCTTCAAGGTGCAGGCGGCCAACAACGACGGGTTATGGAACCCCGAGGGCGCGGCGTTGTCCTTTGTGCTAAAACCGCGCTTCTACGAGACGGTGTGGTTTTACGTGCTGCTGGCGCTGGCTGCCGGCGGGCTGGTGGTCTTGCTGCTGCGGCTGCGGCTGCGCCGGGCCGAGAGCGAGTTCAAGGCGGTGCTGGGCGAGCGCAACCGCATCGCGCGCGAGGTGCACGACACGCTGGCGCAGGGCTATGTGGGCGTGAGCGTGCAGCTTGAGGTGCTGTCGGAGTTGCTGCGCATGAGCAAGGTGGAAGCAGCGGCCAAGCACCTGGATCTGACCCGCGGCTATGTGCGCGAAGGGCTGGCCGATGCGCGGCAATCGATCTGGGCGCTGCGCTCGCAGGACTCCGGCGAGACCACCCTGCCGGTTCGTCTGCGGCGGCTGACCGAGGCCAGCAAGAACGGCACGCTCGAAGCCAGCTTCAGCATCTTCGGCGCCTACCGGCCGCTGCCGCCGGGAACGGAGCAGGAAATCCTGCGTGTGGCGCAAGAGGCCATCCATAATGTGAAGAAGCATGCCGGAGCCTCGCACCTGACGGTGCAATTGGAGTACGGCCGCGGCGAAATTGCGCTGGAAGTGCGGGACGACGGCTGTGGATTTGCGGCGGCGACGGAATCGCCCGCAGGACATTATGGGCTGACCGGGATGCGGGAACGAGCGGCCGCCATCGGAGGGACGCTCGAGGTAACGAGCGAGCTGGGAAGCGGAACGACGGTCCGGTTGAAAGCGACGACGCCGGGCGAGGTGCGGGGGTAGGGTGTTTCTGCGGGGTTCGCGGTTTCCCAGGTCCCCAAAAGCGAGGGACCTGGGGCACCCAGCCTTTGAGGACGACGAGCAGCGGACGAGAGCGGATTGGAGTTCAATGGTGACGAAGGAAACGATTCGGGTGCTGGTGGTGGAAGACCATCACGTGGTGCGGCAGGGGTTGGTGGCGCTGCTGAACGTGGTCGAAGGCCTGGAAGTGGTGGGCGAAGCCGCGGACGGCGTTGAGGCCATTGCGCAATTCAGAAAGCACCAGCCGGCCATAACGTTGATCGATCTGCGCTTGCCGCGGCTGGGCGGCGTAGACGTCATCCAGCGCATTCGCATGGAGACCCCGGCGGCGCGCTTCATTGTGCTCACGACTTACGATGGCGACGAAGACATCTACCGGGCGCTGCAGGCCGGGGCGCGCGCCTATCTGCTCAAGGGCATGACCACCGACGAGCTGATTACCACCATCCGGGCGGTTCATGCGGGCAAGTCGCATATTCCGGCCATCATTGCCGAAAAGCTGGCCGAGCGCATGGGCACCGAGGAGTTGACGCCGCGCGAGTCCGACGTGCTGGAACAGATTGTGCTGGGCAAGAGCAACAAGGAGATCGGCACCGAGCTGGAGATCTCCGAAGCTACGGTGAAAACCCATATCAACAGTTTGCTGGGCAAACTGGGCGTGACCGACCGGACGCAGGCGGCCACGGCGGCGATCCAGCGCGGCATTGTTCAACTGGAGTCGCTGAGAAAGCGCAAATCATGAAAAAGATCATCCTTTTCGCACTCATTCTCGCTTTTGCATCGTGGCCGGGCTTTGCGCAAAAGCCCCAATGGCGGCAGGCGAGCGACGCGGAACTGGCCTCGCTGTTGCCGGCCCGTGCTCCGGTGGAGAAAGAACACATTGAGACCGAGATGCGGACCGCCAGCGGCATTGTGAATAGTCACGGGCATTTCATTGCCGGGGTAGTGCTGATCACGGCGGGCTACTCGGCCGACGGCAAGTATTCGCACTTTCTGATAGTGCAGGCCCCGGTAAAGATCGGCGGCGTGGCATTGAAGCGCGGGGAATACGTCTTCGGCTGGGTTCGCTCGCGGAACGGCGACACGCTCAGCGTGCACTTCCACGAGGCGGCGACCGGAGCGCTTGTAGGAACTACCGACGCGCATCGCATCGCCGGGCCGAGCCGCGTCGAGAGCCTGCATATTTGGCCGCCGAACGACAAGGCGATGGTGCAGATCGGGCGCTTCGCCATTCCCTACGAGCTTGGGGAAGAGTAGGTGGCCGGCAAACGGGTTGCCAGGATCTTGCCATGATCGATCGCGAAAGCGGCTCGTTGGGACGCAGCTTGCAGACGGTATTTCTAGACCGGGATGGCGTTCTGAACGAGAAGATGCCAGAGGGCAGTTATGTCCGCAGCTGGGCCGAGTTTCGACTTCTGCCCGGCGTGGCGGAGAGCATTGCCCGGTTGAACCAGGCAGGGGTGCGCGTGGTGGTGGTCTCGAACCAGCGCGGCATCTCTTTGGGCCTATACTCCGTCGCGGATGTGCAGAGCATTCACGCTCAATTGCAGCAGGGGCTGCGAGCACAGGGCGCGCATGTCGATGCGTTCTATTTCTGTCCGCACGGCAAAGAGGAATGTACCTGCCGCAAGCCGCTGCCGGGCATGTTCGAAAGCGCCCTGGCGGAGTTTCCCGGAATCGCTGCCGCGACCAGCGCCATGGTTGGCGATTCGTTTTCCGACATCGAGTTTGGGCGCCGGCTGGGATTGCTGACGGTGTTCGTGGAGAGCGGCTCGGAGCGGCAGAGGCCCGGCGTGGAAGCAGCCCGGGAGCTGGCCGATTTACGGGTTGGCTCGCTGAGCGAGGCCGTGGAAGCACTGCTGAAGGGCTGCACGCTTGGCGAGGTTGCGAGTTAGCGAGTCAGCAAGTCAGCGAGTTGGCAGATTTGCAGGTCGGCGGGTTTGCCGGTCAGGATTGCAGCCGGACAGGCGTCAGGGAACGATTCGCAGCGCGTTGCCAATCGACCAGCCCCATCACGGCCAGGCCCACCAGAAGCAGGTAAAGAGCGCCCGTCAACCACAGGTCCTTATAGATGTATTCGCCGACGTAGATGAGATCGACGACGATCCACAGCCACCAGTTGGCGATGTGCTTGCGTGCTCCCCACCAACTCCCCACCAGGCTATAGCTGGTGAGCGCGGCGTCAAGATGCGGCAGTGCCGCGCCTACGCGGACCATCAACCAGCCGAGCAGCACCGCTCCGATAGCTCCTGCGGCCAGGCCGCACAGCCAGCCGCGCAGGCTCAGAGGCTCAATGCGCACTTCGCCATCCTGGCGTACGCCGCGAGCCCAGTGCCACCAGCCGTAGAGGGTAAAGGCCAGAAAGAAGATTTGCAGCAGCGCATCGGAGAAGAGCCGGGCGCGAAAGAAGACCACCAGGTAAAGCAGGTCGGCGGCCAGCACCACCGGCCAGCAGGACATGAGCCGGCGCGTGGTGAGCCAGATGCCGACCAGCGTGGTGACGAAGCCTGCAATCTCAACCCAATTCTCGGCAATATAGCGCGCTATCGTCATCCACACGGTCATGATTCAACTTTCTCGAAGTCGTTTTTACGGCCGCGCTTTGCAGCCCACTGTTCAATGTCATGGAGGAAGGCCTGGCCGCCGCGGCTTCTGTACCAGCGGGCATGGCCAACAAGATACTCGTCATAAGCCACGCGGGCTTTTTCTTCGGAGTGCAGAGCGACCAGGAAATAGTCCGCTTCGGTGAGGGCAAACTCGGCATGGCAGAGAGCCGTCATGGGCACCAGTGCGGCCGCTTCTTCGTTGCTCAGCGGACACAACGACTCGTAACCCGCAAGCAGCGCATGCAAATGAGCCAGGTGCACCGGCACATCGAGGCCGTCGGTCGGAGCTGTGGAGAGGGCCAGCCACTCCACAATGCTGCGCTCAATGGCCTGAGCCAGATCGTGCACGGCGTTGGTGCGGTCGGCCAGTCCAAAGTCGATGATCTTGACGGCCCGCGCCTGTTCGCTGCGATCGCTCCACAACAGGTTGGAGCCGTGGAGATCGTTGTGCGTCCAGAGCGAAGGCAGCGAAGGCAAGAGCGGCACGAGTTGCGCGTGAAACGGGGCCAGCAATTCGGCGGCTTCGGCGGCCGAGCGGCGCGCATCCGCATTCCCCGCCAAGGCCGGACGCTCGTTGAAATACCGGTTCATCGCTGCCGGGGGATCTTGGTCGGCGAAGATGGTAAAGCCTGCCACCAGCAGGCGAGGCTGACGCCGGGGCGCTGCAAAGCTTTGCGCGGCGCGGTGCAACCGGGCCAGTGCGTGGCCCGCGGACCAGGCGTGGGCCGTGGTGAGGAACGGCGTCCAGGAGATGACCTCTCCATAGAGATCCTCAGCCTCGGGCGCTTCATGCACTTCGTAGGTCCAACCGCCGATTTCGATGGCTGTCTCGCCGCGGTCATCGGCGAACAGGCGCGGAACCGGGGCACCATGCGCCAGCAGATGCTTCATGAAGCGATGCTCTTCCATCAAGCCTTCGCGGTCGCGCACGAGCCTGGGATGGCGCTTGATGAAGACTCGCCCATTCTCCGTGGCCACGACGCTGGCTGCAGAAAACGGGCGCGGACTAACCGACAGAATCTTCCTTGCATCGCCGCAAGCGGGGAAACGGGCAAGAAGCGCGCGCACTTCGGCGAATTCCAGCGGCGGCCAGTCCGCTTCGACCAGCGTGCCGTCCATGCCGTGTACCTTTGCGCTCATTGCAACCGTATCCATGGGGTCCTTAAAAAGTGTAATGTGCCGAGAGCCTCACGGTAGTGGGCGCGCCGAGCCACAGAAAACTGTCGCCCCCGTTTGTGCCGGTGTCGCTCCAGTAGCGTTTGTCGGCGATATTGTTGGCGTAGACACGGAAGGTGACGCGGCCCTGTTCGCCGCCAGGAGTGTAACGCGCCCCCAAATTGAAGATGTTGTAGCCGGGAACGCTCACCGCATCGTCGCGGGTGGCTTCCTTGCGCCCGGTGTAACCCCAGCCCGGCATCAGGTGCAATCCGCGCATGTGAGGCAGGGCGATGTCGGCAAAGGTCGCGGTATGCAAATGCGGTACGTTGATGACCTGCTTGTTGTCGAAGGCCGCAGTGCCGGTGTCATTCGATGTGGCGCGCATCGCCGTTGCCGAGGCAGTCAGCCTCACCCAACTTGCGGCCTTGCCTTCGGCGTTCAACTCGATGCCGTCGTGCGTCTCGCGACCTTGGGAGACGAAGTTGAAGCCGCCGGCTCCATCGCTCTGCGGATAGAAGAACGGCGCCCTCATGCGAAACAGCGCGGTGGTGAGCAGGATGCGCTGAGCGGGCTCGTACTTTGCTCCGACTTCAGCCTGCCGGGTGTGAAACGGCGCCAGAAACTGATTGGCATTATCCACCCACCAGCCGGCTTGCGGTCCCAGCGACAGCAGTTCACTGTAATTGCCATAGAACGTCAAGTTGTTTGCCGGCGCGTAGGTTGCTGCATAGAACGGAAGCCAGACATCCTTGTCAGTGAGGTTGGGCAAAGTGGGAACCGAATAGACCGGATTGTTCGAGGCGTCATAGGTTGTTGGGCAGGGATCGTTGGCCGCTCCAGGCGCAGTGGCGACGGTGCACGGGCTGGTGGCCTCGACCGAGTAGTTATGGTCGCGCAGCGAATCGTACCGCCCACCGGCGATCAGTTCAATGCGGCCCGGCAGATGCATCCGGTCCTGCAGGATAGCGGCGGACTGGTGGCTGTTTTCCCATAGCCGGCGCGGCCCGGCGGTCAGCAGCGGGCTTTCGATGGATACGGGCGCCATGGGCTGATAGATGTTCTCCGCGCCCAGGTAGGTATACACGGAGCCATCCTGGACAATGCCATCGGGCGATGCGGGATTGGACATGGAATAGAAGCCGGGCTGCTCAACGCTGCGCAGAAACAGCTCGCCGCCGGCGGCGAGGTCGTGCGTGACGCCGCCCATCTTCACATGCCCGGTGAGAATCGCTTCCGCCACTTCGTCCTTGCGCAACTCGCCCGGATTGCGATAGTCGTAGACGCCATAGCTTCCATCGGGGCAGAAGAAGTAATCCGGGGCATTGGGCGCGCCTGGACAGGCCACGTTGCCATTTACGTCGAACGGCGTGCCATAGGCATAGATGACGTTGTCTTCAATGAGCGAATGGCTGTAGCTGGCGGCGGCGAAGGCTGCCCAGTGGGGCGACAGCGTGTAGTCGAGCCGGGTACCGGCATTGAAGGTGTTATACGTGTCCGGCGGCCCCCAGGGCTGATCGCCAAGCATGGTTGAGGGGAAGATGCTGCCGAGATCCGGCAGGGTGGTTCCGCCCAGCAACTGATACCCGCTGCCGTCGCGCTCGACCTTATGCTGATACTCGAAGTCGCCCTTCCAGATGGCCTTGGGGCTGAGCCGCCAGTCGGCCGCCAAAGAGCCCATGGCGCGCCATCCGTTGGTGTCGTTCATGTAGCTGGCAATGCGCTCGCCGGCCAGGTTGATGCGCGCGCCCACCTGTTTGCGGCTTCCGAAGAGATGGCCCAGATCGCTTGCGCCATAGGCCGAGCCGCGGTGATCGGTGCCCAGATCGAGGCTCTCGATGGCCGCAGGGCGCTTGGTCACGAAATCAATGAGCCCGCCCGCATTGGCCACGCCGCTCTCGACACCGGCAATTCCTTTCAGAATCTCCACCCGCTCCTTGTTTTCCAGAGGCACATCCTGCTCGCCGGCAACGGTCATGCCGTTGACCTCAAGGCCGGTAGCCAGGTCGATGGCAAAGCCGCGAATCTCATACCATCCGTAGTAGCCCACCGGCACGTAGTCGTCGTCCACCGACGCGTCGTTCTTCACCACGTCACTGAGCAGGCGCGACCCCTGGTCATTGAGCACTTCGCGGGTCACCACGGTCGCCGAAAGCGGAGTCTCCTTCAGCGCGGCCCCGTCGATGGTGCCCACGGTGACGGCTTCGGGCAGGTAATTGTCTTTGATCTCGTCGTGCACCACCACCGTGGTGGTGACCGGCGCCACCTTCTGCGCTGGGGCGGGAGTTGGGGCCGGCGCGGCATTCTGGGCAAACCCCGTAGCGCAAGCCATGCCGCCGATCAGCACACAGGCCAGAACCCCGCGGCGCACAGCTTTCGGAGCCACCCGGCCGGTGTGGCTGACGTTCGAGAAAAACTGCGATGAGATGCGGGCGGTGACGGCGAATGCGGCTCTGAGCATGGATTCCCCTTGTTTCAACTTGAAGGAAACAAGAGCACTCACGCCGCGAATCGAATGGGAAGAACCCTTCGATTTCGAAACTTCCCACGCCGGTATTATCCGGATCGGGTTCGAGGGTATTTCTCAGCCCCACTTCGTGGAGCACCCCTGTTTCAATAACGCAATTGAAACACTAATGGGCAGCGGAGCGCAAATCAAACCGCTACGCCCAAAGCAATCGCATGAAGCTGTTTTGAAAGGGCACGGCTTTAGCCGTACCACAAAGTTGCTGGAAAACATCGGGCTTCAGCCCCTGAGGGAAGGTTCGAGTGCGGCCAAGAGCGTTCCTCGGCGGCTAATGCCGGAACGTTTGAGCGCATGCTTGCGGCACGGCTGAAAGCCGTGCCCTTTCAAGTCACTATTATTCGCGAATTCAAGATCTTCATACGATTCCGCTGACTAAAGGAGCCGCCGGCCTGGCGTTCCGCTTTCGCCACCGGTGGCTTCTCTTGGCCACTGCGCCAACACAGGGGTTCTCACCACCCGCCTGCTAAAATCACCTGCAACATGCCCAGACGCTTTGCTCTCCTGTGTGCCCTATTGGCTGCCTCCTGCAGCTTTGGTTTTGCCGCGCCCCAACCGTGGGTTCAGGTCACCAGCCCACACTTCACGGTCTACTCGGATGCCGGCGACACGGAGGCGCGGCGCATTGCAGATCAGTTCGAGCGCATGCGCTGGATGTTTCAAAACCTGTTTCCCAAGGCCAAGGTAGACCCCGCCCTACCCATTGTGGTGGTGGCCGCGAAGGACCAAAAGGCCTTTCAGGCTTTTGAGCCCGCTGCCTACCTGGCCAAGGGCCAGATCGTCATCGACGGAGTCTTTCAGAAGACCCAGGACACCAACTACATCCTGTTGCGCCTGGACGCTGCCGACGAGCATCCCTATGCCGCCGTCTACCACGAGTGCACCCACCTCGAATTCGGCGATGCCATGAACTGGATGCCGCTCTGGCTCAACGAGGGATTGGCCGGATTCTTCGAGAACACCGCATTTCACGATCGGGACGTGCTCTTGGGCCAGGCGAACCAGGACCATCTGCAGACCCTGCGTCGCAACCATCTACTGCCGCTGGCCGCACTGTTCAAAGTCGACACCAACTCGCCCACCTATCACGAGGAGCAGAAAGGCTCCCTGTTTTATGCCGAGTCGTGGGCGCTTACCCGCTACCTGGAACTTACCGACCACGAAAAGAACACCCACCGCCTGCAGGATTATTTGGCGCTAGTCAGCCAGCATCGAGATCCCGTGGCGGCCGCGGAAAAGGCCTTTGGCGATCTGAAAAAGCTGCAGACGGCGCTTGGCTACTCCATCCGGCTGGCCGGCGACAAACAGTTCGCTCTCCCCGGCGCAGCCGCGCCCTTGAATGAGGCGGCCTATCAAAGCAAGCCATTAACCCAGGCCGATGCCGACGCGGTGCGCGCCGATGTGCTGGTCTTTGTGGGCCGCACCGCAGAGGCCCGTACGCTGCTCGACGCCGTATTGAAGGCCGCTCCTGACAATGCCCAGGCACACGAAACCATGGGCTATCTCGCCAATCGCGACGGAGACAAGAAGGCAGCCCGCAAGTGGTACGAACAGGCAGTCAAGCTGAATCCGCAGAGCTGCGCGGCCAACTACTACGCCGCCGTGCTGTCGATGGGTGAAGGCATCCTGCAACGGAACGGCCGAATCGAAGCCAATCTGCGCGCCGCCATTCACATCAACCCGCGCTTTGCCCCCGCTTACGACCAATTGGCCGTCTTTCTGGCCATGCAGCACAAAAACATCGACGAGGCCCACACCCTCAACCTGCAGGCCATCGCTCTCGATCCGGAAAACCTGCCCTACCGCATCAATGCGGCCACCGTCATGATGACCATCGGTCAGTACGATGGCGCCGCGGACCTGCTGCGCGACGCCAGAAAAGTTGCCTCGAACCCCAAGGAAGTGGCCCTGGTCGACGCCCAGTTGAAGCAGGTGCTGGCCGTCCAGGCGCTTCATGCCCCCAAAGGCCTGGTCACCACCACGGCCACGCCTCAGGACATTGCTGCCGCTGAAGCTGCGGTCACCGTCGACGTCGCGCCCAAGCACCCCACCGAGCCGGGCACTGGTCCCAAGCTGACCGCGATGGGCGTCCTTCAATCCGTGCAGTGCAGCTTTCCCTCGGTGATGGAGTTTCAAGTGCAAACCGCCAAAAAGACGCTGTCGCTCTACAATAACAATTACTTCAAGATCGACTTTACGACGCTTGGGGTCACGCTCAAGGACGACATGAACCCCTGCAAAGACATCGAGGGAATGAAGGCCCAGGTGCAGTACGTCGAGAGCTCGGATAAATCCGTGGACGGGCAGGCGATGGCGATTGAACTCAGGAAGGAATTTCCCGGGGCTGCCAAGACTCCCGCTCCCCGGCCGCGAAGCCACCCTACCGCAGCGCACTAGCGTGCCACGAGGGGGATTCTCTCAGGGGCGCAAGCCCTTCTCATTTTGGGCATTTAGCGGAGCGATTGAAGTCGCGTCCTTGCAAGGCTCAACCTTTGCCGCCGTCAAGGGGAAGGTGCCGTTCACAATCCTTGCTGCCGTTTCGCCGGCTCCGCCTTATAAGAACAAGCGCAGGATGTGAACCAAACCATAGATGCAGAGAAACAGGCCGGACTCAAGCCCAAAGGCGACTACAGCGCCCTTCGCGAAGCTTCCTTCGGAGACGTCTTCAAGAAACTCACTGCGGGGTGCAAGGCGATGTGCGGGCCGCACACAGGTTGCATTGACCGGCCGGCTCCGGAACTGGAGCACCTTGGTTGATCCAAATTCATGGTGATTGATCATTTGCATCGTCCGTAGCCTCCTTGCTAGAGAGACCTTATCGGCGCAATGCCGAGGAACAAGATCTCTACTTCGATACAACTATTGGGGCACGGGGCGACCCACATTCAGAAACGGTTTGTAAAAGGGATCTAATAAAAATCAAGCTGAATTGTCGCGGTATTGCGGCTTTTGTCTCTGTCGATCAGGCCTCCGGGTCCTTTGGGCATCTGATGACTCAGAGCGATTTCGCCTTCGTCGACCGGAACAGCCACAGGTTCAGCAGCGTGAACAGAAGGCCTCCTACGGTGAACTTGAGCCAGACCGGGGCTTGCGAGGGCGAGAAAAAACCTTCCAAGATCCCGGCGATGACCAGCAAGGGCACAATGCCGGATACCAGCCGCGTAGCCTCGATGCCGCCCCGCGCCACCGACTCTTTCCAGCGCAGCGCGCCGGGAAACAGCATGGCGTAACCCAGCCGGAAACCCGCGCCGCCGGCAATGAAGATCGAAGGCAACTCCAGCGACCCATGCGGCGCAATGAAGCTCCAAAGCGCCACCGACATCCCATAATGATGGCAGGCGGTTGCAATCACACCCAGCATCATGCCGTTGACGAAGAGATAGAAGAAGGTTCCCAACCCGAATACGATGCCCCCGGCGAAGGTGACAAAGCTGACCGAGAGGTTGTTGGTCATGATAAAACTTGAAGCCGTAGGCGCCATGCTTACCACCGACTGCGTCCACATCTCATGACGTTCCATGGTGGCGATCATCTCCGGACCGACGAAATGGCGCATGAACTCCGGGCGCGCGTTGGTGAGCACGGCCCCCAGCAGACCCCAGGCCACGGAGACCAGCACCGAGGCAGCCACAAACCCGATCTGCCGCTGGAAGACGGCCGGATACTCGTCGCGCAGAAAGCGATAGAGGGTGCGCCAATTCGTCTTGCGGCCGGAATAGATGATATGGTGGGCCCGAGCCAACAACTGATTCACATGCTGGGCGTAGGTGCGGGCAGTTGCGTCCTGGCGCAGCACCGACAGGTCGGCTGCCACCTGGCGGTAAAGCAGGGCCATCTCCTGCAGTTCCGCCCGGGAAAGCTGGTCCAGCCCACTGGCGTCGCATTGGGCCAAAAGGGAGGCCAGACGGTCCCAGTGGGGCCGCCGCTTCCGAATCCACTGGTTGGAGAGGATATGTGTCATGGACCTGAGTTCTGATCAGCTTAACATCGATACGCCGGAACTGGTTTCTATCGAGATGCCGCTGGCCGGCATCGGCAGCCGCTTTATCGCCCTTCTGGTGGACTACCTGATCTGGTGCGCCGGCGCCCTGGTCCTATTGGTGGTCGCGGTCATCGTTCTGCCCGCCTTGCACGTCTTCTCCAATATCTCGGAACAGTGGGCCGTGGCCATCGTCATCTTCCTCGTCTTTCTGGTCAACTGGGGCTACTTCACCCTGTTTGAGGCCTTTTGGAACGGACGCACCCCCGGCAAACGTGTCGCCCGCATCCGGGTCATCAAGAACACCGGTCAGGCCATCGGCCTGTTTGAGTCCATGGCTCGCAACCTGGTCCGCTACGTCGACTTCTTTCCCGGCTTCTACGGTGTCGGCATCGTGACCATGTTCGTCACCCGTCAGCACCAGCGCCTGGGCGACCTGGCTGCCGGCACCCTGGTAGTCCGCGACCGCGAACTGGAATCCGTCCTGTGGGGCGACTCCAGCTCGCGCACTTTCACCGCATCGCTTCCTACGCGGAACGTCCCCCTGCCCGAGCCGCATCACGCCTTCACGCTGCCTTTGACTGGGATCGCCAAACTGACGGTGGCCGACCTGGAGGTGCTTGAGGGGTTCTTCGCCCGCCGACTGGACATGAGCCTCGCCGTCCGCCATGCGCTGGCCGAGCGAATCGCCTCGGCGCTCGAGGCAAAATCCGGCCTGGAAGTGCCTGAAGGGGCCAGCACGGAGACTTTTCTGGAGGCGACCGCACGACAGCTTCGGGACTTTGCGAGAATGCAATAGGGAAATATATCCACTAATGAAGTTCCAGTGACCGCTGCGAGTCTCTCATGAAGGGTTGTCTCGATCAAACACAGAATCTTCGCGCCCAGCCCGATTTTCGGCCTGCCTTTCGCCCCTTTCGGCAACCGGCCAACGTCCGTTTGCCTTCAGTGACAGGCTCCATTTGAGTAACAGAAGGTTTTTGTTTCCAGAGAGATATCAAGAACGCATCAAGATTCTGCCCGGCGGTGATGGCAGTCCGGTTAAAATCCGCAAATTTCCACCTTGACAACTGTTCCGCTCAAGGCTTTTAATGGCTCCCGGCTCGGTGGTAGGCTTCATCTGCGCAATCTACTTAAACGTTTGAGCAGATAGATTCCAAAAAATGGATAAAGTCGTTTTCAGTCTCCCATACCACGGAGAAATCGGGCCATCCAAAGCAGGTGAGTGAGATTTCCATCTCCCTCGCAGGCCGGCCAGAGCCAACCGATTGCCGGGATTTATGAGGAGCACCTCCGGCAGTAAACGAAAGAGAAGAACCCCGCGTTCCGGCACGCGTCCGATGCCGGCGAGGTTTCCGGTAGCAATACCGAGAGGCCGGGAAGACGGGTTGAGCGAACCAGGAGTTGTGGGCCATTTGGAAACGAAGGTTGACAATCCCAGGTTCGTCCTCAGGCAATGGCGCGGTCGCTCTTCAGGACCCTCAGGTAAATCGATGTATCTGAATGAAGATGGTTCGGATCGCAGACAGCTGTCGCAGTGCTCCGTTACAACGGATGCCTCTGTGCCGGCTATTTTCCGTTTCAATTCAAATGAATTGGCGGCAAAAGAACAGTTGAAGTGCGCAAGCGGCCCTGAACCGCGGCGCTTCGATTCTGTCGGCGATTTGTCCTGCTTCATTCCCAGCCGAGGGCAAGCGACCGAGGTCAAAGACACAAACAGAAACAACTTTCCAAAGGAAGGTCACATGAGACTAGCGAGATACAAATTCTTCTTGTTGCCGCTGTTCTTGGTCTTGGCATGCGCGGGACTTTATGCGCAAGCCAATTCCGAGGTCACCGGCATCGTCACCGATCAGACAGGAGCGGTCGTTGCGGGAGCAAAGATCGTCCTCAGCAACCCCTCAACGGGCGAAGTCAAGACCACAGTCAGCAGCGGCACCGGCCTGTACGACATCGCCGGCCTGAACGCTGCCAACTACAACATGAAGGTCACGGCCAAGGGCTTTGAAGCGTTTGCCCAGAACAACATCGTGGTCAACATTTCAAACACCTTCCGCGTTGACGTCAAACTCACCATCGGCGCCGAAACGCAGACCGTCACCGTCGAGGCCGATGCATTGGCCGTGCAGGGCGACTCCAACGTCGTCAGCACCCTCATCAACGAACAGCAGATCACCGAATTGCCCACCAACGGCCGTAACGTCATCGGCCTCGCGGCCCTGGGTCTTGGTGTCAGCGGCAACCTGCCTGACATGGAAAGCCCCTTCTCCGTTACCGCCAACTACTCCATCAGCTTCAACGGCCTCAACCAGGCGCACAACGTCTGGATGATCGACGGCGCAGAAGCTTATGACCGTGGTTCCGGCGGCAAGATGTCCGTTATGCCTTCTCAGGATTCCTTGGGCGAGTTCCAGGTCCTGGCCAGCAACTATCCTCCCGATTACGGTATTGCTTCCGGCGGTACCATCACCATGTCGATCAAGAACGGCACGCAGAAGTTCCACGGCGGCGCCTGGGAATTCGATCGCAACGACGCCCTGGATTCTCACGCCTGGACCGATCACGGAGCTCCCAAGTCCGAGCTGCGTTACAACGTCTTCGGCGCCAACCTCGGCGGCCCGGTGTTCATTCCTCACATCTACAACACCGACAAGAAGAAGACCTTCTTCTTCTACAACGAAGAATGGCGTAGAGAAGTCACTGGCGTTCCCACCACCTCCATCAAGACCCTTCCCGGTGCGGATATCGTCACGGCTGCCAACACCTTCAACTACACCATCCCGGTGTACAACCCCGCGACGGCCCTCATCGTCCCGACGGTTGCCGATCCTGCCATCAACGCCAAGTTCAAGGCAGACGGCCTGACCCCTGGACAAGCCTTCCCGAACAACACCATCAACGCCAACCTGCTGGACCCCAACGCGCTGCTCTTCAACGCCACCAAGAACCTGCCGGCGTCGACCAACGCAGACGGCTCCTATACACCGACCGGCGGTCACCTGCCTGTCACGGTTCGCGAAGACCTGTTCCGCATCGATCACAACATCAACGACAAGTGGCAGTTGTTTGGTCACTACATCCATGACGCGATGGACACCACGGAAGCCACTCCCGAGTGGCAGGGCGACAACTATCCGACCATCGGCTCCAACTTCAGCAACCCGGCCTATGCCGCAGTCGTCAAGTTGACTGGAACCCTCACCCCCAACGTGCTGGTTGAAGCAGCATTCAACTACAACGGCAACAAGATCGCCATCGTTCCTGTGAGCACCGTAGCCGCCGGCTTCACCAAGCCCTCGGGCTGGAACACCGGTACCTACTTTGCAGCAACCAACGACGTGGGCAACCGCATGCCCGACATCACCTGGAGCACGGTCGGCAAGGAATGGGGACCTGGAAACGATCCCTGGACCAACGGCGCAGAAGATTTCGCACCCGTATTCGGCCTCTCCGTCACCAAGGGCAAGCACCAGATGAAGTTCGGCGGCGGCTACAACCGCTACACCAAGAACCAGGTTATCGGCAAGGATTCTGAAGGCGACTACACCTTCGGCGACGGCTGGAACGCTGCAACCTCTACCACCGCTGCCGGTCCCACGGGCCAGCTCACCGGTGACTCCTACCTCGACTTCCTGCTCGGTCTGGCTACCAACTTCAACCAGGCGAATGCCAACCCCATCAATCACTACGTCAACAGCACCATCTCGGCTTACGGCGAAGACAACTGGCATGTGAACGCTCGTTTGAGCATCCAGTACGGCTTCCGCTATGACATGATGCCTCACACGTGGGAACGCAACAACCAGGTTTCCAACTTCAATCCCGCTCACTACCAGCCCGGTCTCACCACCGCAGCCAGCTTCAACGCAGACGGCTCTTTCGCCGCCGGCGCTCCTGGACTGCAGACCAACTCCATCGGCACCTTCTACATGAACGGCGTCGACATTGCCGGTCAGGGTGGCACTTCCACCGCACTGGTCAAGAACGACTACAAGACCTTCATGCCTCGCGTCGGCTTCTCCTACGACCTCTTCGGTAACGGCAAGACCGTTGTCCGCGGCGGTTTCGGAACCTTCTACGAACGCATCCAGGGCAACGACATCTACGACGCAGCCGGCTCGCCGCCTTTCATCAGCCAGCCTTCTGCCAACAATGTCGAATTCACCAACACCTCCTTTAACTGGCAGGCGGGCACCGCTGCTTCCACACCGACCTTCGTGCAGGGCTTCAACTCCCTCAGCACCTACTATCCCGATCCGGCCGTTGCTCAATACAGCTTGGGCGTGCAGCATGAAATCGCTCCCGCGCTCATCTTGATCACGCAATATGTCGGCAACCTCGATTGGCACCAGAACGTCTGGATCCCCCTCAACAACTTCCCGCTCAGCACCCCCTTTGCAACCCGCGCAGCGGCTGCCAACGGTTCGCTCGGCACCGTTCCCACTCTGATCAACAGAACCTATGCTGGTTTCGGCAACATCAACTCGCAGGTAACCACGCAGACCGGTTCCTACAACAGCTTCCAGGCAGGCCTCCGCCAGCAGAACAAGCATGGCCTCAGCTTTGAACTGGATTACACCTATGCCCACCAGATCGATTCCACCCCTGGTAGCGTCGACGTGGACAACAACAACCCCACCCGTAACCCCTGGAACCTGAAGTACGACAAGGGCTCCGGCATCCTCGATCGCCGCAATGTGTTCAGCGGCAACTACGAGTACAAGCTCCCGTTCTTCAACCATGCCGCTGGCCTGGAGAAGAGCGTCCTCGGCGGCTGGGAAATCTCCGGCACGGTCGTTTCCGAAGCCGGCTTGCCCTGGTTCGGCAACGTCGCTCCCTCGAACGTCTACGGCGACACGGTTGGTCTCGGCGGCGGCTACAATATCCGTCCGAACCTGGCCGGCAAGCCTAGCTACGTCAAGCAGAAGAACGCAACCGTGGGCAACGTCAACGGCTACCAGTATGTCAGCAACGCGGGCTTCTCCAAGCCCGTCGCCGGCTGGCTCGGCGGCTCCAACCTGGGCTTCGGCAACATGGGCAAAGATGCTGTGGTCGGCGCAGGCCGTACCAACTTCGGCACCGCGCTCTACAAGTCGTTTGCCTTCGGCGAAGCTGCACATGCAGAGTTCCGCGCTGAGAGCTTCAACACCTTCAACCACACCCAGTTCAACGGACTGTCGGATACCAATCCGCAGAACGCTGACTTTGGTTTTGTGAACAGCGCTCAGGACCCGAGAACCTTCGAACTCGGCGTCAAGATCCTGTTCTAATCAAACCTTCAACCGGGGCGCGGCAGGCTACACCTGCCGCGCCCCTTTTTATTGGGCCTTTCTTCTGGATACGACAGTTTGTAGCGCCGGCCTCCCGGCCGGCTGTAGCGTGGGTCTCCCGACCCACGCCGGCAACCGATTCCTCCTTGAATTCCAGCATGAAGCGCCTTCTTTGACAGCCAGCCGGCTCCGGAGCGTTGCAACATTGATCCAGTTCGCAGTTCCTGAAGCTCGGGGCACTATCCTGCGCCTTTTTCTGGTGCAACGACGGCAGACCCCAACACTTTTTGAGGGCCGGATCAATAGAATTGAAAAGAGCAATCCATGAAAACCCACTTGCATCTGCATATCGGACTCCTGCTGACATTGACTGCAGCAACTTGCGCTGCGCAGATCGCTCCAGCGCCCCGTAGCCAGCGGCAAGCCGCGTTGGACCTGGAGCAACAAGGCCAGAATGCCGAGGCGGAAACAGCCTGGCGGGCCTTTTCCAAGGCGCATCCCGCCGATCCCGAACCCTACGCCCACCTGGGTCTGCTGGAAGCCCGCCAGGAGCACTTCAAGGAAGCTGTGCCCCTCTACCGCAAGGCCCTGGCGCTCAATCCCGCCGTTCCCGGACTGCGCCTGAATCTGGGCCTGGCGCTTTTCAAGGGTGGCGAAGTGAAGCTGGCCATTCCCGAATTCAAGGCCCTGCTCAAGACTGCTGCTCCCGGCTCGCCCGATGCCGCGCGCTTGACCATCCTGCTGGGCATGGCTTACTACGGAGCTGGCGATTACGCGGAGGCCGCCCACTATCTGAAGATCGCCGCCGTGGCCGATCCCCAGAACCTGCCTCTGCGCCTGTCGCTGGCGCATAGCTGTCTTTGGGCCAAGCAATATCAGTGCGTCCTCGACGTCTACCACGAGATTCTGACCCTGAATGCCGAGTCGGCCGAGGCCGATATGCTGGCCGGTGAAGCACAGGACGAGTTGAAGAACCACGCCGGCGCCATCGAGCAGTTTCGCGCCGCGGTCCGGGCCAATCCGCGCGAGCCGGATGTGCACTTCGGGCTGGCCTATCTGCTGTGGAGCCAGCGGCAATATGCGGAGGCGGTGAAGGAGTTTCAGGCCGAGCTGGCCAACAATCCCAATCACGCCCAGGCCATGATCTATGAAGCCGACGCCGAGATGCAGTTGGAACACCCGGAGATCGCCGAGCCGTTGCTGGAAGCCGCCTTGCGCATCGAACCGGGAAGGGAACTGGCACACCTCGATTTAGGCATTCTGCTTGCCGACGCGGGCCACAAGGACGATGCCCTGCGGGAGATGAAAGAAGCCGTGCGGCTGGCGCCGGACGATGTAAATGCGCACTGGCGGCTTGGGCGTCTCTACCGCTCGATGGGGAAGAAAGACGAAGCCAAGGCCGAACTGGACAAGGCCAGCAGCCTGACCAAGGCCACCGACAACGCCCTGATCGACAAGATGAGCGGGGGCCACGCCAACCCAAAGCCATGAGGATCCTGGCTGTCTGGATAGGATGCGAAGCCCCAAAGGACAAATACTAGTTCTTCCGGATCGCCGCCTCAGCGAGCTTCTCGCGGGTCAGCAACTCCGCCAGCGCCTTCTCCGGGCAAATGTGCCGCGCCTCAATGGCATCCACTTCCTCCGTGGACTCCACGGAAGACGCGACCGTCATGAAGCAGAACAGGCAGCGCGTGTTATAGGTTCCATTGTCGTTTTGGGTTCGGTTATACATATCCCCTCGAACAGGTGCACGAGATTCAACGATGGTATCGACGCACCGTTTTTCATGACGTGATCGGGATCACGACTCATTCGAGGCCGAATCCAGCCCGCTGTCCCTATCTTGGGGAAACTAATTCACAGGTTGGTGGTCTGGTTGGCGTTTCGCCGCAGCTGCCAGCAAGGGCTTTGCCCCGCCTGGGGAAACAGCGAAACCGAGCAAGGCACGTCTGCCGTGCCCAGGTAGTCGTACTCCTGCTTGTTCCCCTTGAGCGAAATCACCAGGTAACGGCTCACATTGACCTTGGACACCGGCGAGCCGCGCAGTTTGTAGAGTCCCCAATCGCCAACGTACGTGGCAACGAACACAACCACCAAAACCAATGCCACTCGTATCGACCAGCGCTTCATTCTCGACCTTCCTTGAGTTGGGGCGATTCATCCTTCAGAGCCACGCCGGTCAACTGCCGCTGTCGCGCCCGGGTAAGGTAGAAGGCGAGTTGAGCGGCGGCCCGGGCATAGGTCAGACCCTCCGCGCGGATGTTGGAGATGCAGTTGCGCTCGGCGTCGCTGCGCCCGGGGCGCGGTTCCCATGTGAGGTATGCACCCAGCGAGTCGGCAGAACTCAGCCCCGGCCTCTCGCCGATCAACACAACCGCGATCTGTGCCGCCAGTGCCTTGCCGATCTCGTCCCCGACTGCCACCCGGCCCTGTTCCACGATACACACCGGTGCCAGTTCCCAGCCATCCAGCAGCGGAAGCAGCTCAGCCAGCAGCGGTGGAACATGGCGTTCCACCGCCAGGGCTGAAAGCCCATCCGCCACGACGAATACCAGGGCGGGCACACCGGGTGACTGCCCAACCAGCAGGGTTCTGCTGTTCTCGTCCAACTGGCGGCCCAAGTCGGGCCGCTGTAAATAAGTAGTCCGGTCCAACGCCGCGGAATGCAGACGCAGGATCTTCAGACGCTTGCCGGAAAGATCCTGCAATTCTGCGAGAGACGCGGCAAGTGTCCCAACTTGCAGCCGGGCGTGGACAGCGTCCCGCGCCTGGGCGTGCGCGCGCTGAAAATCGAGCAAGTCGCTTGTGCGCAGGCTTATTCCCGTGCGGCCCAATCCCACCCGAGCTGGCGTCAGGGCGCGCAGGCGAGCGGCCCAGGCTGAAGCATCGGCGGAGACAAGATCGCTCATGCCGGCAACAGCCTTTCCGGGTGCCGCGCCTCAAACTGCAGCCGGCTGAAGCCGTCGCCCGCAATCCACGTCTCAAACTCCGGGGCCGGTTTGAGCCCCAACAGGCGGCGCAGGTAGAGCGCGTCGTGAAAGCTGGTGCTCTGATAATGCAGCATCACGTCGTCGGCTCCAGGCACTCCCATGATGTAATTGACGCCGGCCGTGCCGAGCAGGGTCAGCAGCGCGTCCATGTCGTCCTGGTCGGCCTCTGCGTGATTGGTATAGCAAACATCGCAACCCATGGGCAGCCCCAGCAGCTTGCCGCAAAAGTGATCTTCCAGGCCGGCCCGGGTGATTTCCTTTCCGTCGTAGAGATATTCCGGCCCAATGAACCCCACCACCGTGTTGACCAGCATGGGCCGGAAATGGCGAGCCACGGCATACGCGCGCGCCTCCAGCGTCTGCTGGTCCACACCATGGTGGGCATTGGCCGACAGCGCCGAACCCTGACCAGTCTCAAAGTACATGACGTTGTTTCCGATTGAGCCGTCGGCGCACTGTGCGCCGCGATGGAGCGACCTGCCTGCCTCGTTGGCTTCGCCCAGCAATGCGAGGGTGACGCCGAAGCTGCGGTTGGCGGCCTCGGTCCCGGCAATCGACTGGAACAGCAGATCCACCGGCGCCCCCGCCTCCAGCGCGGCCATCTGCGTGGTGATATGCGCCAGCACGCAACTCTGCATCGGGATCCGAAAGCGCTGGCGAAGTGTCTCAATCGTGCGCAGCAACTGCGCCGTGGTGGCAACATTGTCGCCGGCCGGATTGATGCCCACGACCGCATCTCCGGAGCCCAGTAAAAGGCCGTCCAGGATGGCGGCTGCAATGCCCGTCAAATCGTCGGTGGGGTGGTTGGGCTGCAGTCGCGCGCTCAGCCGGCCCTGCAATCCAACCGTGGTGCGGAAGCGCGTCACGGCGCGGATTTTGGCAGCAACCAGAATCAGGTCCTGGAGGCGCATCAGCTTGCTCACCGCTGCAGCCATCTCCGGCGTCACACCCGGAGCAAGGGCCGCCAGACGATCCGGGGTGGCTTCATCCGAGAGCAGCCAGTCGCGCATCTCGCCTACTGTGAATGAACTGACGGGCTGAAAGGCGGCCGTGTCATGTGTGTCCACAATCAGTCGCGTTACCTCGTCGGTCTCGTAGGGAACCACTTGCTCGGACAGGAAGTGGTTCAGCGGCAGGTCGGCTAGCGCGCATTGCGCCGCTACCCGCTCCTCTGAAGACCCCGCCGCCAATCCGGCCAGTACATCGCCGCTGCGCAACGGGGTGGCCCTGGCCAGCAGCGCGCGCAAGTCTTCAAAGCGATAGCGGGTGTTTCCGACAGTATGGGAAAAAGTCATGCGGTCAGGGCGTTCGCTTCTCCAGAATAGACCAGCGACCAGAGAGCAGAGATCAGCCAGGGCAATCGCATGAAGATTTTGAGACTACAAAACAGCCTCGTGCGATTGCCCTGAAGAGATCGGGGAACAGCCGCGGTGGGCGGAGATCCTCTGGGCAGCAGAGTTTCGACTCTGCGGCCTCCCTTGGATTCCAGACGGCCGCAGACCCGCTGAAGTCAATATCGACGGGCCAAATCAACAGGGACGCCTTGACGATTCACCAGCCAGCAGGCCCTGCACCCGATCTCTGACCTCTGATCTCTGATCTCTGACCCCTGATCTCTGTTCAGTGCGTCATCTCCACCGGACCGGGTCGCGGCGCTTCGGCGCCCTTGCCATTCTCGTCCAGCTTGCCGAAGATCATCTTGCCGCTGGCCGTCTGCAGCACGCTGGTGACCGAGATCTCCACGGCCTTGCCGATCAGCTTGCGGGCGTGATCCACCACCACCATGGTGCCGTCGTCAAGGTAGCCGACCCCCTGGTTGTACTCTTTGCCTTCCTTCAGAATCAGCACGTTCATGTGTTCGCCGGGCAACACTACCGGCTTCAGCGCGTTGGCCAGATCGTTGATGTTCAACACTTCAACGCGATGCAGGTGGGCCACCTTGTTCAGGTTGAAGTCGTTGGTCACCACCTTGGCTTCCCACTTCTTGGCCAGCTCCAGAAGCTTCAGATCCACCTCGCGAATGGTCGGGAAATCGTCGGAAACGATCTGCACCTGGAGGTTGGTGTTGGACTGCATCCGCTGCAGCATGTCCAGGCCGCGACGCCCCCTCTGGCGCTTCGAGCTGTCGGTGGAGTCGGCCACAATCTGCAACTCGCGCAACACGAATTCGGGCACCACCATCATGCCGTCGATGAAGCCGGCCTCGGCTATGTCGGCAATGCGCCCATCGATAATGACGCTGGTGTCGAGCACCTTGGCGCTGCGGCGCGTAGGCCGCTCGCCGCTAAAGACGGTTCCCAGAGCTGCGGGGTTTAGCATGTCTCCCTTGTTGGTTCCCACCAGCAGACCGACGTAGGTCATCAGCAGCAGCACAAAGATCTGCAGCGCCGCCGAGGTTGACCCGGACAATGGCGCCGAGCGCAGCACCAGGCAGAAAAGCGCCGCACCGAAGATACCCAACACACTGCCCACCACCGCCCCGATGAGCCGGCGCAGGCTCAGCGCGCGCACCCGCAGCTCAAACACGATGACCGCGCCCGCCGCCGCTGCGCCAGCCAATCCTCCCACCCAGCCAGCCATGCCGAAAGGGCGAAGAAAATAGCAGACTCCACTCAGAAGCGCGACAAAAAGAAGACGAAAAACAATGAGATCCATACGAGACCAACTGCCGCCGAGGCCGAGAAAAGTGCCTCAAGCTGGGCACAAGTGGCGAGTATCCCCCGCGCCGCGTAGAGTCGTCAAGAGCATCCTTTTAGGGAGCTCCGGAATTGCCATTGGGAACCCGGCTCGCAGGTCCTGCCCAGGACAGATCCAGCCGCATGGAACTACGATTGGCTTACAGGATTGCTCCAATCGAGTTAGCTCAAGACCGCAATCGCCCTGGCCTTCGGTTGTTTGAAGCGGCTCAATAATTTACGGAAAATGCCATGTCCAGGGGTGGGCCGCCCGGAGAGGCTCCCTCAGTCGCCAACGGCCACGGTCCTTGTAATGGCCTTATCGACAAGGCTGACCCGTGCCCTTTCAAAACAGAGCCGAAGTCAACTTCTCTGCAGCGGTAAAAAGCCACGCAGATTTTGTTGCTTTTTGCGGGGGTTGGTGAACCCCCGCATCCCTCCGTATTTGAGATTTTCCGAAGCCCGGTCGGAGCCTGTCTAGGCCACTACGGCCAGTTCGGCCGGCGCCGCACGCATCGTGCCCTTGCGCGGGCCACGCTTGCGGGCGCTCATCACCTTGATGCGCTCCAACAGTTCCTGGGCGGTGAGATTCTTCTTGGCCAGAAGCGCGTCGGCGCCATGCATCTCCCCGGCCATTTTCTGAGGGTCTCCAAGCAGAACCATGGGAACGTGCGCGGCGATACTCTTCAGCCGGTAAACCAGTTGCTTGCCATTCATCTGCGGCATTGCATAGTCCGCCAGCACCAGGTCGACCTGATTTTCAGAGAAAATCTCGATGGCCTCCTGCCCGGTCGAGGCCGAGATCACTCGATATCCGTTGGTTGCCAGCATGAACTTGAGTACGGAAAGCTCTTGTTCGTTATCGTCTACACAGAGAATGATTTTTTTCGGCCGCATGATGAGTGGATACGCTCCTGAATACAATTTGTGGTCCAAGTGCCGTGGCCCGTTAAAGGGCATAATTCAGCGTCGTCCGCTCGAAGGGGCAGACTGGCGCAATTTGATTCCTAGGTCGGAACCGCTGAGTACGCAACGGTCTCCAGGTCGATCTTCCATCCGGTTTGCCGCGCGGAACAGACCCTGGTCCAGGTGGACCCGGCTGTTGCGCAAAACGGTTCCCGGCCTTCGACTCAACGGAGGCTGTTTTTCGCTCGCGGTTAGTTTGTGTTTGCCTGGGATACAGCCGGCTAGCGCGCCGGTGAATTTCCTTCAATGCTTGCCAAGATTACGGTGGATGGAAGGCTGTGAAAAGAGGGAACAGACAGCGAAAGCCCGGCAGAAAAACCACATGAAACAGAACTCAATTGCTTAGAGCCAACACCTGCCGCTACTTGCAAGTGTGAATGCCTGTTGAAAGCGTGTGTATCACGGCAGGAAAAGCCGTCCGTTTGCCACGAAAACGGTGCTGCCCCCTACCCGGACTTTTGTGACCCTCGCCAAATCCGACCCGTTCATCTGGCTTTCACGGCAGGCCGTCAGATATAAATCGCTAGGCCGCCCCATTTCCACTCCTTGCCGCACCGCAACCCTCACATCCGACGCCACCACGCCCCGTTGAACCAGGTAGCCGATGGCGCAACCGGCCGCCGAGCCCGTCGCGGGATCCTCAATAGAATTGAACTGCATTCGGGCGCGCCACTCCCCCGGCCGGTCCTCCGCTGGCGCCAGGACGTAGAACCAGCGAGCCCCCCGCTCCCGCAGCCATACCGTTGCCTCCTGGTGCCGCACCGCGAGCCGCCCCAGTGCCTCCTGGGTGCGCAACACTGCAATGGCGAAAGCCGTCCCGGTGGATACAACCTGCGGCGCCAGGCCCGGGTCCAGATCCTCCAGTTCCAGCCCCATCAGGCGGGCCGCCTCACTCGAATCCAGCTCCGCACCAAACTCCGGATCCCGCTGTGTCATCTCGCCAAACAGAACAGACCTGCCCGCCAAAGAAGAGAATCGCACCGGGACCGGCCCCACGTTCAGCGCCAGCGTCACCGTGTCGTCCACCTCCGTTTCGGGAGCGTGGCGCCTGAGCACACTGGCCGTGCCCAGCGTCGGGTGGCCGGCAAAGGGCAGCTCCTCTTGCGTGGTGAAGATGCGCACCCGCACCCCCTCGGCCTGCTCCAACGCCGCACCCCGCCGCTCCACAAACGTGGTTTCAGACAGATTGAACTCGCGCGCAATGGTCTGCATCTGCTCTGTGCTCAGCCCGGCCGTGTTCATCACCACGGCCAGCGGATTGCCCGCCAGCGCCGTCTCCGTGAACACATCCACGACGAAGTATTGCAATTCCATGGTTGCCCTCCAAAGCCCCATCCAAGAAGCCTCAAACTTATCGGGGTTCCTCGCTTTTTGCAACACTCAACCCCGGGCTCCGCCAACACAAAAGGCCGCGCCTCACACTCGGAGGCAGCGGCCCGATAGGTTGCAATCCTGGAATTTCCTTCGATCCTTGGCGAAGAGAAAGGGGACAAGGAAGGGGGCAAAAGAAATGAGACAAAAAGAATGGGGCCGGTTCAACCGCGTCGGCCAACGCCGACCGGGAACACCGGCCCCTATCAAAGAGGAGGAGAGAGAACCGAACAACACTTTTTAGATGGCGATCAGAGGACGGGGCAAACGTGTCTTGGAACGGTCCAGGAACAGCCGCATGCGCAGAGCTTCGGAGCGCTGCATGGCCACCAGTCTCATCTGGCGGCGGATATGGTCGCAATCTTCGAGAAAGTTAACCTGCGCCTCATCGAACTCGGCGTCCTTCTCCAGGCGGAGGATGCGCTCTTCGACGGTCCGGCGAAACCGGGGACTGATCTCAAACCCTTCGGCAGTAGCAACGTTGGTGATCATGATGACGTCCTCCAGATTAGATTCCCGGGGCTGAAAAGATTTTTTCTACAAGCCCTCAAGGTTTTTCAAGTTGAGCCGATATTAACTAAGACCAACCTTCGATGCAATATTACCGGCGCGTGCCCCTACGGTAATTGAAATGTACTGATTCTGGACAGTCTCCCCCTTAATGGCCTAAATCTGTGTCTATTGTGTCCAAATTGACACGATAGGTGCGCCCAGTTTCTGGCGTTTTCCTCAAAAATTTCCTCCGCTTCCTCTCGTACCCCCTCCTTTTCCTCCAAAAAGTGTCCTCAAACGGCCAAATAAATACCCCGAGCGACTCATTTCGCGGCAAAAACACCCAAAACCACCTCGGTTCCACTATCCAGATGCACCTCTTGCCTAGCCGCTAGTAACGTACCGGAAATTCCCTCAGCCGAGACCGGGCGCTCTCCAGCGGACTCTTTCCGGGACAGGTAGAGGCCTGGTATCGCCGTGGTGCGCACTGTTTGGTCTCCGCTGCTGGCCACCACTTGCCCTGCTTTTTGCCCTGATTGTGTCGAAGAGCCGGTTGCGGGGACATTCCCGATGGTGCCGGCCGAGGGAACCGTCGTCGAGCTATTGGTGGGCGACCCAACCACGGCGCAAGCGCCATGCCAAACCGTACGGCTTTCGTTTACCGAGGAAAATTCGACTCATTCGAAGCAAGTTGGCACATCTTTTGCCCGCTTGTGCAGCCAGGACAACCAGCCAGCGCCGGGAAGATTTTACCCAGGCGAGGCAGATTTGTCGGGTAATTTCCGATTAGCGAGACTCCATACACACCAAGCCCCACGGCCGGCCCTCCGGTCCGTGGGGTTTTGGGAAAAGCGCCAAAAGCTGCCCGACTATCGTGCGGCCGCTACACCAAGCACCATCTGGGTTCCACCGTCCAAGTGGATATTCTGCTTGCTGGCCGACAGCGTGCCCGCCGCCCGGCCCGTGGCGTCGCCCGCAAGCATCACGCCGCGAACGCCCGTCTCATGCGCGGTTACACCTTCTGCCGCGCCGCCGGCGAGCCTTCCGCCCGAGCCCGTTGCATCGCCCGCGAGCCTGCCCGACGCGTTCGAGGTCTCGCCAACTGTCGAGTCCAATCCCGAACCGACGCGTCCGCCACTACTGGCCAATCCACCCACAGCGCCACTTCCACCGCCAGCCAACCCGCCTACTGCGCCGCCACTGCCGCCCAGCAGACCCCCGCCACCGCCGCGGGCCGATCCCAAGGCGCGTCCGCCTCCGCTCACCATGCCTCCGCCACCGCCCAAGGTATCCTCGCCCTCCATGGAGCCAGCAGCAACAGCAGTGGCTGGCGGCGCGATGGAGCGTATTTCGGACCGGATCGGCAGGCTTTGGCCGCCCTTCAACTCGGCCCGGTCAAACTGGATGCCCATCTGCGACCCGGCGCTGCCTTTGCCGTGCGCCTGCACCGAGGTCACGTGGCCCACCAGGCGAGAGCCCTTGGGAATAACAGTCCCATCGGCGGTTTTGGTCGATTGCGTCGTCTTCACCACCACCGGGTCGCCTTCCTTGGCAGACTTCGAATCCAGCTTGCCGACCAACTCGCCATTGACGGGGCGCATCTCGGTGCCCGCTGCCGCAGATCCTGTGGCCGATTCTCTTGCCGAACCCGAAGACCGGCCAACCCCGGCCGAGCCGGTACCGTTCTCCGTGCCCGATCCCTGAACTTGTGCCCCGCGCGAGGTCGCTTGAACACCCGCACTGCCGTTGGCTGATTCGCTGGCGTGAGAACTGGCGGCATTGACGGAACCATCCTGCTGAGCAGACCCATCTGCCCGTTGCGCCAAGAGAGGAAGGCTCGAGAGCGCGCCCAAAGCGACTGCCGCCACGAGCAACTTGGAATTCTTCATTGCTAGATCCTCCACTTTCTCCTGATTTTTCCGGATTGCCATGCCGACTGGTCGCAGATCGGCACAGAACCTTGGATGCGCAATGAAGTGCAAACAGGTTGCCATCCGGCGACTCTTCTGGAGGTGAAGGCTATCTATTTGATGTCTATGGAGTTGGCAGGACGGCAATCGAGGAGGCAAGGGACACTTCCCGGATAGCGCGAGCAGGATTTTCATGCCCGGCTGGGTAAGAAATGCACAGGGGGCCAAGAGAACCTCTCTTTTCCGGAGTCTCTATGGTCCTCGAAAGCTGCGGACTAGAGGATCTCCTTCAGGATAAGGGCGACCTGACGCTTGGCGCTGCCACGCTGCACCGTGAGAATCACCCGCGTTCCCTGCGGTTTCAGAAAGTCCGGGTCATCGCTGAACCAGTCGGGTGCGGGTGGGTGATTGTCAATCGACAGTATCCGGTCGCCCACCTCAAGATGTGCCCGGGATGCGGGGCTATCAGGAAAAACCTTGGAGACAATCAAAGCGTCTCCCGCTTCGGCCAAGTCGGTTTCCAGCCCCGTGACGTTGTAGACGGCCGGCCGGTCCCACGTAGGAGTCTTTTCCATGTAAAGTACGTGGTGCTGCCAGTCAATGGTGGTGGTGAATCGCTGCAGAATGCCCACCCCCACGCGGCCCGCATAGGCGTTCTTCTCGTTGCCTTCGCTGAGTTCGGCAATCACACCGGACATGCAGGCACCCCCAAGGCAAACAGCGCGCATGCGCTCGACCGTGGCCCGGGGGGCGTTGCCATCGGCGCCCTTTGAGAACACCCCCTGATAGTGTCGGGCAAACCGGCGCACAAGGCGATTGCGGCGAACGAACCAGCCATTCAGCCCCAATTCCGGCTCGCCTAAAGCGCCGGTATCGAGCAGGCAATCGCCCGCCTTGTTATCGATACGCATCTTCACGACAATCGACTGCGGGTCCGGTTGCAGATCGAGCTTCTGGCCGGAGCCGGTATAGGAGAAGCGGGCAGGATCGATCAGGATAAGTCGGTGACGCTCGTAATCGGCCTTGATCGCCATGCGGCTGAACAAGTCGAATCCGATCGCTCCGACGATCGCGTAGGACTTGGGCAAAGGAATCGGTATGTTGAAGAAGTCCTGGTCGTTGAGAGTCAGTTCACCGATTCGAAGTTCTTTGACATGAAATGGTTTTGTGTCGATGGTGCCGCCGCTGAGCCCTGTGACGGGCCCGACGATATTGCTGGCCGGCAAATTGAGTTGGGCAACGATTTCGGGGTCAAGAATGCTGACGTTGGCTCCCGTATCGAAGAAGACCTTGAAAGGCCCCTTGCCGTTGATGCTCACTTCAATGACGCTTTGATCGGTGAGAGCGACGGAAGTTTGCCCAGAAGAACCAAAATGAAAGTCCCGCGGTGCTTCCTGGCAGAACTCCCGGACTGGAATCGACAGCATCAGAATAACGAGCGTCATGGCGGGCCGAGAAAGGGTTCTCGACAGCGGAAGTCGCACCCATCGCTTCGCCAAGTGCTGCATGGACACACATTAGCACGCTGGCTCTGGTAGCTATTCCGGACTTTCAACGGTTTCTGCTCAGACGCATGCCAGAGCAGGTCCGTTGCCTGGAAGGGGACGTTTGAGGGTTTTGCCAGGTTCCCACAACGAGAGACCCGAAGCCCCCGCTGTGGGGGGTACTCCGGGCCTCTCGCGCTATTCTTGCGGCGGGGTGGCGAAGTAGCCTTTGCGGACCTGCACTTTCATGCCGTCGCCGCAAGCCACGCCCAGATGCCGGAAGGTGCCGTCGAGCTTGTCGTTGATGGGCGTATAGCTGGCAACGTACTGCGTCCGCAACTCGTCTTCGATCTGCTGGAAGGCGGCTTCCAGTTTCTTGCCGTTATTGCCCACATTGATGAGCCGGCCGCCGGTCTCCTCGGTAAGCCGCTTCATGGGCGAAAAGCCGTAATAGCCGATTCCCTGGCTCAGGTAGCCTTCCACGTCGGCAATCAGAATCACGTAAACCAGGATGTTGGACTTCTGGGCGGCAGAGATGGCCTCGCCAATCTTGTATTGGCTGCCCTCGTCTTCGCCGTCCGTCAGCAGGATCATGGCCTTGCGGCCTGTTTCCTGGTTCAACTTGTTCTTGGAGGCTAGAACCACGGCATCGTAAAGCACCGTGCCCTTGGGGTCGCCGATGGTGGGCACAGTACCCCCGCCGGCGCCTGGAATGCCCCCTGCGCCGTTGCCGCCGGCGGTGTTGATCTCCGCCTTGGCTAGCGCCCGCGAAAGCAGCCGAGGGCTGTTGGTGTAGTCCTGCAGCAGATCCACATTCACATCGAAAGAAAGGACAAATGCCTCGTCTTTTTGCCGAACCACCCGCTGCAGAAACTGGCTCCCTACGTCCTGCTCCAGAGACAATACCCTTTGTTGGCTGCCCGAGGTGTCCAGCAGAATGCCCAGGGTGAGTGGCTGGTTGGTTTCAGCCACAAAGGTTTTCAGCTTCTGCGGAACCTTGTCTTCGCTGACCGTGCAGTCGTCCTTGGTCAGGTGCGGGACGAGGTTGCCCTGTTTGTCCTTCACGGTAAAGAAGACATCGACCAGGTTGACGTTCAATTTGAAGGTGGCCACCGGCTCGTCCTCGGTGGCCTGGGCGGGCGCTGTGCTCACCGGCGGCGCATCGGGAGAGGGGGCAAGCTGGGCCCAGGCCACCGCGGGCCACACCGGCAGACTCGACAAGAGAACGGCAACTCCGAAAGCTACGCGCATACGCTAGGTTAGACGGAAACAGCATGGTGAAGGAAGCACCGGCAAAGAAGTTGCCGCCCGTAGGGCAACCAGCACAGCTCTGGCGCGTCTGATACTCTGACGAGTGCAGCCGTAGGCGCCTTTTGAGGCCGTGCGGCGGCAACCGCAGGCCGGCTCGGGGACTGAATTCCAGGCGCAGGTTCCACTGAGAACCGGCAACTGATCTCTGAGTGCGGGCACGGCATTTGGAGGAAGACATACCTGTGAAGCTTGGTCTAACGGCAATCGCGCTTGCGGCAATTCTGACTATGGGCCCACTGTTGACTCCCGCAGCGTTGGCGCAACAGCAACCTGCAGTCCCCGACGCACCCACACCCCAGGCGCTTCCGCCGCTCTCCGGAGTGGCCAGCACTCCCATTACGCCGGGCAAGGGCGTTGGAACCGAGCCACCGGAGTCGGCCACCTCCTCCTCCACCACGACTACCGAGCAGACCGCGCCCAGCAGCCAGGCGCCTACGAACGAGGTCAAGGACACGTTTCAGACCGCGCCCCCGGAAACCGCCGACGTGCAGGAGATTGGCGCGCGCCTGGTGGTGAACGCCACCTACGTCGAAGTTCCGGTCACGGTAAAGGACCCCAAGGGCAAGCTGGTCGCAGGGCTGAGCTGGCGGGACTTCAAGGTCTTCGAAAACGAGACCCGCGAGCCGATCCGCATCTTCACCGTCGATCCCTTCCCGCTTTCCATCAGCTTCGTCATCGATCAGAGCCTCACCTCCGACGTGATGGCCAAGGTCAACAACTCGCTGGGAGCCATCCAGGGCGCGTTGACCCCCTATGACGAAGTGGCTGTGTTCTCTTACAGCAACGGATCGCAGGAGCGCACCGGCTTTACCGGCGCGCAGAGCAACCGCCTGCCCGCTGTGCTGGCGCTGACCAAGGCGACAGGCAGCGAGATGTTGGTGCCCATCAACGATGGCCCCTTCGCCAGTTGCAACATCCGCGAGAACGGCAATTGCGTCGATCCCAACATTCAGTCGGGCCGCTCGGCCGGGAACGGCACCTGGGTCAGCATCCCCAAGGAAATTCACACCCTGAACGACGCGATTCTGGCTGCCGCGAAGGAATTGTCGACCCGTCCCAAAGGCCGCCGCCGCATCATCTATGTCATCTCCGACGGCAAGGAATACGGCAGCAAGGCCACCTACAAGGAAGTGCTGCGCTACCTGCTGACCAACAAGATTGCGGTCTACGGCACTGCCGTGGGCGACTCGGCGCGCTGGGGCGAGGGCTACGTGAGCCGCCTTCACTTGCCCTTCACCATGTACGACAACGAACTGGCCAAATACACCCTGGCCACCGGCGGCACGTTGGATTCCGAGGCATCGACCAACGGGATCGAGAAGAGCTACGCCAAGATCGCCGAAGAAGCCAGGACCCAGTACACGCTCGTTTACGCCAGCCACGAATCGGTGTACGACGGCAAGTATCGCAAGATCGACGTGCGCGTAGACCGGCCGGGGTTGGAAGTGATCGCCAAGCCGGGCTACTATCCCTCGGCCTCGGACACCCACTAAACCGTGACCCCGTCAGGTACCGCTGCCGGGCTGGGATTGATGTCGGCCGCCACATGGGGCGGATCGGACTTTGTGGGGGGAATGGGCGCCCGTCGCGCGCCCGCCCTGCTGGTCGTCATCTCCGGCCACCTCTTTTCATTTCTGGTGTTGTTGGCGCTGTGCGTAGCTACGCATAGCACCCAGGCGGGATTGCGTCCGTTGCTCTTTGCTGCCGTGGGCGGCTTTGAAGGCGCCGTCGCGCTGGCCGTCTTCTACCGCGCCCTGGCCATGGGCGCCATGGGGCTGACAGCGGCCCTCACCGGCCTGTTGACGGCGTTGGTCCCGGTCCTGTTTTCGCTCGTTCACGAGGGCTTGCCGACCGTCCTGACCATGGTCGGACTGGCCATGGGGCTGGGCGCAATCTGGCTCATTACCCATACGCCGGCCTCCAATGACTCTGAAGCCACGAAGCGCGGAACCCCTCCGCTGGCCCTCTTGCTGGGAGCACTGGCCGGATGCGGCTTCGGCACGCAATTGATTCTCTTCAAGATGGCCGGCAGCGCCAACGTTTTGTGGGTCATGACTTGGGCCCGCGCCGCGGGTGTTGCGGCCATCCTCCTGTGCCTGCTGGTGATGCCGCCCAAGGGCCCCTGGCGGGGATTCTGGCTCACCGGCATCGTTGCGGGATCGCTGGACACCATCGGCAACCTGTTCTATCTGGAGACCACGCGCTGGGGAAGGCTCGATGTGGCCGCCGTGGTCTGCTCGCTCTATCCGGCAGGCACCATCCTGCTGGCGGCCCTGGTGCTCCGCGAATGGCCCACTCGCCGCCAATTGGCAGGGA
Source organism: uncultured Occallatibacter sp. (assembly GCA_964560845.1). Taxonomy (GTDB): domain Bacteria; phylum Acidobacteriota; class Terriglobia; order Terriglobales; family Acidobacteriaceae; genus Telmatobacter. The sequence continues at coordinate 27,399 of CAZLMY010000004.1, read as the reverse complement.
TGTGCCTCGCTCTGGCCGCCGTGGCCCTGATGAGTCGATAGAAGAGTTCAGGATGCCTGAGGATTTTCCCCGCGCGATCGCCTCAGTTCCTTCAGAACCGGCCAATCCGAGAAGCTGAACCAGAGAAGCACGACCAAGTTGACGTAGGGAATCAGCAGCAACAAGCTCAACGCGGGCGGGTACCCGGCCTTTTTGAATATCTGCCAGAACGGCACGAATAAAAACAGCAAAATGATTCCCACAACGATGAGGTGCCAGGGTTGCAACAAGTCTCCCACGATCGAGCCTCTTTCAGGTTCCTAATCCCGCCCGGAGCCAATGTGCGATCACAGCGATCTGCCATAGGGCTGGTACAGGGATTTCTGTTTCCTGGCAATTATAGGCGCAGGCTTCGGGGATCGAGAGCGCACGGAATTTATTTCCAATGAGTGACTTCGGTTAACTCGAAAGGAGCGCCGCACAGACGCGCAAAAGGCCGATGCACACGCAAAGGCCTTTTGTAAAATCAATGGATCGAGTACCGCCCGCAATCCATAACCTGCTAGAACAGTCCGTTATCCACGGGCCTTGCAGGATCGGCAAACAAAGTCCGCCACCTTGAATCCCTGCGGATTCTCAAATTTCTCGCCACAGCGGGTGCAAATCACGTATTCCATCTCGCCGCTTGCAGCAGGCCGAACACTAGCCGTAGCGACTGGGGACGGCGCGGCTGGCGGAGCCGGCGTCGGGTCGCTGATGCCCTTGACACCCTCTTTGAAGCCCTTCAAGCCTTCGCCCAATCCTTTGCCCAACTCCGGAAGCCGTTTGGCCCCGAACAGTAGAAACGCAACCACGGCCAGAACGATCAGGTGCCATGGCTGAAGTAGATCGCCCATTGTCCCTTCCTCAGCGCACCGCGCAGAGCCGGCGCGCACAATTACTGGTTCATTGTCGCACAAAGGCATGGAACCGCGCAGAGCCCGCAGCCGGCTTCAATTCACTTGCGCCGGTCTACCCAGGCGCTCGGTCACCATGCTGTAAAAAGCCCGCAGGTCCTCTTCTTCGCCCGCCGTGAGGCGGCGGTAGACCTTCATCAGCGGAAACAGCCTCGACCCGCGCACGTCCACGGCTGGAACCGCGACCGCACCGCCGGGATAGGGAGTCATCTCCCAGCCTCCGGCATAGCGGCGGCGCAGAACCTCTCCCAGGTAGCTGCCCCACAGGCGTACCTCGAAATCCAGATCGAGCTCGGGGCTCTCGCTCACCAGCACCAGGATGTCGTCCAATGCGTCGATCGATTCCGAGCTGAAGTCCAGGCGCTGCTTGAAGTCGGTGCGGGCCAGCTCGACCGCGGCTTGCGCATACCCTTCCATCATGGTCCCCAGGTCGGGGTAAGCCGACGACTCCAAACGTTGGCGCAGCGCTTTGATCACACTTCAGGATAACCGCCAACAGCGGAAAAGCGCGCCATGAAAATGGAATAGGGCGTCTTGGTTGTGGCAGACTGAGAACAGGTGCGGAGGGATCGACTTTTGAAGACCATCAACGTTCTGGTGCTGGCAGCCGTAGTGGCCTTGTCGGCCTGCAAGCCCCATCAGGAAACCCCGGCGCCCTCCGTGAATCATGCCCTCTATCCCGAGCCGGAGCAGGCGCCTGCCGACTTGGCCGCAGCGCTCAAAACCGCCGCAGCCACCCATAAGCGCATCCTGGTGGACTTTGGCGGCAATTGGTGCGGCGACTGCCAGGTGTTGGACATCTACCTGCACGCCCCCGCCAACGAAGCGATTCTGGAGCAGAATTTTGTCCTGGTCCACGTGAACATCGGGCACATGGACGCCAACCAGGAGATTGCCGGCCGCTACGCCGTGCCGCTGGACAAGGGGGTTCCAGCCATGGCCGTGCTCAACGAGAAGGGCGAGTTGCTCTATAGCCAGCGCGGTGGCGAATTTGAATCCATGCGCCGCATGGACCCGGCCACGGTCACGAGCTTCTTGGTCCAATGGGAGCCGCAGCAGGCAGGCTGCTCGGCGGCCAAGGTGAATTGCTAGATAGCAGCCGGTCAGCTCAGCGGCGTCAGCTGCTTGGTGTTCTGATAGGTATAGATAATCCGGTGCGCGACGGTGATGGTCGACAGCACGGCCAGCACCCAGAGCGCCGGGGCCATCACGCCCGCCCAGTTGAACAGCGCGCCCAGGATCACCAACACGATCCGTTCCGGCCGCTCCATGAAGCCCACCTTGCACTGGCCGATCAAAGCCTCGGCGCGGGCCCGGGTGTAGCTCACCATGAGCGAAGTCACCATCACGAAGGCCACCAGAACCACGTAGCGCATGCGGTTGATGCGGCCGTAGTAGACCAGCAGGCCGAAAAAGAGCACCACGTCGGAATAGCGGTCGATGACCGAGTCGAAAAAGGAACCGAAGACGGTGACCTGGTTGTTGCGGCGGGCGACACGTCCGTCGAGCATGTCGAAGGCGCCGGCGGCAAAGATCACCAGGCCGGCGTAGAAGAACATGATGCCGGAGTTGGCGGCGTTGGCGTGGCCGAAGAGGAACGCGGCCACGATGTTGATGGCCAGTCCGATGGCGGTGAGGGCGTTGGGAGAGATGCGGGTGAGCGCCAGACCGTGTACGAGGCGATCGAGGAGCCAGCCGACCGTGCGGCCAAAGGCGCTAGTCCAGGTCATTCCAATCTTCCTTACTTCTGCTCAGTCGCGGCGCCGTTGGCCCCGTTCTTCTCGGCAGCCTCGGCTTCATCGTGAATGGTGGTCAGTTTCAAAATCTCGAGTTCCCGCTTGCCGTTGGGTGTCACAATGGTGGCCACGTCGCCCACCCGCCGGCCCACAATCCCGCGCCCAATCGGCGAAGTAGTGGAAATAAGCCCTTTGGAGACGTCCGATTCCTCGCTCGTTACGAGGCGATACACGATCTCTTCGTCCTTGGTGGAGTCGTAGACCACCACCGTGGAACCGAAACCGGCCTTGTCGCGGGGAATGTTGGTTAGATTGACCAAGGAGAGTTCGGCCATGCGCCGCTTGAGCTGGCCCAGGCGCGCATTGACGAACACCTGGCGTTGCTTCGCCATGTGGTATTCGGCGTTCTCCGAGAGGTCTCCCATGGCCACGGCTTTCTTGATCTCCGCGGGAAGCTCGTGGGCGAGCTCGTGCTCCATGATCGCGATCTCTGCGAGAAGCTGCTTTTTAATGTGCTCTGGCATCCTGGTTCCGTGAGCGGTGAGCGAGTCAGCTCAGTCCGCGTGAGATAGAAGAACTTGAACTCTCATTATACGCGGGGACGCAGAAGCAGGGACCAGGGATTAAGGATCGGGGAACAGGGTGCCTGCGCGCCCCGGTCCGCTCTGGGGGCCACAAGGCCCTATTCCAGAGGCTCGGTTTCGGGATCGCCCGAGCCCAACCCTGATCCCTGTTCCCTAGTCCCTGCTCCCTGATTCTCCATGAATGACTGCAAAATAAGCGTTGCGGCTACCTGGTCAACCACCTTCCGGTGCTCCTGGCGGGCGTGTCCGGCTTCGTACAGAATCTGGTGGGCTTCGCGGCTGGTCAGGCGCTCGTCCCACAAATAGATGGGCAGCCCGGTCAACTCGCCCAGTTCGGCGGCAAAGGCCTGGGTCTTCACCGCCTGCGGGCTCAGGTCGCCGGAAAGGTGCACGGGGTTGCCCACCACGATGCCCACCACGCCGAAGCGCCGCGCCAGGCGCCCCAGCGAGCGCAGATCCTCGCGGCGATTGTGGCGTCGTTCCAGCGTCAACACCGGCTGCGCAGTCAAGCCCAGCTCGTCGCTCACAGCCACGCCGATGCGTTTGTTGCCGATGTCCAGAGCAAGATAACGAGGGCGCAATTCGAGCATGAGACTCCTGAATTTGAGCTTACAGGGAAAGAACGGCTGCACCGCGGAACTGCCTGAAAGCTCCCTCCGGCGAAGAAATGCCCGGCCAGTCCGAACCGCTCCCGCTACAATCGAATGGATAGGGTCTCATCAGCGATCCTCAACGTCTCATAACCAAACGAAGGGTTGACCGCAGCGAATGGTGCGCCGCAGACGATATAGCAGAAAACAGAAGAGTTCTGGCACGGCGCGTGTGGCGCTGTCCATGCTTCTGCTGTTGCTCGCCGGAGCGGCGGCTGTTGGCTGGTTTGTCTTTGTGCCGTTCGGGCCTGACAAGGAGACCTTTGTCGATCTGCCTTCGGGCTCCTCGGCCAGGGCCATCGGTCAGGCACTTCAAGCCTCAGGGGTTGTGCGCAACCAGTACGCCTTCGATCTGCTGCGCATCTGGAAGCGGGGCCGGCTGCGGGCCGGCGAGTACCGCTTCGACCATCCTGCCAGTGCCCTTGAAGTGTACGCACGGATCGCCCGCGGCGATGTATTCACCCGGTCGGTAACCATCCCCGAAGGCGCCAGCATCTTCGATATCGCCGTCAAACTGGAACAGGCGGGCATCGGCCAGCGTACTGACTTCCTAGGGACAGCGGTGAAACAGGCTAGCCTGGTGGCCGATCTCGACCCGAAAGCAACCAGCCTGGAGGGCTATCTGTTTCCTGACACCTACCACTTTCCCCGCAAGGCCACATCTGCGCAGATTTGCGGCACCATGGTGCGCCGCTTTCGCGCCGTGGCTGCCCAACTTGGCCTCAAACGCAATTTTCATGCGGTGGTCACCATGGCTTCGCTGGTTGAGCGGGAGACAGCGGTGGATGCGGAGCGGCCCCTGGTGGCCAGCGTGTTTGAGAACCGGCTGGCCAAGAACATGCCCTTGATGACCGACCCTTCGGTCATTTACGGACTGCAGTTGGAAGGCAACTGGCGGGGAGCGATCTACCAAAGCGACCTGGGCCGCAACACGCCCTACAACACCTATCTGCATGAAGGACTACCCCCTGGGCCGGTGGCCAACCCCGGCGTGCGCTCGCTCCGCGCGGCCATGGAGCCGGCCAAGACAGACTTCCTCTATTTCGTTGCAGCCGGCGCCAATCCCCAAGGGAAGTCTTTGTTTGCCAAGACTCTCGACGAGCAGAGCCACAACGTAGCCGGCTACCGCCATGCCGTGAAAAAGGCGGGTGGCCGGTGAACTTGCGTTTGCGCCCTACCACCACTGCTGCCTTGGTCTTCCCGTTTCTGCTGACGGGCTGTTTGCTGTTTCCCACCACCCGCAAGCTGCCCATACCAAAGGGGCCGCTGGTGGTGCAGAACAAGACGCCCGAGGACTTGGTGGCGCAACTGAACGACCGCTGGAATGCCTTCACGTCGCTTACCGCAAAGGTGGAGATGAAGGCCAGCGTCATCAAGTCAAAGGAAGGCTTGGCCAAGGACTATTCCTCGGTCACCGGCCACATCTTGATTCGAAAACCCAAAGACCTGCGCGTGCTGTTCACATATCTTGGCGTGCGCGCCTTCGACATGGTTTACGACGGCAGACGCTTCACGCTGTATATTCCGCCCAACAGCAAAGTGATCCGCGGGTCCAACGCGGTGAAGAAGAAGTCGGCCAATACCCTGGAAAACCTGCGCCCCGAGTTCTTCCTGGATGCCATGATTGTCCGCGGCCTGGAGCCGGACGACCACTATTCGGTCACCTCCGCCTCCAAGATGGACGAAGACGCCGCCAAAAAGCACCTGGTGTCAGTGCCCGAATACATCCTGAGCATCACCCTGCCCAAGCCAGGGACCCAGGAAGAGATTCCCAAACGCGTGGTTTACTTCCACCGCGACGACCTGCTGCCTTATCAACAGGACATTTACGATGCCGAGGGAAATCTCGAAACTCAGGTCTTCTATTCCAATTATCAGAATTTCGATGGGGCCAATTACCCGTCGTCGGTCACCATCAAGCGCCCGCTGGAAGAGATCCAGGTGATTCTCACTGTCGATAGCGTGAAAGAAAACGTGCCCCTGAGCGACGACCAGTTTTCCATCAAGATTCCCGAGGGAACCAAGACGCAGGATCTGGACTAAACAGGGTAGCTTCGAAGGAATTGTGCCTCCCCGACCCTTTGACCGCCCACTTCGCAGCGGCATAAACAGCATGTGAGTCGTGGAATCCCTCCTAAACGGGTGCGCCAAAAAGCACCGATTAGGGCTTAACAAGCTGTGAAACAAAAGGGAACTTTTGGGCAAATGCGCCCCAAAACCGTACCTCCGGGGCCAAAGCCCCGTTGTTTCATCACGATCGAATCCAGCATGCGCGCCTATTCCTGGCGGGGATGCGCGCCGCTCGCAGGCAGACGCAAGTTCCCATTCTGCAACATTTTGCATACGCCAAAGTGATTCGATTCGGGCCGCTGCCGATAAGAGCTTAAACGGGCCCTGCACCACACTACACGCGACACTGGATTGAACCCGATGAAGATGCTGGCTGCAGCGTTCACCGTCGCTTTTGGCACATTGGTCTGGGCATCGCCTCCCGCCACGCTGACTTCGTTGAGCGCCATTCACGCCCTGGACAATGCGCAGGCCAGCCAAGGACTGCCCGTGGACTTCGAGGCCACCGTGACCTATTACCGGGGCTGGGAAACCACACTGTTTGTGCAGGATGGAGACGCGGGCATCTATGTCTATTTTCCGACCGACATGGGGGTAATTCCCGGCGATCGGATCAGGGTTGAAGGAACAACGCTGCCGAGTTTTAAACCCTTCGTCTTCGCCAACCGCATATCGGTGCTCGGCCACGGAGCTTTGCCAAAGCCGGTGCCCGTTACCTTCGATCAGATGGCCCATGCCCAAACCGACTGCCTGTTTGTGACCGTGCAGGGCAGGGTTCACGCGGCGGATATTCTGGCGGGGACGCGGGACTCCATCCGCCTCCGCTTGCGGGTTGACGGCGGTTATATCAACGCCAACGTGGACGGAAACGATACCTCCGCCTTGGAACAGCTGCTGGACGCCGATGTCGAACTCGTCGGCGTGGCTGCCGAAGAGTTCGACAGCAAGATGCAGCAGACGGGTATTCTGCTCCACCTTCAATCGTTGAACGATGTCAAAATTCTCAAACGCGCCGCTACCAACCCTTGGTCTCTGTCACCCACTCCCATGGATCGCGTTCTGGCCGTCACTCATACTCAGGATTCCACCCAGCGGGTTCTGGTGCACGGCGTCATCACGTACTACCAGCCTGGCAAAGCCGTGGTGCTGCAAGATGGCAAGAAAAGCATCTGGGTCTCGACCCACACGCGGGTCCCCTTGCGCATCGGCGACCTCGCCGACGCAATCGGCTTTCCTGAGGTTCACGACGGATTTCTGAACCTGGCACAAGGCGAGATTCACGATCTGCTAATCCAGGCTCCCGTGCAGCCTTTACCTACCACCTACCAGAAGCTCACACCTTTCGGGGTTGCTGCGTCTCTGGGAAACGGCCATCACTACGATCTGGTCTCCATCGAAGGGCGGGTGGTTGCCCAGGTTCGCGAGGCATCGCGCGACGAATATGTGTTGGCTACCGACGGCAAGCTGTTTTCCGCCATCTATCGCCATGCGGGTGGCGACGTCCCGCCTGCCAAAGAGACACCGGTCGGCTCCACCATACGGGTCACAGGCATCTGTGTTCAGGAGGACTCGAGTCCCTACGCACCCGACGTCCCCTTCTACATCCTGCTGCGCTCATTCGACGATATCGACGTAATTGCGCAGCCTTCCCCGCTGAATATTCGCAACCTGGTCATCGTGGTGGGGCTGCTCCTGGCGGGCATGGCCATCGTCGGCTCCAGAGGTTGGGCTCTCGAGCACAAAATGCGACGGCAATCCGCAGCCCTTTCGGCACGCAACAAAGCCGAGGCCGAGTTGGAGCGCCGGCGTAGCCACATTCTCGAAGACATCAATGGGAGCCGCCCCCTATGCGACATCCTGGATGAAATCGCCTCGATGTCTGCAGCCGTGCTCGGCGGTGCACCTTGCTGGTTCGAGATTGGCGATGGGTCGAGATTCGGAGATCGTCCACAGCAACTCAACAACCACCGAGTTGCCCGCGCCGACCTTGATTCTTGTCCCAATATCGAGGCAGGCTCGTTTCTCGCCGCGTTCGATCCGGATGCTCCGGCATCGCCTCGAGAAAGTGTGACCCTGAACGATGGCGCAAGACTGGCCACTCTGGCCATCGTGACGCGCAGCCTCTACTCCGATCTGCGCCACCGCTCGGAATTCGACCAGTTGACCGAACTCCCCAATCGGTTTGCGCTGGAGAAGTTCATGCAGACGAAGATCGAGGAGGCGCGGGAGAATGAGATCCTCTTCGGATTGATCTACATCGACCTGGATAAATTCAAGCAGATCAACGACACCTGGGGGCACCAGACGGGCGACCTCTTTCTGCAGGAGGTCGCCATGCGCATGAACCGGCAGCTGTTGGGTGAAGACATGCTGGCCCGCCTGGGTGGAGATGAGTTCGCCGCGGTGGTGACGCTACAGCACCGCTTCCCGGACCTGGATCGGATCGTCGCCAGACTGGAAAGCTGCTTCGAGGATCCTTTCCTGATTGAGGGACATACGCTTCAAGGCGCAGCAAGCATTGGCGTGGCTCTATTCCCGGATGACGGAGAGACGCGGGAAGAATTGCTGAGGGCCGGTGACGCCGCTATGTATGTGGTGAAGCATACCAAGGAGCCGTCGGAAGTCTAATCGGGTTGTTGTCGAAGCCGCTTTATCGGTTGGATCGAGAACAGCTTTCGGGAATCCAGAAAGACGCCACCGTCTGTCTGGCTCTCTAGCCTCGTCGCAGGCAATCGCAGGAACGTTTTCTGTTGCGATGTTTGGCGCCCCGGCCACTGCAGATCCAACCCGAAAACACGGCTTCCCGGAGGGACGCTGCGAATCTCCCATCCCCCTTCCAATCGCATTCGTGCGCTTGGAAGGGGGATTCCCTTGAGTCGCCCCGGTCTTACTTGACAGCCGGGGTCAGTTTCAACGCATAGGCATATTTACAGGCGGTCCCAGCAGGCAGAGTTACCTCAAGCGCGTTCGCCGCCTGGGTCCAGGTTACCTTCTGTGTCGACCCTAACAACTCGACGGACGCTATTGGAACTGAGTTCCCCTCGTGCGACCAGCCCAGCGAATGAATGGTGGCTTTGCCGTCGGCCGGGCACGCCATGCCGATTGCGTACACCGTGCTGCCCTTGGCCGTGAAGCGGAAATCCTCCGCCGAATAGGGCTTGGTTTCGGTGTCGTGGAAGGCGCCGGCCTTGACCTGCGTCGGCCCCTCGCCGAATGTCTTCCAGGGCGTGGTTGCGTAGATGGCCTCGCCGTTCACCTTGAGCCAGGCGCCCATTTCGCGCAGAGTGACCTGCACCTCGTCGGGGATGGTGCCGTCGGAGCGCGGTCCGAAGTTCAGCAGCAGGTTCCCGTTCTTGCTGACGATGTCCACCAGTTGGCGGACCAGGAAATCCGGCGTCTTGAAGGTGTCGTGCTCGATGTAGCCCCAACTGGCGTTGCTGATGGAGGTGTCGGTCTGCCAGTGGTCGGCGATGATGTGGTCCTGCTGGCCGCGCTCGAAGTCGCGTGTGCCCGATTTCCAGTTGAGCGAGAAGTCTTTGAAATCGATGATGCCGGTATATCCGTTGGCCGCGGCAAAGTTGTAATAGAAGGCGGCGAACTGGGTCACCGCGCCGCGGAAGCGCGGATGGCCGATCCACCAGTCGAAGTACACCAGCTCGGGCTTGTACTTCTCAATGATCTCGGTATCGCGGGCCAGCCAGTCGCGGGTCCAGGCGTCGCTGACCCAAGTCCAATCGTCGTCCAGACCGTGAGCGTCGCCGCCTGCGGCAAACCACTGGTGAGCGGGGCCGTAGAGCGAGGCATACTTGGGATCGTTGACATCGGAGCGGATCTGGCGCCCTCCTTCGAAGAAGAAGTTGTGTTCGGCGCGATGGGAACTGAGGCCGAAGTGCAGTCCCTGGGCCCGAATGGCCGCCGCCAGCTCGCCCAATGTGTCGCGCTTGGGGCCCATCTTCACCACCGTCCAGTCGGAGAGCCCGGAGTCGTACATGGAGAAACCGTCGTGGTGCTCGGCAACCGGAACCACATACTGCGCGCCGGATTCCTTGAAAAGCGCGGCCCAGGCCGTGGCGTCGAACTTCTCGGCGCGGAACAGCGGGATCAGATCCTTGTAGCCTTTTTCGTCCTTCTCGGCGGGGTCTTTTGAGGCGAACCGTTGTTGAAAGTCCTTGTATGCGCCCTCGCTGGGCTTGTACATGTTGCGCGGATACCACTCGTTCTCGGCGGCGGGCACGGAGTAGACGCCCCAGTGGATGAAAATGCCGAACTTGGCGTCCTTGTACCACTGCGGCTGCTGGTATTTGATCAGCGTGGCCCAATCGGCGCGGTAGGGGCCGTCGTTCTCCTGCTTCTCTTCGATGGCCAGCAGGCGTTTGCGCTCGGGTTCGTACTTGGCCACGGACTGCTGCCATTCGCGATCGATCTCGGCGGCGGACTTGACGCCCTGGGTTGGCGCCAGCGGGTCAGGATTGGCGGCGGGGGCTTGCGCAAAAAGCAAGGGCGCAGCCAACAGCAGTGCAGCGGACAGAAAACGTGCCGGAATCTTCATGATGTGGAAGGATAAACCGATTCAGGGAGTTGCGGCAAACGTTTTCATTTCCGCCTCGCAAGAGACCCCGGCGAATCGACACCGCCCTGGGTACAGGTCGGCCAAAAGAGTGGGGATTTCTGGATCGGCCGTGTCTCTCAGGCGGCCAGCGGCTTGATCTTTTGCCGCTTTTTGCGCGACTCCATCCAAAGATCGTACTGAAGTTGTGCTTTCGAGAAGAAGTCAGGGGACAACGCCAAGGCCTCGCCCAGCCGGATGCTCAGGTCAACCGAGATCGCGGTGCGGCCGTTGAGGATTCGCGAGATGGTGGCGCGCGCCACGCCAATGTGATTGGCGAGTTCGGTCGCGGTCCTTTTGCCAAGGAAATCCTTCAGCAGTTCGCCAGGGCTGGCAGGACTGAACATCATCGTCATCGTTGAAGCCCTCAATGGTAATCCTGATAGTCCACCAGGATCGCGTCTTGGCCCTCGAAGCTGAAGGGTCAGTCGCCAATTGCCGCTTACGCTCACTGACCAATGCCCGGTCAGGTCTCCCTTGAGCGGATGCCAGTCCCAGCCTCCGCGGTTCATAGCGAACGGAGTCGACGCCAGGTTCAAAGTCGTCAACAGGATGCGCAGCCGTGCTTCGTGTTTCGGTTGAATGCCCGCTTTCGAACCGGTCTTGAAAAACTTTTCGATACCTCGATGCCGAAAGGTCCGAATCACGGATAAAGCGTAACACGGCTTGTTACACCCGGCAAGCGCATGTGCCTGACGGCGCCGATCCGGATCGCCTGGGAAGCTAATCGTGCCTCCCGGCAAAAATCACCCTTGACATATTCTTATATGGGAATGTATGTTGCGGTCATGGCACGAGCCGCTACCACTTCCGATGCCTTCAATGCTGTGGCCGAGCCGCGGCGGCGCGAGATTCTGACGTATCTGGCCCTGAAAGAGCGGGCCGTCGGCGACATCGTGGCTGCGCTCAAGCTCGACCAGCCGTCGGTGTCGAAACATTTGGGCGTATTGCGGGATGTGGGGCTGGTAAAGGTTCGGCGGGACGGCCGCCATCGTTTTTACAAGACCAACGCGGAGGCCATACGACCTCTGCACGAGTGGGCGAGCACCTTCGAGCGCTATTGGGCGCATCAATTGGTCAAGGTGAAGGAACTCGCGGAAGAGAAGCAGAACCGGGTCCAGCCGGGCCCAAAAAAGGAGGAATCATGACGGTAGCCATGGAAGGCCTAGAGAATCTGACCTTGAATATCGCCCAGGAAATTCATGTTCATGCTTCCCTGGAAGCGACCTTTGCCGCACTGCTTGAGCAGATGGGGCCGCGCAACGAAGCGGGCGAAGGCAACCCCATGCCCATGAAGATCGAGCCTTGGCCGGGCGGGCGGTGGTTCCGCGACCTCGGCAACGACAACGGCCATCTCTGGGGCCATATGCAGGCCATCAAACGGCCCACGCTGCTGGAGATTTGCGGACCGCTGTTTGCGTCCTATCCGCTGGTCAACAATGTGCAATACCGCCTGGTTGCCGAAGAGGGCGGTACGCTGATCCGCTTCCGGCACACGGCGCTGGGCTTCATTCAGGAGGACCACCGCGGCGGCGTCGATCACGGGTGGGCGAGCCTCCTCGACCGGATTCGTCGCGGCGCGGAAGCCAGCTAGACTTCCTTTCCCACGAACTTGCACAAACGTTGGGTGCCCCAGGTCCCGATTCTGGGACCTGGGAAAGCACGAGCCCAAAGCACGAACCCACTCCGTCGCAGACCAAGAGTCCGTCTCGTTCCGAGTCAGCCCGGAACTTCGGAGAAGCCTATGTGCCCAGTTTGTTTCGCAACCGCAGCGCTGATCGCCGGAGGAGTAATCTCCACCGGCGGATTGACAGTCCTTGCGGTCAAGTCGTTTGGTGCCGGAAAAACCGCGCCTGCATTCCCCAATCAATCCAAGACCGAGGAGGATCGCGATGGCCAGCAGCATGACCCAAGTTGAAGCCCCGAAAGTCGTTACCCACGCCGAGTGGCTCGAGGCCCGCAAGGGATTCCTGAAGAAAGAGAAGGAATTCACCCACCTGCGCGACGAGGTAAGCCGGCTGCGCCGCCAACTGCCGCGCGAGCGCGTGGAAAAGCAGTATGTGTTCACCGGGCCGAATGGACAGGTGACGCTCAGTGACCTGTTCGGCAAGCGCAGCCAGTTGATTGTGTATCACTTCATGTTCGGACCGGGCTGGAGCGAAGGGTGCCCGAGCTGCTCCTACCTGGCAGATCACTTCGATGGCGCCGCCGTGCACCTGGCCAATCGCGACGTGACCCTGGCGGTGATTTCGCGGGCCCCGCTGGAGCAGATCGAGGCCTTCAAGAAGCGCATGGGCTGGCGTTTCAAATGGGTGTCGTCGTTCGGCAGCGACTTCAACTACGACTACCACGTTTCCTTCACACCGGAGCAACGGGCACAGGGGAGGGTGAACTACAACTACGAGCAGATGCCGTTCCCCAGCGAAGAAGGCCCCGGGCTCAGCGTGTTTCTCAAAGAAGCCGGCGAGGTCTTTCATACCTACTCGAGTTATGCGCGCGGCCTCGACATCCTGGTCGGCGCCTATAACTTCCTGGACTTTGCGCCCAAGGGCCGCGACGAGGACGGACTCAACTTCACCATGGCTTGGGTTCGCCATCGCGACAAGTACGAAGACGGCTACTTCGTCGATCCGGAGCAGGGCTATGTGCAGCCCAAGAGCGTAAAGGGATCGTGCTGCTCGGGGGAACACCACGGGTAAGGCGTGGGATAGCGAATTGGGTGCCCCATCCTTGTGACAAAAACAAGTCACAAGGATGGGACACCCAACTGGTGGCGGGAAACCTGTTTCCGGTGCAGGCTATTTCCCGGCTTCGGCGACTAACTGCTGGGCTTTGGCCATGGCGTCGATCCGGTGCTGCTTCTGGGCTTCCATATCCACGTTGGCGGGGCGCCAGTTGCTGGCGGTCAGGCGCTTTGCGTAGTCGTTGAGGCGCTTGGCAATCTCCGCATTCATGCCTGTGACAGCGGCCTGAGCCTTGGGCAGCACGACCTGAAAATGCGCCATCTCTTCGAGGATGCTTTCCGGGTGGTACCCGAGCCGGTCGCCGGTCTGCATGGCGTCAACCAGCGCTTCGGGCGGTGAGGCCACAGGCCAGGTCAGGTTGATGGCGTCGTAAGCGCCGCGCAGCCGCGTCATGGCCCCGGTAAAGCCGTTCAATTCGTTGCGGCGGGCAGTAAGGCCCTCGGCGCGGCGAATCTCCACAGTGACCTTGGACGCCACGCCGGTGCTGGGCACGGGAATCAAGGTGGTCAACGTGTTGCCTTCGAACGACCATCCTCCCTTGGTTCCGACTTCGGCGCGCTTGAGACGCACTCCGTTGACCTTGACGGATTCCGGCGGCCAGTCGGCAGGCAGGCGCAGTTCGTAGGCGCGGGCTTTCAACATACCGGGATAGCTGCCCTGCGCCGGGCCGATCTCCACACGCAGAGTGTCTTCGGTCTGCTCGGCCTTGATGGGTGTGCGGGCAAAAACTCCATGCTGGTACTCGACCGAAACGCCTGAATCCTCATAGACCGAGTAGGTCGACGAGGAGCCGGGCGCCAGCGGCCAGATGTTCACAATCAGCGGGTCGACCGGGTTTTCCCCGGTGTAGCGCATGGGCGGCTGCATGGGCACAATGGCCCCGGCGCGCAGGTAAACGGGTGTCTGCCCGATGGAGAAGCTGCGCTCCATGTTGGCCGGGCCGGTCAGATGCTTGCCGGTGGGCCATTCATACCACTCGCCCTGGGGCAGCCAGACCTTCTCCGTAGCCAGGCCGGTGGTCTTGTCGGCCGGGGCGGTGACGGGCGCGGCCAGCATCTGCTCGCCGAACAGGTATTCGCCCTTGCTGCTGTAGGCCGCCGGGTCGTTGGGCCAGTCGTAGTAGAGCGGGCGGAAGAAGGCCACGCCGGTGTCGTAGGTGCGCCGCGCCTCGGTGTAGAGATAGGGCTGCAGGGCATAGCGAAGCTGGAAGGTGGACCGCAGCACCGAAGAGTACGGCTCGGGATAGGCCCAGATGCGCCGTTCGCTCTCAGCGTTCTTGGTGGTGTGGGTGCGCAGGATGGGGCTGAAGGCGCCGAACTGCACCCAGCGGGTGTAGAGCTCGGGATCGACCGCGCCCGGCATGTGGCCGCCGATATCGTGGCTCCAATAGGCATAGCCCACGTTGGCGGCGGTGGCGGTGAACCAGGGCTGGAAGGCCAGCGAATCCCAGACCGAGACGGTGTCGCCGGAAAAGCCGATTTGGTAGCGGTGATTGCCGAGCCCGCCCCAGCGGTGGAACAGCAAGGGCCGCTTGCCTTCGCGCTGCTGATCGGTGAAATGCACGTAGTTGAGCCACCAGGTGGGCATCACGCCGGCCTTTTTGGTGTACTGCTCCTGCTGCCAGTCGAGCCACCAGAAGTCGATGCCCTGCTTCTCAAGCGGATGGTGCAGCAGGTTCATATAGTTGGTGGCGAATTTCTTGTCGGTGATGTCGAAGGGCACGTATTTCTTGCTCGCCGGATCGATTCCCATGGCGGTGGCCATGGCCGGGTAGGCGTCTTCCCATGGCTCGACGCCCGAGGCCGGATGCATGTTCAGGGTGGTCTTCAGGCCCTCTTCGTGGATCTTCCTCAGAAAGGCGTCGGGGTCGGGAAACAGCGTCTTGTTCCAGGTGTAGCCGGTCCATCCCAGGTCGTGCAGGGGATACTCGGCGCTGGACTGGTCAACCTGGCCCGCAGCCCTCAACTGGTCCTTGCTGATGTGCCACCCCATGTCGATCACCAGGACGTCGAGGGGCACGTCGTTTTCATGGAAGCCTTGCACCAGCTCGTCCAGCTCCTGGTCGGTGTAGTCCCAATAGCGCGACCACCAGGCGCCGAAGGCAAAGCGCGGGGGCAGCGGAATGCGTCCGGCAACCCGCACATAGTCGCCCAGCGCCTTGCGGTAGTCGTGGCCGTAGCCAAAGAAGTACCAATCCTGCCGCTCGCCGGCGGGGCGTTCGATCACCCAGGGCCAGGGGCTTTTCTCGCCTTCCAGGAAGCGGAAGTCGGCGGAGTCGAACAGCGGCCGTGTGGAGTCGTCAACCACCGCCCAGCCGGCGCGGGAAATCAGGCCCTGCTCGATGGGTTCTTTGGTCTGGTCGCCCAAGGCGCCGTCAAGGGTGCGGGTGGTGCCTTGCAGGTTGTTGGGGTCAGTCATGCCCGGATGCCAGATCACTGGGTCGCCATCCACTTTCAGCCCAACCGTAAGATTCTCGGGCGTGAATCGGCCGTCGCCGCTCTCGGTGTACTTGAGGGTGAGGGCGTCGGTGAGGACGATGTGGGTTTTGCTGTTGGGCGGCATGGTTTCGGCGAACTTCGGCACCGGCAGTCGCCGATTCAGAAACACGAACGAGGCACGATCTTCGAATTTCCCGTCCGCCGCCCACTCCATGCGGATCAACTCGGGGGTGAGGATGGTAAAGCGGGCATTGCCGTAGGTGAGCACGGCTTTTGGATCGGCTACCGGATCGGTGACTGTCTCATCGGGGACCGCCAGTTTGCCGCGCGGCGCCGAGGCCTTCGATGCAGGCTGTGAGGGCCTTCCGGCGTGGCTTCGGGCCGGGGCCGGCGATTGCGCCGCCAATCCTAGATTCACAGTGATCGCGAGTCCGATTGCAACAAGAGTTTCAAGAGAAATGCGCACAAGTCCTCCCTGTTTTTACTTCACCGGGAAGCCTATCACCGCGGAGCGGCGCAGTGCAGTATTGCTATTGCCACGTTGAAGCGGTCCGCGGACTCAAGGCTGAGCCAGCAGCGCCTTCCATTGCTTTTGAATTTTAGCCAGATCCGTTTCGCCTTGAAAGCGCGCGCGGATGACTCCGTGCTTGTCGATGAGATAGGTCAAGGGCAATCCCAACACCCCGCCGTAGAGGGCTCCCAGCGCTTCATCGCCCATGGCGACGGGATAATTCACATTGAGCTTCGCCACCAGCTTGCGCACAAGATCCGCGTCGTCGTCCATCGAAATGCCGATGACCTGCAATCCCTGCGCGCCTGACTCCCGCTGCCACGCGACAAAGGCCGGCATCTCGGTCTGGCAGGGGGCGCACCACGTGGCCCAGAAGTTCAGAAGCACCACCTTGCCCTTGTAACGCGCGAGATCGAGCTTCGCGCCGCTCAGATCCTTGCGCTGGAAAACGGGCGCCTTTCGATTGAGCAGAGCATTGGCCGCGAATGCCGGGTGCGCACCAGCGCCGAAGAGCAAGGCCCCCAGCGCCAACCCAGCCAACAACCGATTCCAGAACCTACTGCCCCTGGGATGCAGGCCGGCCCCGGCGCAGTTTCTAACGGCCATGTTCTACCGGATATCCCTTATCCACCCAGTTGCTGCCGAAGTTATCGGCGATATAAAGGGCTTTTACGTTGGTAAACCCCAGATCGTGCAGCAGCTTGAAAGCAGGTCCCAGGTTGGGGCAGCGGCCCCAGGGGCAACAGCCGCAATAGAGCACCATGAAGCTGCTTTTGGGTAGCGAGGCAACCCGATCTTGAAGCTGCTTCAGACCGGTGGCTTGCGACCCTGCCCCGGCATACTCCGACCCTGCGATATGCGCCTCGCCAAACAGCAGGTGCGAACCCACTTGCAGCACCAACGGGTGGTCGCCGGCCTTGGACTGCAGGATGCGGTTCAACTCCTCGGGCTGCAGCAGCTCTGCCGCAGGAATCGACGATGCGCTGAGCGCCGCCTGCGCCGGCGCGCTGAACTGCGCATGAATCGGTGTCTGTGCGCCAAGCAGCACGGCCAACAAGGCGAGCGAACCCGCTCTCCAACAAAAATCGAAACTCATTGGGGCATCTCCGCAATCAGTCTACCGCGCTGCGGGAACCGCTCCGGACGGCAAAGTCTCTATTTTGATTCCTGGGAAATGCGGTCAGCAGAATCCAGGTGTCCGTGCACACCCTTAACCTCTGGGTTGTCCCTTGGCTGCGGCACGTTGAGCCTTCCGTGGCTCCGGCGGCACATAATGAAAGCGAACCAGGTAGATCTTCTCGCCTCTGCCGTGCTTGGCCACTTTCAGCAGGTCGAGGACCCCGGAAAAACCCGACGCCCTGGCCAACTGCGGCGTGATGTCGGGAAACCCGATGGGCTCAATCGAGTCCACTTCAATCTCCCCTTCATCCATGCGATAGCGCCCACCAACCGTCACGTGGGGCCGCATCCAGATGCGCACGCTGCAGGTGATGGACCCGCTTCGAACTCCGTCGCGAAGGCGCTTGGCAAACACCACGGGGAGAGTCTACACCGGTGGAAAAATACGAAGAGCTTTGCCACTAGCCCGCCGTCCCCGCCTCCGAACCGTCCTCTTCCGCGTCCTTCATTGCGCCGATGGCGATGGCCTTTCCCACGAACGCCACGAGCTGTTCCAGTTCCAACGATGAAACCTGCCGGAGCATGGTAGGTGGCCAGTTCTTGTGGTCTTCCCAGGCCTTCACCGCCCCGGCCTTCAATTCCGGCTCATCGGATGTCGATTGCTTGGCCAGTTCCAGCCATCGCTTGGCCAAAGCCTGAGCCTTCTCGCTGGCCGGTTCGTCCCCCAGTACTCCGCGCAATTCCACAAAGAGTGCATTCCAGGCCGCGGCAAGCTCGTCCTGCTCGGCCTGCGGCCGGGCCGATAGCTTCGCCCAGGCCTCTTCGCTGTAGTACTTCTTGCGATGCGCGGCCACCGCTTTCGCAATGAACGGCGCCAGCTTGTCAAGGTGGTAGTTTTCCATGCGCTGCTTCATGGCCGGTGGCCAGTTCTCCCGGTCGGCCCAGGCCTTGATGGCCCCTGCCCGGGTCTGCTCGTCGCGGTCGGGGCTGTCGTCGGCCAGAGCCATCCAGCGCGCCGCCAGCGCCTGGGCGGTTTCCCCGGCCGGGTCTTCACCGAGCGCCGCCTCCACCTCGCCATAGAGGGCAATCCACTCCGGCGAAGGGCCCTGCTCATAGCGTGGCTTCATCTTTGCCCACGCTGCTTCGCTGTAGTACTTCTTCATCGCTTCCATGTCGTCCTGCATGTGAATCACCTCAATGAGCCGTTTCAGCATCGTCGCGTCCGCGCATCTCCCTGCGCCGGGGCTTGTTCCGATCGGAAGGGCTTGCATGGCGTGAACCGGCCGTTGGTTCGTTTCTGCCAGGAGCCCGCGCTGCATCTGCAGTGTTGCAGGCAATTCGAGCGCCGTCCGCTGCGGCTATTTTCTGATCTTTTTCATAGGGAAGCTGCGGGGGAGCGAGTCAGGGGGCAGAAAGTCAGCAGGTCAGCGGAGTATGGAGGCTGGGGAACGCCTACTCCTGTTGGGCGTCGAGCTGGCGCAGAACCACAACGATGCCCAACGCCGTCACCACACTGACGAAGGCAAAGAGAAAAACGCTGGAGTAGCCATAGAGCCCGATCACTGCCCCGGCCAAAGGTCCGGTCAAGAAGAAGGAGACGTCGGCAAACGCGGTATAGACGCCCAGCGCGGTGCCGCGATTGCTCTCCGTGACCCGCTTTACCGCTTCCACGCCAATGGCGGGGAACACCAACGAGAAGCCGAATCCGGCCATTCCCGCCGCGGTCAGCGCCATCCAGGGAGAAGACGCCCGCCACAGCAGAATCGTGCCCACCGACTCCAGGCTTAGGCACGCCATGGCCACCTGATAGCCGCCAAAGCGATCGATGGCGCGAATGAACAAGATACGCGCCGATATGAAAGCCACTCCGAACGAGGTCAAGCACAGCGCAGCGCCGTTCCAGTGGCGGCTGGCGTAGAACAGCGTAACGAAGGTGGCCAGCACGCTGTAGCCCACGCCGCCCAGTGCCAGTCCCATGCCATGGGGGGCCACGCGGCGCAGTACATGGGCAAAGGGCAGATGCACACCCGGCGCCACAATGACCGGCTTCTTGCGAGAAGCAATCACCAGGCTTGCCGCTCCCAGCACCATGGTCAGCAGGCCGATCGAACCCAGTCCCCATTTGCCGTCAAGCACCACCCCCAGCGGAGCGCCTAGCGCCAAGCCGCCATACGTGCTGATGCCGTTGAATGAAATCACTTTGGCCGTGTACTCGGGGCCGGCGCTGTTGATGCCCCACAGCGTGGAGCCGGTGGATCCCAGGCTCTCGCCCACGCCCAACACCAGTCGGCTGGCGATCAGCGCGGTCAGGCTCAGCAGCGGATTGAATCGCAGCAAGGCCGCTGCCACCAGCAGTACGCCGCTGAAGCTGCACGCGCCCATGCCCCAAAGCACCGATACCTTGGCGCCGGCACGGTCGGAGATGCGTCCTGCCCAGGGACGGCTCAACAAGGTGGCAATGTACTGAATGCTGATAACCAGCCCGGCCAAAGCTGCGCTGTATCCCATCTGCAAGTGGACATACGGCGGCAGAACGGCCAGCGGCAGGCCAATGGAGAGATAGACGATGGCCGTGAAATACGTGAATCCGACAATGTGTACAGTTCCACCGTTGCCGCCCAGGGCGGAAGCAGGAGCAAGGGTTTCGGTGGCGGCGATTTCCATTTCCTAGTGTATGAACCTGCGGGGAACTCCGGTCTCTCCAGTATATCGGAGGTACGGTGTGACCCCAGCGAGATCCACGCGTGCCGCCCACGCCTGCGAGGTTCTAGACTCGAATCATGCCCGGCTTTCACGTGGAGAATTTCGGTTGCAGGGCCGCGCGCGCCGATGGCGAAGCGGTCAGCGGCCAGTTGCGTGCCGCTGGGCTCTGCGAGCAGAATCCGGCGGCAGCCGAAGTCGTCGTGGTCAATACCTGCAGCGTGACGGCAGAGGCAGATCGCGCGGCGCGGGCATTCATTCGCCGTGCTCACCGGCTCAACCCGCAGGCGCGCATCGTGGTCACCGGCTGCTACGCGCAGCGATCACCGGAGGAACTGGCCAAATTGGCCGGAGTGGCCGCCGTAGTGGGCAACAGCCACAAGGCGCTGGCGCCGGAGATCGCGCTGGGACTGGCCCGGGGACCCGAGGACCGCACGGCTGAGTCAGCCTTGGTCAGCGTGGGAACACTGCTCAAAGGAGCAGGGCAATCCGCCCCCATCTGGGCAGACGACCGCTTTGCCCACTCGTTCCTTGAGGAGACGCAGGTGCTGCCCGGTGCGCAGACGAGGCCCAATCTCAAGATCCAGGAAGGCTGCGGCAACCGCTGCACGTTCTGCGTGATTCCGCAAACCCGGGGCTCGTCCAAAAGCCTGGCCGCCGCCACTGTTCTCAAGCAGGTTCAGGGCTTTGTCGCGGCAGGCGGAAACGAGCTGGTGCTGTCTGGAATCAACCTGGGCCGCTGGGGATGGGACCTGGCCGCTTCCGGCGTAGAAGGACGGACGGATGTTTTGGGCGCCCCAACCTTCCCGCTGAAAGGAACCGAAAGGATGGGACACGGTGCCATGGCGGGCGCCAGGCCCACTCTTGCGGGACTGGTGCGGCGGATTCTTGCAGAGACGGCTCTGCCCCGGCTGCGCCTCAGCTCCATCGAGCCCATGGACTGGAATGCGGAACTCATCGGCCTGATGGCGGAGTTCGGTGGACGAAGGATTGCCCGCCATGCGCATCTGCCCCTTCAATCCGGCTCCGACGCGGTGCTGCGCCGCATGCACCGCCGCTATCGCCCCTGGCACTACGTGGAAAAGGTAGAAGCGCTGCTCCGAGCAGTGGGCGGAGAACTGACGTTAGGCGCCGACGTCATGGTGGGCTTCCCGGCCGAGACCGATGGGGAATTCGAGGAGACCGTGGCCCTGCTGCAGGCGCTGCCCTTTGGCTACTTGCATCTGTTTCCGTTTTCGCCGCGGCCGGGAACGCCGGGCTGGGCGCTCCATGCCGAACGGCCGGTTCCGGTTGAACTTGTAGAGGAGCGGCTGGCGGTGCTGCGGTCCCTCGGCAGCGAAAAGAGCAGAGCGCACCGGAGGCGATTGATCGGATGCGAGTTGGAGGCGATTACCCTGCATACGCCCGCGGATTTGGCTGCTCACGGCTTGACGGCGGCGCTGACCGAGAACTTTCTGCCGGTGGAACTGAAGGGATCTTTTCTGCCTAACCAACTTGTGCGGCTGCGGGTGAGAGGAGTCAACGCCGGCGGGACTCTGGAGGCGGCTTCGGACTCAGCGGCCAAGGCTCAATATGCGGCGACGGCGATATCGGTCTGAGCGAAATCGGTTCCTTTGAAGAGCAGTTCTTCCCCGGTTTCTTTAGCCAGCGCATAAGAGATGCAATCGCCAAAATTAAGCTTGGCGGGATGCCGGCTCTTGCCGTAGCGTTTGAAGGTTTCGCGCGCCAGTCGTGCCTGCTCTTCCGTAAAGGCACATACATCGATTTGGAATCGATCGAGCACCAGATCGAGATCGATCACGGCGTCCGGGCCGGCCCGAGAAATCAGAATCATCGAGGTTTCAAGATAGCTTGCCGAAGAGAGGAACCGCGTTCCCGCGCAGACAATGGCTTTCTCGAATCGGCGGCGCTCCGGTTCAGACAACATCATCGCAACTAACGCCGACGAGTCAATGATCAAGAGGGCAACCCGTTCTCATCCCAGCCCATGATCTCGTCTTCGCTGCGATGGTCGAGGATCGGCAAGGAAGAGCAGTGGTCGATGATGGCCCGGACGTCTTCAAGAATTGCTTCGACCTCTTCGGGGGAACGAGGGTCCAGCACCGGCAACGACGCGCAGTGCCGTCCGATGGCCATGAGCCTTTCAGCAAGGCCCGGCCTGGCGCCGGCGAGGCCGGCCTTGTCGCGTTTCTTGCCTTCTTCCCGCGCCAGCCGCTCGCGCATGGCGACGATCACGGCCACGGTAATGGACTCCCCGGTGGTCGCGGCGAGTTGGCGGGCAAGCCGGTCCGCCTCGGGAGACTTGATGCTCAGTGCCATCGCGCCTGACCTCCTTATTACTCCGACCTGCCTATTACGATAGCGCCATTCCGCCCCGCCGGAAACTGCCAATGCACGCCAGGGATCCTGGCTTGCGGGCAGCCCACCTTCCCGGATTGGGCGCTGTCCCAGCCTCCGTCCCGCCCCGTCGCAACGCCGTCCGAAACCGCTCGTTCAAGAGAGCCGGGCCAATGCTATACTCAGTGTGCGTTCGTGTATCCGCGGCGAATTCGGGTTGTCCCCGGAGGCGGGCACCGGCGACTCTTGGAGGAGCACCATCGCACTCGACAAACGTTCGGCAAAATCCTTTATCCGCATCAACGATAGAATTCGCGCGCGCGAAATCCGCGTCATCGACGAAAACGGCGAACAACTTGGCATTCTTCCCCCCTTTGAAGCCCTGAGGATGGCCCGCGAGCGCGGCCTCGATCTGGTCGAGGTGTCGCCCAACGCGGTGCCGCCGGTCTGCCGCATCCAGGATTACGGCCGCTTCCTCTACGAGAAGGACAAGAGCGAACGCGCCGCCCGCAAGAAGCAGAAGGTGATCGTCGTCAAGGAGGTCAAGTTCTCCGTGACTGTCGACGAACACGATTACCAGACCAAGAAGAATCAGGCGGTTCGCTTCCTCTCCGACGGAGACAAGGTCAAGGCCAGCCTGCGCTTCCGCGGACGCCAGATGGCTCATCGCGAGTTGGGTTACGCCATCATCAACAAGCTGATCCAGGACATCGGAGAGGCAGGCGTTGTGGAGTTCATGCCCCGCATGGAAGGCACCATTCTGCACGCCATCATCGCCCCGACGAAGAAGCAGGAAGCTCCCAAACCCAAGCCGCCGGTTGCGCCGCAATCGACTGCCGCGGTAACCGCACCGACGGTTCAGTAAACCTCCGCTCACTCCAAACCAATGCAGGCCGCCCCAAGGGGCGGCCTGCATTGGTTTTCCCAGAACCCTAAGCCTGCGATCCTGGGCTTTGGCGCCTGAAAAGGTTATGGCGCGCAAGCGCCGGTTGGCCCCACCGCAGGTGGCTAGTGCAACCAGCGCAAGCCGATGGGCCGTGGCGGCGGCAGGGGCAATACGATAAAGCCCTCGCGCCAGTGGCCGTCTTCGCGTCTAGGCGCATTGCCCACAAAACGCGCACCCGCGGTGTTGCGCTCTTCAATGGCCAGGCCGGGCAGGCCGCCCACAATCGCCTGCAGTTGATCGTGGTTGGGCGGACGATCCGTGGTGAACGGAATCAGCGAGCGCAGCGCCGCATACGACATGGCCAGATCGCTGACCCGCGTTCTCCGCTTCGAAGGCAAGGGCTTCAGACCGAGCGACTTCCAGGCCGCGTGCGGATAGCTCTCCACCAGCACCCGCTCCTGCGGAGATCCGGGAGTATTGCAGGTATCCAAACGGCGCCAGCCGCGCCGGCACATGGCGTCGTACACATCCAGGCAAAACTCGGCAAAGGGACGATAGCTCACAGGCTTCACCATACCGGGAAGGCCGGTTTTTGCAGGCGTATTGAGCTGCCGCTCGCTCACCCGGGCGTGCTCCAGGCCATTCGACCGGGATTTCCAGGCCTGAGGCCCGTCGAGCATCAGCACCCGAATATCCCGCGTGGCGCACAGATGGTTGAGCCGGCCGGCCAGGACATTGGCGTCCACAATCCCGCCATTGATGCCGGATGCGAAATCGGGATGGTCCCAGCTGATGATTTCGCAGCGGATGTTGGCTTCCGCGGTCGGGGGCTCAACCAATCGGTTCGACTGCGGAGCAAGAGGCAGAGCAACTCCGGCCTGGATTCGCCCTATGGAATCCTGGGGCCGGGCACGATCCAGGATCACGATACCGAGATCGGACCAGCGGCGAAATGCGAGATCGACTGACAGTACGGCCATCGCCTAACAGTACGTCGAGATCGCCGGCGAGAGTGGGAGAAATCTCCTGCATCCTAATGCGGACTGTGCATAATTGGGACACTAATCCAAAACGGGACGGGAAAATCCAATTTCTTCCTTCGTGGAAATGCACCAGTCGAGCCCTGCCAAACACTGCAACAGAGCGTGGTACACTCCCTGTCGCCATGACAATCCAACTTCGTTCGTTGCCAATCTTTCTGCTCTTCGTCGGGATTCAAACCACCACCCTGCTGGGACAGGCCTCCGGCCAGCCTCACTTGGAAAAGCGCGGTGAGGCCACCCAGCTTATCGTGGACGGCAAACCCTTCATCATGCTCTCGGGCGAACTGCATAATTCCTCGTCGTCGAGCCTGGACTATATGAAGCCCATTTGGCCCCGGCTGGCGGCGATGGGCCTGAATACAGTAGTGACTCCGCTCAGTTGGGAGCTGATTGAGCCTTCCGAGGGCACTTTCGACTTCGCGCTGGTCGACGGGCTGCTGGCCCAGGCGCGGCAGCAACATGAGCACATTGTCTTTCTGTGGCTGGCATCGTGGAAGAACGGCATGTCGAGCTATGCGCCGGTGTGGGTCAAGCGGGACACGCGCCGGTTTCCCCGGGTGGTGGTGCACGGCAACGAGATCGAGTTGCTGAGCCCCATGGGCGCGGCGACCAGGGAAGCGGATGGGCGGGCCTTTGCGGCCCTGATGCGCCACCTGAAACAGGTGGACAGCCGCGAGCACACGGTGCTGATGATGCAGGCGGAAAACGAAGTCGGCGTGCTGGGCGACAGCCGCGACCGCTCCGAGGCCGCAAACAAGGCGTTCGCTGCAGCGGTCCCCGGGGAACTCACGCAGTACCTGGCTGCCCACCGGGACGCGCTTTATCCTTCGTTGCGCGCACTGTGGGAGGCGAACGGTGCCATAACCGCCGGCACTTGGGCAGAGGTCTTTGGCGACACGCCCAGGGGCAGTGAAATCTTCATGGCCTGGCAGTATGCGCAGTTTGTTCACGCCGTTGCTGCCAGTGGCAAGGGGGAGTACAACATTCCCGTGTATGTGAACACCTGGCTGGCCGAGGGCAGCACGCCTCCAGGGGGATATCCCAGCGGCGGGCCGGAACCTTGGGTGGTGGATGTATGGAAGGCGGCCGGGCACGGCCTGGACTTCTATGCGCCGGATCTCTACGCAGAGAATTTCCCCGAGTGGTGCAAGCGCTATCACCGCGACGGCAATCCCCTCTACATGCCCGAGACCCGCGGCGGCGCGGCAGGCGCGGCCAATGTCTTCTATGCATTGGGAGAAGAGGCCGGGTTTGGATTCTCGCCCTTCGGCATTGAAGACGAGGAGAACGCCAAGGGCGACCTGGCGGCCAGCTATGCTGCGCTTGCCCATTTGGCGCCCCTGCTGGCAGAGCATCAGGCCAAGGGCGATGTGCACGGCTTTGTGCTGCGCAAGGGGGATGAGTCGGAGGATTTCAACCTGGGCGGCTACGCCGTGCATGTGGTCCTGGACGAGATTTTCGGCCACCACGCCGACAGCGGGTACGGGCTGATCGTGGCCACGGGGCCGGATGCGTTTCTGGGCGTGGGCAAAGGGTTCAGGGTGTCGTTCAAGCCATTGGCCCCGGGTCTCCGGGTGGGAATTGCGGCAGTCGACGAGGGCGTTTTCGAGGATGGCAAGTGGGTGCCCGGCCGCCGTCTCAACGGCGACGAGAACGATCAGGGACAAGGCTGGCGGTTCGATTCCCGGCAGGTGCGAACGGAGAAGGTGGCGCTCTACCGTTTTGAGTAGAGGCCGGTGGCAGGCCGTCCTATGATGGCAATCATGGACGGCCGAATCCCCCTGCCCACCCTCCTGTCCCACGCACTGGTTGCCTTCGTCGTCGAGTTCGATAACGAATTCGAGCACCGGGCGCCTCACCGCACGGCTCTCTACGGCTCCACGGGAGGCCCTTTCGCCCCCTGGCTGCTGTCCATGGTCATGTGGGCAAGGTACCTGCAGTTCGTCGACCTGGACGGAATGACCGTCGGCGAGTTGCAGCGGCGCAGCGGGATTCCAAACCAGGAAATGAGCCAATGGCTCAAGCGCATGAGCCGGGGCTGGTGGGGCTATGTCACGGTGGAAGGCGATGCGAGGGGGGCTGAACGGAAGCGTCTCAGCCCGGATGCCATCGTGCGCCCGACTCCAGGCGGCCGCAAGGCTCTGGAAGTGTGGACGCCGCTGGCGAGCGTGATCGAAAAGCGCTGGCAAGATCGGTTCGGCAGCGCGGAGGTGAACCGGCTGCTGCAAGCTCTTGCGGCGGTAGCCGGGCAGGTGGCCACGGACCTTCCCGACAGCCTTCCCATCCTGAATTACGGGTTGTTCAGTTGGCCGGGACCGGCTCGGCCTACGGTCACTGCGGCAGCCGAGAAATCTCCTGCCGACCCGTCTTTGCCCGCGCTTCTGTCTCGGGTCTTGCTGGCATTCGCGGTCGAATTCGAGCACGAATCCTCGGTTTCCCTGGCGATCTGCGCCAACGTGCTGCGCGTGGTTGCCGAACCGGGAACGCGTATCGCCAATTTCCCACGCCTGGCCGGCGTTTCCAAGGAGTCCATCGCCATGGCTACCGGCTATCTCGCGGCGCACGGCTACGGTGTGGTTGAACCGGAGTCGCCCGCCAGCAAGAAGAAGGTCTTGCGGCTTACGGCAAAGGGCTGGCAGGCCCGGGAAGCCTATTTTGAGATCCTGCCGGAGATCGAGACGCGTTGGCAGGCGCGATTGGGCTCTGCGGCCGTGGCGGAACTCAGAGTGTCGCTGGAGGCCTTGAATGGCCCCTCCGAGGGGCCCGGCTCGCCGCTGTTTCGGGGCCTCGATCCCTATCCGGATGGCTGGCGGGCCAAGCTCCCGCGACCACTCTGCTTGCCCGACTTCCCCATGATTCTGCACCGGGGCGGATATCCCGATGGGAGCTGAGCCGCTTTTGCGCTATACTGGTTGAAGCCTCAAGAGGGCAGGGAGACCCCTGTCTCACGGGTGACGCGGCGTTGTCTCAACTTCGCCGGACAAAGAGAAGAAAATGCCCAAGTTGAAGACCCATACGGGCGCGGCCAAGCGCTTCAGCA
>CAZLMY010000003.1:82490-85767 GCA_964560845.1 uncultured Occallatibacter sp. | reverse complement strand
CCACATTCTCTCCGCGCGACCGCATCGGCCAGCTCACCATGCGCAATCTCGACATCATCGATACCCGCAACAAGCTCCTTGTCTACGCAGCAGCGGGCCTCCTCACCCTCAGCAAGGGCAGCGAAATGCCAAAATTGAATAGCGTCAACGAGAAGGAATAGCTCCCAAAATCAATGCCAAATAAACAACAATCCGTGAAGATGTGGTCCGGCCGCTTCCGCGAGCCGCTCGATGTGGAGTTCGAACAGTGGCAGCGCTCCATCGTGTTTGACTGGCGGCTTTTGGCTCAAGAACTGGCCGCCAGCAAGGCACATGCGTCCGCTCTGGTTGCTGCGAATATTCTCACGCGGGACGAAGGCGCCCAGATCAGGTCGGCGCTGGATTCGATCGCCAACGACCATGCCTCGCCCGAAGGCCAGGCGCTGGTGCGCAATCACCTGGTTGCCGAAGACATTCATCACTTCGTGGAACTCGCACTGGTTGCGCGCGTGGGAACCCTGGGGCTGAAGCTCCACACCGGCCGCAGCCGCAACGAGCAGATTGCCACCGATCTGCGCCTTTATGTGCGCGATCAGATTGGCCTTGTGGTGGATGCGCTTGCGCTTTGGGCCAGCGCGCTGGTTGAGCAGGCCCGTGCGGCAAGCGAATCGGTGATGCCCAGCTACACACACATGCAGCGCGCCGAACCCGTGCTGGTTGCCCATTGGCTGCTGGCTTATGTCGAGATGATTCTGCGCGACGCCACACGACTGCGCGACTGTTCCGCACGGCTCAACTACTGTCCATTGGGTTCAGGAGCGGTGGCCGGCGCCACACTTGCTCTGGACCGCGCCATCGCCGCGCAGGAGTTGGGTTTTGCTGCACCAACGTCCAACTCCATGGACGCCACCAGCGATCGGGATTTCATCCTCGAATATCTGCAGGCGCTCACGTTTGTCGGTCTGCATCTGAGCCGTTTTGCCGAAGAGATCACGCTATTCGCGACAGCCGAGTTCGGATTTGTGCTGCTGCCCGAGGCGTTTTCAACCGGCTCGAGCGCCATGCCGCAGAAGAAGAATCCCGACCTGACCGAATTGATTCGCGCCAAGGTGGGGCGCATCCACGGTGCGGCTGAAGCTGTCACGCTGCAATTGAAGGGTTTGCCTCTGGCTTACAATAAAGACATGCAGGAAACCCAGGAGCCAGCCTTCTCAGTGGACTTCGTTCCGCGCATGTTGAAGCTCGTGGCACGCTTCACGGCTGCGCTCGAATTCAACCGCGAGCGCATGGCCGAGGCGGCGCAGTCGGGCTACTTGAATGCCATGGCCGCGGCAACCTACCTGGTCCACAAGGGCATTCCGTTCCGGACCGCTCACGAGAAGATTGGGAACGCCGTGCGTTTCGCTCTGAAGGAAGGCGTGGAACTGCGTGACCTTTCTCTGGCCGAGTTGCATGCATTTGGTTCGGAGTTCGAGGAAGATTTCTTCGAAGCCATTACGCTGCGCAACACACTGGACTGTCACGACGTGGTTGGAGGCACTGCGACGGAGCGCGTGCACGAAGCCCTGGCTCAGGTAGCGGAGCGCATTGCCATTCTGACTCGGGAGGACATCCATGCTGGTGCGTAAAGCCCGGCTTCAGGACGCCTCAAACGTCTTTGACCTGGTGAACTCGCTCTCGACCGACGGCACGCTGCTGAAGCGGCCGTTCGCCGAGATCTGCGAAAACATTCGCGACTTCACGGTGGCGGAGTCAGACGGCGGAGTCTTTCTGGGCTGCGGCGCGCTGCATTTTTATGGACCGCATCTGTGCGAGGTGCGCTCGATCGTGGTGAAGCCCGAGGCCAAGGGTCAGGGCGCAGGCGGGCGGATTCTGGGCTCGCTGATTGAAGAAGCCGAAGAGCACGGCATCCAGTCTGTATGTCTGTTCACGCGCATTCCCGACTTCTTTTTCAAGTACGGTTTTCGCATTGTCGAAGACAAATCCGAACTGCCCGACAAGGTGTTCAAGGACTGCCAGATGTGCCCGCGGCTGCACCGCTGCGACGAAGTGTCGATGGTGCGGGGGCGCATTCCCCGCGTTTCGATTCTCGGCGCACGCCAGGAAGCGCATCAGTTAGTGCACCTGGGAAGCTAACTACTTCTTGCTCAAGAGCGCTGCGGCGACAGCTGCCTGTCCGTAACTCAGGCCGCCGTCGCCGGGACTGACACGGCGGTGCTGAAACACTTCGAAGCCTTCTGCTTCAAGGCCTGCACGCAACAGACGTGCCAGCCGCCGGTTATGCATGCAACCGCCGCTGAGTGCAACCTGGCCCGTGTTGGTAACCGCGCGAGCCAGAACTGCAGCTCCCACAAAGGCCGCGGCAACCCCGCCATGAAAACGAGCTGCGATACGCGCCTTGCTCACACCGGCTTGCAAGTCCTGAAGCAAACTGCGCCATAGCGGCGCCGCGGAAATTGTTACCGGCTGATGCATGATCCAATCGCCGCCGGCAAACTCCATTGCATATCCCGGCTCATCCGGTTGATCGATCGCAAGCCCCTCGAATTCGATGGCGGCCTGCGCTTCGTAGTCAACCGTGCGCCGTCCCAACACCACCGCCGCAGCCGCATCGAAGAGTCTTCCGCAACTTGACGTGAGCGGCGAATTGATGCGGCGCTCGATCATGCGCTCCAGAACCCGCGCAGATTTCTGCTCGACCCCGAGAAGCTGCAATAATTCCTGTGACTCGACATTGAAGCCTGCAGCCTGCAGCGCACCCAGCGCCATGCGCCAAGGCTCTCGAATCGCAGCGGCGCCGCCGGGCATGGGCACATAGTCGAGGTGTGCAAAGCGCTCAGACTTTCCCGGTGCGCACAGCAGCACTTCCCCGCCCCAGATGCGGCCATCGGCGCCGTAGCCGGTGCCATCCAATGAAATCCCAATCGCTTCACCGGTCAAGCCATGCTCCGCCATGCATGAGGCGATGTGCGCATGATGATGCTGCACGGCGACGAGCTTCAATCCGCGCTGCTGTGCCCACTCCTTGGCCCATTCAGTAGAAAGATAACCGGGGTGCATATCGTGCACGACAGTTTGCGGCTCAATTTCGAATGTGCGCATCAGGTGATCGAGCGACTCCTTGAAGAAATCGAGCCCGGTGAGGTTTTCGAGATCGCCGAGGTGCTGACTTTGATAGACCATGCGCCCACGGGCCAGCGCGAACACATTCTTCAAGTGGCCACCCACGGTCAATAGCGGCGGCGCATCGAACGGCAACTCAATGCCGAGGGGCACGAGTCCGCGCGCACGGCGAACC